>NZ_JBEXSW010000010.1:0-200934 GCF_040613775.1 Streptomyces sp. NPDC006208 | reverse complement strand
TCGACGCCGTCGACGATCTTGTCGGTCGCCTTGCCTGCGAGGTCACCGATGATTCCGAAATCCCCCATCAGCGGCTCTCCCCCCACCGCGGCTCCTCGGCCTGCGCGACGGTCGCCTCGTCCGGGTCGAACATTTCGCGGAGCTCCACATCCATCTGGTCACGCAGCTTCGGATCGATCAGACCCGAGCGCTCCATCGAGTCCATCTGCGCGTCCATCACGTCGTACCCGGTGTTCTTCCAGGTCTGCTTCACCTCCTCGTGCGCCTCGGAGAACGACTCGGCGCTCCAGTCGGGGTTGTCGAAGATGGTCTGGTTCTTGATCTGGTCCCAGCGCATCTCCTTGACCTGGTCCTCGGTCAGATGCGGGTTGCCGTTGACCGAGTTGACGCCGATCTTGATCGAGTCCTTGACGTACTGCTCCTGCTCGGCATACGAACCCGCCGACAGGCCCACGCCCTGCGCGAAGACGTTTCCCTTGATGGTCAGGGCCCGCACGCCCCACTCCCAGCGCTCGCAGAACGTCGTGAACTCATCCGTCAGACCGGCATGCCCCAACTCCATGCCGGACAGAGCAAGATCCGAGAACCCCCGCCCGGTGGTCGCCTCACCGATCATGCCGAGCTCCTTCAGCTCGGCATGCGCCAGATCGATGCCCATCGCGATGGCCAGCAAAGCCACCGGCGGCGCCTGCAGATCAGGATCTTTCCCGCTCACACTGTCCCCCCGAGATCAACCGCCACCGCATCGGGCACGATGCCCGCAACCGGCGGAAACAACATGCCCCCGTCACTGCCCGCATCCAGCGCAACCCCCGCAGGCCCCGGCAGCATCGGCACCATCACGTCCAAAAGCCGCGCACCCAGAACCGTCCGGTACGCCCACTCCCGCTCCGCCTCCCCGCGCGCCCGCGCGAAGTCGGCCAAAGCCTCCTCGTCCGAGAACGCACAGATCCACCGCACCCCGCCCTGATCCGCGGTCCACAGACTCCCGTACGCATCGAACGGCACCAGCACAGCAGTACGCCGGAATTCACCCAGCAACGCAGCAAACTCACGCCTTGCCACGGCCAGTTGATCGTCGGCCGGTTCCGCATCTGACGCGGTCTGTTCCGGAGCCTGCGACGCCACCGGAACTGTCTCCGGTTCCGACTCCGAGGGTGGCTCCGGCTGCGTCGCCGGAACCGACGCAGCCACCAACTCGGCCAGCCGCGAAACGCGTTGAGGCTTCGGTATGTCGGCCCCGTTCTCAGTCACTCAAGCAATGCTGTCACGCGATCATTCCCGTGAGCAACGCAGGACTTCGGCCTTTGTGTGACGTCTGATTCGCGGGTCTGCAACAGGCCGGGGCTGCTGGAGCGGCTGCCCGAGGTGCCGGGCCGGAGCACACCAGATCATCCCGCTTGAGCGGTCGCGTCGCATGACGCCGCGTCACAGGCTGCCCGCCAAGGAGAAGGAACACTCGTGGCAGTCCCTGTTCAGGACGAAATCCCTGGAAAGTCCCTGATGCGGCGACTCTGAGCCGGGAATCGTAAGAAATCCGAGGTCAGAAGCGTGATCAGATGCCGCTTCCGATCGGTGAAGTACAAGGAGACGGCGCGCGGCGGTCTCGCCGTGAACATCATCGAGTGCTGACCGGCCCGGCGCATGTGACGGCCCCCGTCCCCGGCATCCCGGGGACGGGGGCCGTCCTGGCTCGTCAGGCCTGGTTGAGCGAGACCCAGAACTCGTCGAACGTCAGCTGACCGTCGCCGTTGGCGTCCTTGGTCCTGATCACCGCTTCGGCGACGGTCTCGGTGACGTTGAAGTCGCCCAGCTGCGCCATCACGCTCTTGTACTCGGCCGCCGTGATCAGGCCGTCGCCGTTCAGGTCGTAGCGCTCGAACGCCTTGCGCGCCTCTTCGATGTCCGCCACTGCTTCCGCCCCTTCTTGGTGCATTACTGACGGGGGTCAGATTATCGGCCGTCGCTCGCAGATCATGGAGGGGAGTCCCGCACCGGGGACGAGGGAGGGCATGGGATGAGCGAGGAACTGGGACGGATCCTGACCGCCGCGGCCCGGGGGGAGTTCCCGCCGGGCGACGGCGCGGTCACCGTGGTCCGCCAGCCGGCGGCCCGTGACGCCGGGGTGGTGGCGTTCACCGCCCACTCGGTGGTCTTCACCGACGAGGATCCGCAGTGGGTACAGGACCGGCTGGCCGCCACCGACTCCGACCGGCTGGCCGCCGCGATGAACCCGGGCTTCCTGTGTGCCCTGATGGCCCGTACCGGGCGCTCGATGAACACGATCGACCTGGTGACGGTCGCCGGTGCGCTGCCCGGCAGGCCCGGCATCGAGCTGCGTGAGATCGAGGACCCGGAGCACCCTCGGGTCGCCCGGGCCCTGAAGTACCGCGACGACGTGCGGGTCTGGGCCGCCGACGGCGGGGTACTGATTCTCGGCCGGGGGCTCGCGGGGCGCTGGGAGGTCGCGCTCGAGGTCGACGAGGAGGCACGTGGCCGGGGTCTCGGCCTTGCGCTGGCCCGCGCGGCCCGCCAGTTGGTGCCGGACTCGGTGCTGTGGTCGCAGCAGTCGCCGGGCAATGCCCGCAGCGTACGGCTGTTCCAGACGGCGGGGTTCCGGCCCGTGGCATCGGAGGCGATCCTCACGGCCGGCTGAGCGGGCCGGCAGCCTGCTCGAAGACGGCATCGGACTCCCCTAGCGGAAGACTCCCGTGTGGCCCAGCGAGTAGCGGCCCGGCTGCGGATAGACGGCAAGACCGTGCGGACCGCTGCCGACGGGGATACGGGCCAGCTGCTCGCCGGTCCGTGTGTCGACGGCGTACACCTCGGAGTGGTATCGCCCGGACAGCCACAGCACCTTGCCGTCCGACGAGACCCCGCCCATGTCCGGGCTGCCGCCGTCCGGGAGCCACCACTTCTTGGTCAGCCGGTTCTGCTCGAAGTCGAAGACGGAGATGGAGCCCTCGCCGCGGTTGGAGATGAACATCTCGCTGGAGTCGCGGTTGACGTAGAGGCCGTGGGCGCCTTTGCCGGTGGGCATCAGCGCGGGCTCGGTGAACCTCTCCCCGTCGAGCACCCACACGCCGTGCGCCATCATGTCGGCGATGTAGAAGGTCCTTCCGTCCGGGGAGAGCTTCACGTCCTGCGGCATCGCGCCTTTGAGGGGCAGCTTCTGCCGTCCGATGACCTCCATCTTCTCGGTGTCGACCTTGAGCAGTTGGGCGGAGAACTCGCAGGAGACGACGAAGTACCTGCCGTCGGGCGAGAAGTCCGCGTGGTTGACGCCGTAACACGGGACCGGGATCGCCTTCTTCCGCTCCATGGTGTGCGGATCGCGGAAGACGAGCTCACGGTCCAGCGACGCCATGACGATCGCGTACTTGCCGTTGGGCGTGAAGTACAGGTTGTACGGGTCGTGCACCTCGACAGGCTTGCCCGCCACTCCGGTCGCCGGGTCGATCGGAGTGAGCGTGTGTCCGCGGTTGTTGTTGACCCACAGCGTCTTCAGGTCCCAGGACGGAACCACGTGCTGCGGCTGGACCCCGACCGGGATGGTCGCGATCACCCGGTACGTCTCGGGGTCGATGACCGTCACGGTGTTGGAGTTGGTGTTGGGGACGTACACCCGCGACGGGTATCCCTTGACCGTCGGCGAGAGCATGCCCGGCCGGTTCGCCGCGTAGACGTCCCGGGGGTCGAGGACGGGCGGCATGCCCTCCAGTCCGGCCACGGCCTGCTTCGTCCTGGCCGGCGCCGCGGCGGTACGGGTGCCGCGCGCCTCGGTGGTGTCATCGCCCGCGCCGCCGGAGCCGCAGCCCGCGAGAAGGGAGAGCAGGACGCCGCCGAGCAGCGCCGCGGTCCGTGCGGTGAGAGATGTCGTCGTCGGGGTCACGGGTAAGCACAGTAGGGGCGAGATGCCCGAAAGATAACGATTGACGAAATCGATGCGCCGCCGGGTCGCCCCCAATGGAAGCACTCCGCATGAAATGATCAATGAAACAACCGTCGGAACCGATAGTTATTCATTGATTTACAGGCAGGTGGCCGATCTCACCTAAGATTCACTTCCAATGAATACAGCCTTGATGTCATATGTCCGAGTATGGGGGCTTGGCGACAGTCCCCCTGTCTGTCATAGTCGAAGACACGACCCCCATCGACCCGGGCCAGGTCGTCCTGAGCGGCCGTGGATACACCCCCCCAATCCACGGCGCACCACACAGGAGCCCCACCGCACCGCAAGGCGCGAGGGGGCTTCTGTGCATCCCGGTGGACGGTGACGCTTCGCGGTGATCCCGCGGGTCAGTGATCGCCGATTCGCATCTCGAACCAGGTGGTCTTGCCTCGCGGCAGGAGATCCACGCCCCACCGGTCGGAGAGCTTGTCGACGAGAAACAGACCGCGGCCACTGGTGTCCATCTCCTGGACCGGCATCAGACAGGGCAGGCCGCGCGAGGGATCGCGCACCTCGACCCGCACCCAGCCGCGGCGGCGCTGTATGCGCAGCCCGAACACCCGCGCACCCGTATGGCGGACCGCGTTGCCGACGAGCTCGGAGACGAGCAGGACGGCATGCTCGCAGGTCTGGGCGGGCAGCGCCCACTGGCGCTGCACCACACACTGCGTCAGCCGGCGTGCGGTGGCGGCGGATTCGGGCAGGGACGGCAGCCGCACTTCCGCTTCCGCCGGATTGCCGAACAACTCCAGTGCCTTGAGCGCCTGTTCGTCATCGGCTGCCGGTGCCCGCCATGCGGCGGCCGCATGCGCGCGCTGCCGTGGTTGTCCCACACCCTCGAGGCCCGCCATGCCTCCATCATGGCCGGACCGCGGCTTCTGCGTGGCCGTTCCCGGGGAATAGGGCCCCCGGAGCGAGGCGTCCCGGAGGTACCGAATGGCATATGACTCTGGCCCCATACGGCCATTCATACCCGGCTTGAGCTGCACTGACGCCTTGCACTCGAATGATCACCCGGCACAGTGAGCCGTTCTGCCTTAATCCCGCCTTAAGGTTTGACGGGCCGAGCAGGCGAGTTGACGCGCCGCCGGTTCTGCGGCGCGCCAACTCATGTCCGATCAGAGGAACTTGGCCTTGCCCGGCCCCTCCTCGACGAAGCTGCGCATACCGCGCTCGCGGTCCTCGGTCGCGAACAGCCCCGCGAACCAGTTCCGTTCGACGGCCAGTCCCGTCTCGATGTCCGTCTCCAGACCCGCGTCCACGCACTCCTTGGCGGCCCGCAGCGCCATCGCCGGGCCCTTGGCGAGGGCCGCGGCCCAGGCGTGGGCCTGCTCGTACACCTCGGCGGCCGGTACGACGCGGTCGACCAGCCCGAGCGTGAGCGCCTCGTCCGCCTTCACCATGCGGCCGGTGAAAATCAGGTCCTTGGCGCGGGAGGGACCGATCAGCCGGGACAGGCGCTGGGTGCCGCCGGCGCCGGGGATCAGGCCGAGCAGGATCTCCGGCTGGCCGAGCTTGGCGTTGTCCGCGGCGATCCGGTAGTCGGCGCACAGCGCGAGCTCGCAGCCGCCGCCGAGCGCGTAGCCGGTGACGGCGGCGACGACGGGCTTGGGGATGCGGGCGACGGCGGTGAAGGACTCCTGCAGACCACGGGAACGCACGACCATCGCCGTGTGGTCCATCGCCTGCATCTCCTTGATGTCCGCGCCCGCCGCGAACACCTTCTCGCCGCCGTACAGAATCACGGCCCGCACGTCGTCGCGCCGGGTCGCCTCCTCGGCGAGCTCGCGCAGCCGGTCCTGCGTGGCGATGTCCAGGGCGTTCATCGGCGGGCGGTCCAGGCGGATGGTGCCGACGCCGTCGGAGACTTCGAGGGAAACAGTCATGGGGGCAGGTTAGCCCCCGTTAACGCGAGGGGGCCCGGTGCTGTGGCTCACAGCACCGGGCCCCCTCGGGACGTCCTACTTGGTCCACTCCGACCAGGGCATGTTCCAGCCGTTCAGGCCGTTCTCCGGAGCGATCTGCTTGTCCTTGGAGTTCTTCACGATCACCACGTCGCCGATGATCGAGTTGTTGAACATCCAGGCGGCCGGGGTGCCGCTGTCGCCGCCGCCGCGGACGTCCCGCAGGCCCACGCAGCCGTGGCTGACGTTGGCCGAACCGAAGGTCCCCGACGAGGCCCAGTAGTTGCCGTGCATGAAGGTGCCCGAGGTGGACAGCCGCATCGCGTTCGGCACGTCCTTGATGTCGTACTCACCGCCGAAGCCGACGGTGGCGCCGTTCATCCGGGTCACCTTGTACTTCTCGCTGATGACCATCTGGCCGTTGTACGTGGTGGTCGACGGCGCGCCCGCGGTGATCGGGATGTTCTTGATCTCCTTGCCGTCCCGCACGACCTTCATGGTGTGCGCGCTCGCGTCCACGGTGGAGACCTGACTGCGGCCGATGGTGAACGAGATGGACTTGGCCTGCTTGCCGTACACCCCGGGGCGCCCCTCGACGCCGTCCAGGTTGAGCTTCACGGTCACCTTGGTGCCCGCGGCCCAGTACTTCTCCGGACGGAAGTCGAGACGGTCGTTGCCGAACCAGTGGCCCTCGATCGGGACGGACGGCTCCGCGGTGACCTTGATGGCGTTCTCGACGGCCTCGGGGTTGGTGATCCCCCGGGTGAAGTTGATCGAGACGGGCATGCCGACACCGACCGTCGAGCCGTCCTCGGGCGTGTAGTGCCCGATGAAGGTGTTCTGCGGCACGAGCGTGGTGAACGTGGTGTCCTTGGCCGACTCACGGCCTTCCTCGTCCTTGGCGACGGCGTGCACCTTGTACTTGGTGGAGCCTGCCAGGTGCTGGAGCGGCTCCCAGCTCGCCCCGTCGCCGGCGATCTTGCCCTCGATCTTCGTGCCCTTGTCGTCCTGCACGGTGACCGTCGTCAGCTTGCCCTTGGTGGCGGTCACCTTGAGCACACCGCTGGTCGCGACGGCATCGGCGCCGTCCTTGGGCGCGATGGTCACCACGGCCTGGGACGCCGAATTCGCGACCTCGCCGCCCTTCGTGCCCCCGTCGCTGCTGCCCTTGTCCGAGCCGCCGCCCCCGCCGCCGCAGGCCGTGAGTACCAGCATCGCCCCCAGCACCAGTGCGGACAGTGCGGCGCCCCCGCGTCCGCGTCCGGCCCTGGCCGATGCCCCCGATATCGGCTGCCCGTTCACAGTCGTGATCTCCCCTCAAGCAGCCTGGGATCACCAAGGCCGCACCCCCGCGCGCCCCATACGCACGCTCGGCGACAGGTAATCACACGGGAGGGTGATGTTCGACCACGGCCTTGTCACCGTTCCGTCCCAAATGGCTTGTGGGGGCAGCACCCCGCAGGTCGGCGGTTCCCGGCGCCGGCGCCGGCGCCGGGGCACTCCGATCACATGATCACTCGATCGCCGAGCCCGCCTTCCAACTCGCCCAGTCCATGTTCCAGCCGCCGAGACCGTTGTCGGGGGCGACCTGCTTGTCGCGGGAGTTGACGACCTCCACCACGTCGCCGATCAGCGTCCGGTCGAAGAACCAGCCCGCCGGAGCGTCGCTGCTGCCGCCCTTCTCGTCCCGCAGTCCGACACATCCGTGGCTGACGTTGGCCGCGCCGAAGACGTCCGGGTCGGCCCAGTAGTTGCCGTGCAGGAAGGTGCCGGATCTGGTCAGCCGGATCGCGTGGGGAACGTCCTTGATGTCGTACTCGCCCTTGCCGTTGCGCTTCTTGAAGCCGACCGTCGCACCGTTCATCCGGGTCACCTCGAACATCTCGGTGACCACCATCTTCCCGTTGTACGTGGTCGTCTTGGGCGCGCCCGCCGTGATCGGCACGGTCGCCAGCAGCTCACCGTCACGCCGCACCTGCATGGTGTGGGCCGCCGCGTCCACCAGGGACTCCTGCGAGCGGCCGACCGTGAAGGCGATGGTCTTGTCCTGGATGCCGTACACGTCCGGCGCCGCCTCGACGTCGCGCAGCCGCAGATCGACCGTGACCCGTGTGCCCGGCTTCCAGTAGGTGCGCGGCCGGAAGTCGAGCCGCGCCGTGCCGAACCAGTGGCCGGCGACCTCGACAGGAGGATCCGAGGTGACGCGGATTGCGCGTTCGACGGCCGCGCGGTTCTCGATCTCCCGGTTGAAGTCGAACGAAACGATCATTCCGGTGCCGACGGTCGAACGGTTCTCGGGCTTGAAGTAGCCGATGAACCGGCGTTCGGGGACCTGGGTCGTGAACGTGGTGTGGCGGGCCGCACGACGGCCGCTGCCGTCGACCGCCACCACGTCGATGCTGTACTTGGCCGCGAGCCGCAGCCGGACGCCGTCGGCGGGAGTCCAGCGCAGGCGGTCCGCGGAGATGCGTCCGTGGACTTCGACGGGATCGGCGTCCTCCACCTGGGTCACCTCGACCCGTTCCAGCCGGCCGCTCGACACGCTCACCTTGATCGCCCCCTCCCGGCTGACCCCCTTCGAGCCGTCCTCGGGCGTGATGCGGATCGTGTTCTCGGGTGCCCTCGGTTTGTCGGCGACCTCGGGTTTGTCGCCGGTGCATCCGACAATTCCCGCGATCAGCCCTGCCCCTGCCAGGGCGAGCGCGACGGCGCGCCCCGCCCGCTTCAGTACATATGTCACGTACCGCTCAACGACCACGCCCCTCCAGGGGAAACGTCGGGGGGAAACGCGAGGGCGAACGGGAGGAGAAACGTGAGTGCCGGGCCATGTTGGGAGCAGGGTGGTGCGGGCAGAACTGGTGGGAGGACCACGCGTGGGGTGCTCGCGGCCGGGACGCCGCGGGCCGGGTGCACGCGAGGCGAGCCGCGGGAGGCCGGCAGGTGTCGAGCGCAGCCGAGCAGGAGACAGCGCAGGAGGGGGTGCGGGGCATGCTGCCCGGCCTGCCTGCGGCGGTGGCCGGCGTCAACGGCCACGCCGGCACCTCGGGCGGTGGCGGCAGGCCGCCGGTGTGGCCGGGGGCGCCGACACCGCTCGGTGCACGCTACCGGGCCGGGCCGGACGGGGTCTCGGGCACCAACTTCGCGCTGTGGGCGGGCGGCGCGGAGGCGGTCGAGCTGTGCCTGTTCGACGGGGCGGGCGCCGCCGCGACCGAGACACGGCTGCCGCTGACCGAGCTCACCCACGAGATCTGGCACGGCTTCGTACCGGGCGTGAGACCGGGGCAGCGGTACGGCTACCGGGTGCACGGCCGCTGGGACCCGTGGACGGGAGCGCGCTGGAATCCCGCGAAGCTGCTGCTCGACCCGTACGCACGGGCGGTGGACGGCGACTTCACGCTGCCTGCGCAGGTGTACGGGCATGTGCGGGACTGGCCGCAGCAGCATGTCGCCGACACGGTGCGCGACGAGCGTGACTCGGCGCCGTACGTGCCCAAAGGGGTCGTGGTCCATGACGAGGGCGCCGACGACGAGTGGATGGACGACCGCAGGCCCAAGACGCCCTGGGCGGACTCGGTCATCTACGAGCTGCACGTCCGCGGTTTCACCAAGCTCCATCCGGGAATCCCGCCGAACCTCAGGGGCACCTACGCCGGGCTCGCGCACCCGGCGGCGATCGAGCACCTGGTGCGCCTCGGGGTGACGGCCGTCGAACTGCTGCCCGTCCACCAGTTCGCGCACGAGGACCATCTGCTGCGCCGCGGGCTGCGCAACTACTGGGGCTACAACTCCATCGGCTACTTCGCGCCGCACGCCGGATACGCCTCGGGCGGGACGCGCGGGCAGCAGGTGGGCGAGTTCAAGCGGATGGTGCGCTCGCTGCACGACGCGGGCATCGAGGTCATCCTGGACGTGGTCTACAACCACACGGCGGAGGCCGGCGAGCTGGGTCCGATGCTGTCGTTGCGCGGTATCGACAATCGCGGCTACTACCGCCTGCAGTCCGACGCCCGGCGGTACACGGACTACACGGGGTGCGGCAACACCCTGCACGTGGTCCAGCCCCATGTGCTGCGGCTGATCACCGATTCACTGCGCTACTGGGTGACCGAGATGGGGGTGGACGGCTTCCGCTTCGACCTGGCGGCGGCCCTGGCGCGCTCCATGCACGACGTCGACATGCTCTCCCCGTTCCTCGCGGTGATCGCCCAGGACCCGGTGCTGCGCAGGGTGAAGCTGATCGCCGAGCCGTGGGACGTGGGCAACGGCGGCTACCAGGTGGGCGCGTTCCCGCCGCTGTGGACGGAGTGGAACGACCGCTACCGGGACGCGGTACGGGACTTCTGGCGCGGCGCGCTGCCCGACGTACGCGACCTCGGCTACCGGCTGTCGGGCTCCAGCGACCTGTACGCCTGGGGCGGCCGGCGCCCCTACGCCTCCATCAACTTCGTCACCGCCCACGACGGCTTCACCCTGCGCGACCTGGTCAGCTACGAGCAGAAGCACAACGAGGCCAACGGCGAGGGCAACCGGGACGGGACGAACGACAACCGGTCCTGGAACTGCGGAGCGGAAGGTGAGACGGACGACCCACGCGTCAATGCGCTGCGCCGCCGGCAGATCCGGAACCTGCTGACCACGCTGCTGCTGTCGACCGGGGTGCCGATGCTGGTCGCGGGTGACGAGATGGGGCGTACGCAGGGCGGCAGCAACAACGCCTACTGCCAGGACAACGAGGTCAGCTGGCTGGACTGGTCGCTGCCCGGGCAACCGGGACCGGCCGGGCTGCTGGCGCTGACAAGGAGGCTGCTCGCACTGCGCCACACCCATCCGGTGCTGCGCCGCCGGGCCTTCTTCTCCGGCCGCCCGCAGGCGGCGGACGGCCTGCGGGACCTGGCCTGGTTCACCCCGCACGGCACGGAGATGAACGAGGCGGACTGGTACGCGCCCTCAGCCACCCTCGCGCTGTACCTCTCAGGACGGGACATCCCGGGACGGGACGCGCGGGGCGCCCAGGTGACGGACGACAGCTTTCTGACGATCCTGCACGCGGCGCACCGCCCGGTGGACTTCCGTCTGCCGGGCCCGCCCTGGGCCACCTCGTACGAGCTGGTGGTCGACACCTCGCTGGAGGACCAGGACACAGCCCCCGCAACGGTGCACGAGGGCGGCGCGGTGGTGACGGTGCCGGCGCGGTCGGTGCTGCTGCTGAAGGTCCGGGCGTAGCGTGCGGGGCCCGGGCGGGGCCGGTCGGTGCCCCACCGGCCCACTTCACGACGACGCGTCCGGGCGGGCGGCGCCACGGAAAACCACATGAGCGCTGTCAGTGGCAAACCGTAGGCTCGCACCTGATGCCCACCACACACGTTGTCACCAAGGACCGGTCCGCCGTGCGCACACTGCTACGGCTGTGGCCGTATGTACGGCCCGTCCGGACGCGCCTGTTCAGCGCCGCTTTCGTCGCCGTTGTGGCGTCCTGTCTGAGCGTCGTGATCCCGCTCGTGCTCAAGTGGATCGTCGACGGTCCCGTCGCTGACAGTGACCCGGGCGGAGTCTGGCTCGGGGCGCTGGTCCTGCTTCTGCTGGGTGCTGCCGAGGCCGTCCTGTTCGGCTTCCGCCGGTGGCTGGTGGCCCGGCCGCTCGCCGGCGTGGAGGCGGCCATGCGGGCCGATCTGTTCCGTCATCTGCAGCGGCTGCCGGTGTCCTTCCACGACCGCTGGGCCTCAGGTCAGTTGCTGTCGCGCGGCACCACCGATCTGATGCTGATCCGGATGTTCCTCGCCTTCCCGCTGACCTTTCTGCTCGTCAACGCGGCCACGATCCTGATGGGGTTCGTGCTGCTGCTCGCGCAGGACTGGACGCTGGGGCTGGTGCTGCTGGCGCCCGTCGTGCCCCTGGTCGTCGTGTGCTCACTGTTCGAGGCCCGGTACTGGATCGTGGCCCGGCAGGCGCAGGACCAGGTCGGCGACCTGACGACGGTCGTCGAGGAGAGCGTGCTCGGCATCCGTATCGTCAAGGGCTTCGGCCGGCACCGCAGTCAGGCCGATGCCTTCCGGATGCTCGCCGAGCGGCTGCGCGGCACGGAGCTGGGCAAGGCCCGGCTGCTGGGCGGCATCTGGGCGCTGATCACCACGATTCCGGAGCTGGCGATCGGCGCCGCGCTGGTGCTGGGCACGATCCAGGTCGCGGACGCAGACCTGTCGGCGGGCACGCTGGTGGCGTTCTTGTCGACGGCGCTGGCGCTTCGCTGGCCGGTGGAGTCGATCGGCTT
Organism: Streptomyces sp. NPDC006208; assembly: GCF_040613775.1. Taxonomy (NCBI): domain Bacteria; kingdom Bacillati; phylum Actinomycetota; class Actinomycetes; order Kitasatosporales; family Streptomycetaceae; genus Streptomyces; species Streptomyces sp. NPDC006208. Next base: position 188,807 of record NZ_JBEXSW010000010.1, on the reverse strand, counting down.
TCTGCTGGCGATGAGCCAGGAGGCGGCGACGGCGACGGAGCGGTACTTCGAGGTGCTGGACGCCGAGGAGGAGCGTGAGACGTACCGGCGGGAGGCGGACGAGCGGGATGCGGACCGGCGGGATGCGGACCTGAGCGCCCGGAACCGACCGGACGCCGACGTGGGCGGACTGCGGTTCGAGGGCGTCGAGTTCCGCTACCCGGACGCGCCCGCGGACACCGCGCCGGTTCTCGCCGGGATCGACCTCCGGATCCGGCCAGGGGAGACGATGGCCCTGGTCGGCGCCACCGGCAGCGGGAAGACCACGCTCACCGCGCTGGTGCCACGGCTGTACGAGGCGACGGCCGGACGGATCACGCTCGACGGCGAGGACATCACCGCGATGCCGCGGCAGCGGCTGCGCGAACTGGTATCGGTGGCGTTCGAGGAGCCGACGCTGTTCTCGACGAGCGTCGGTGAAAACGTCCTGATGGGCGTGGGCGGCTCGCATCCGGCACACGGCTCCCGCCCACCGGACGGCCCGGACGCGGCGGAGGTCCCGGACGGCGCGCAGGTCCCGGACAGTGGCGACAGGGCGGAGGCCCTGCGCCACGCCCTCGACATCGCCCAGGCCGGCTTCGTGGACCGTCTCCCTCAGGGCGTCGCCACCCAGGTCGGCGAACAGGGCCTCAGCCTCTCCGGTGGACAGCGCCAGCGCCTCGCGCTGGCCCGCGCGGTGGTCGGCCGGCCACGATTCCTGGTCCTCGACGACCCGCTGTCCGCCCTCGACGTCCACACGGAGGCCCTGGTGGAGGCGGCGCTGCGCAGGGTGCTCGACAACACGACCGCGCTGGTGGTGGCGCACCGGCCGTCGACCGTGATGCTCGCCGACCGGGTGGCGCTGCTGTCCGAGGGACGGATCGCCGCGGTGGGCACCCACCATGAACTGCTGCGTACGAACGCGGAGTACGCCTGGTTGATGTCCGGCTCGGAAGGGAGTGGCGCACGATGACCTCGACGACCGCGATGGACGGCATCGAGGACGCCGACGACGCCAGGTCCACCGGCGCCGGACGGCCGGACCAGGGCGGGGACGACCCCTTCGACCAGGATGCCCTCCCCGCGCCCGCGGGGGCGACCGGGATGCTGCTGCGTTCCCTTCTCGTGCCACGGCGCGCCCGGGTCGCCGTCGCCGCGCTGCTCCTGCTGCTCCAGCAGGCCGCGGTGCAGGCCGGACCGATGCTGGTGGCGTATGCGATCGACCGCGGCGTCCCGGCGTTCCGCTCGCACGACTACGGTCCGCTGGCCGCCGTCGGCGCGGGGTACGCGCTCTGCTCGCTGGGCGCGGGCGCGTTCCAGTACGGCTTCATCCGCGTGTCCGCCCGGGTCAATCAGGACGTCCTGCTGGATCTGCGCGGCCGGATCTTCCGCCATGCGCAGGCGCTGAGCGTGGACTTCCACGAGCGGTACACCTCGGGCCGGCTGATCTCCCGGTCCACGGCCGACGTCGAGTCGCTGCGGGAGCTGTTGAGCGAGGGACTCCAGGAGCTCATCGGCGTCATTCTGTCCTTCGTCTTCATCTCGGCGATGCTGCTCTGGCTCGACCTCGGACTCGGCACCGTTGCGGTGCTGTCCTTCGTCCCGCTGTATCTGCTGGTCCGGCTCTACCAGCGGCGTGTCCAGTCCGTCTTCATGCAGCGCTCCACCGCGATCGCTGCCGTGATCGTGAAGTTCGCCGAGACGATGAACGGAATCCGGCCGGTGCGGGCGTTCCGCCGCGAGCCGGCCAATGACGGCGAGTTCCGGGTGCTGAACCACCGGCATGAGCGCAGCAACGGCGATGCACTGCTGGAGATGGCGCGCTTCGTCGTCGGCTCCCGGCTGGTCGCGAACACCGCGGTCGCCGGGATCGTGCTGTGGGGTGCGTACCGGGTGGCGGGCGGGACGCTGGCGCTGGGTGTGCTGGCGGCGGCGGTGCTGTATCTGCGGCGGCTGTACGACCCCATCGACCGGCTCGGCATGTTCCTGAACTCCTACCAGTCGGCGGCCGCCTCCCTGGAGAAGATCGCGGGCCTGCTGGCCCAGGTCCCCTCGGTCCCCGAGGCGGTCGAGCCCCGCCGGCTGCCCGCGCGGGACACGGACCGGCCGGGCCGCAAGGTGGTCTTCGACGGCGTCCGGTTCGCGTACCGCAGGGGCGGTGAGGTGCTGCCGCAGTTCGATCTGACTGTTCCGGCGGGGCAGACCGTAGCGGTGGTCGGCTCGACCGGTGCGGGCAAATCGACCCTGGCCAAGCTGCTGGCCCGGTTCTACGACCCCTCCGACGGACGCGTCCTGCTCGACGGGGTCGATCTGCGCGATCTGGCCCCACCCGAACTGCGGCGCGGAGTGGTGATGGTGACGCAGGAGGCGTTCCTGTTCTCCGGGTCCGTCGCGGAGAACATCGCGGTCGGCCGTCCGGACGCGTCGCGCGAGGAGATCGAGCACGCCGCGAAGGCCATCGGGGCACACGATTTCATCAGCGCCCTGCCGGACGGCTACGACACGGACGTACGCAAGCGCGGCGGGCGTATCTCCGCGGGCCAGCGCCAGTTGGTGGCCTTCGCCCGCGCACTGCTCGCCGATCCCGCGGTGCTCATCCTCGACGAGGCGACCAGTTCCCTGGACATCCCGGGAGAGCGCGCGGTGCAGCGGGCCATGGACACGGTGCTGCGGGGACGTACGGCCGTGGTGATCGCCCACCGTCTGTCGACGGTCGAGATCGCGGACCGGGTGCTGGTGATGGAGAGCGGCAGGATCGTGGAGGACGGGACACCGGCCGAACTGACCGGCGGCGACGGTCGGTTCGCAGGCCTGCACCGGGCGTGGCGGGACAGCCTCGTCGGCTGAACAGACCGGCGGACGGGGCCGGGACGGCGCCGTCCGCGCGGCGGCGCCGGGCAGCGGCACGAGCGCGCGGTCGGCGGCGCCGCCCGCACCGACCCGTACCCGCGCGGTCCGGGTCGGCCTCGCCGCGCCCGCCCGTACGGGTGCGGAACGAGCCACACCTCCGCCCGATCTCCCCGACCGGCGGCAACACGTGCTCAACACTGCGTTCGTACATGCCAGGTTCCGCATCGGCCTCGCTTCCGGCGCCGCACACGGTCTTCGGTGAATGCGCGCCCCCCGCGCCACGGCGATCAGCGAAACGTCCGCTCAACGAACATGACTGCACGTTCAACGAACTATTTCCAGCCAACTTCTTGTCGCGCTCCTGACAGACGGGCGTCACTGGTGCGACTCTTCCCCCGATCCACGCTCCACAAAGCTCCACATGCTCGACGTGCTCCACATGCTCGGCATGCTCTGCCCGGCCTGCCTACCCAGCTCGCCGGTACCCCCCTCGCAGAAGGAGTTCGCGTGAGACCCACGCATCGCCGTCGCGCCACCGCGACCGGAGCTCTTGTCGCCACTGCCGCCCTCCTCGCCGTCGGCTTCCAGACCGGCACGTCCGCGGCCCAGACCACCGCATCCGCCGTTCCAGCTGCGGCGAAGGCGGGGAAGGCCGACCCGGGCGCCCTGCCGAAGAGTCTGACGCCCGCACAGCGTGCGGAGCTGATACGCGAGGCGTCCGCCACCACGGCCGCCACCGCGAAGGAACTGGGCCTGACCGCCCAGGAGAAGCTGCTCGTCCGCGATGTCACCCAGGACCGCGACGGCACCACGCACACCCGCTACGAGCGCACCTACGCCGGACTGCCGGTCCTCGGCGGCGACCTCGTGGTCTCCGAGTCGAAGGCGGGAGTGACCGAGTCGGTCTCCAAGGCGTCCCGGGCCACGCTCAAGAACGTGGACACCAGCGCCGACGTCGCACCGTCCGTCGCCGAGAAGCAGGCGCTGGGCGCGGCCAAGGCCGAAGGGTCCGCGAAGGCGAAGGCCGACCGCGCACCGCGCAAGGTGGTCTGGCTGGCCGAGGGCAAGCCGACGCTCGCCTACGAGACCGTGGTCGGCGGCCTGCAGCACGACGGCACGCCGAACGAACTGCACGTCGTCACCGACGCCTCCACCGGCGCGAAGCTCTTCGAGTGGCAGGCCGTCGAGACGGGCACCGGCAACACGCAGTACAGCGGCCAGGTCAACGTCGGGTCCACGCAGTCCGGGTCGACGTACAACCTGACCGACGGCGGCCGCGGCAACCACAAGACGTACAACCTCAACCGCGGTACGTCGGGCACCGGCACCCTGTTCTCCGGACCGGACGACGTCTGGGGCAACGGGCAGGCCTCCAACCTGGAGACCGCCGGCGCGGACGCCGCCTACGGCGCCGGCCTCACCTGGGACTACTACAAGAACGTGCACGGCCGCAGCGGCATCCGCGGTGACGGCGTCGGCGCCTACTCCCGGGTCCACTACGGCAACAACTACGTCAACGCCTTCTGGTCCGACAGCTGCTTCTGCATGACCTACGGCGACGGCTCCGGCAACGCCAAACCGCTCACGTCCATCGATGTGGCCGCGCACGAGATGACGCACGGCCTCACCTCCGTCACCGCGAAGCTCGTCTACAGCGGCGAGTCCGGCGGCCTCAACGAGGCGACGAGCGACATCTTCGCCGCGGCCGTGGAGTTCTACGGCAACAACACCTCGGACGTCGGCGACTACCTGGTCGGCGAGAAGATCGACATCAACGGCGACGGCACACCGCTGCGCTACATGGACAAGCCGAGCAAGGACGGGGCGTCCAAGGACGCCTGGTACTCGGGCATCGGCAACATCGACGTCCACTACTCCTCGGGACCCGCGAACCACTGGTACTACCTGCTCTCCGAGGGCAGCGGCGCCAAGACCATCAACGGCGTGAACTACGACTCGCCGACCTCCGACGGTCTGCCGGTCACCGGAATCGGCCGCGACAAGGCATCGCTGATCTGGTTCAAGGCCCTCACCACCAAGTTCAACTCCACCACGAACTACGCGGGCGCCCGCACCGGCACCATCGCGGTCGCCACGGAGCTGTACGGGGCGACCAGCCCCGAGGTCAAGGCGGTCACCGACGCCTGGGCAGGCATCAACGTCGGCTCCCGCCCCGGTGGGCCGGACCCCGACCCGGGCACGGTCTTCGAGAACACGGCCGATGTCTCCATCCCCGACCTGGGCACCGGGACCTCCACGGTCAACGTCACCGGCCGCACGGGCAACGCCCCCGCCGCCCTCAAGGTCGGCGTGGACATCGTCCACACCTGGCGCGGTGACCTGGTCATCGACCTGCTCGCCCCGGACGGGACCGCGTACCGCCTGAAGAACTCCAGCGGTTCGGACTCGGCGGACAACGTGGTCGAGACGTACACCGTCAATGCCTCCAGCGAGGTCGCCAACGGCGCCTGGAAGCTGCGCGTCCAGGACGTGGCCCGCTACGACACCGGCTACATCAACAGCGTCAAGCTCACCTTCTGAGCCTGTCGATCAGATCAGGCTCACCACGAACAGGGGCGCTGCCCGGGACGCCGTACGGCTCCCGGGCAGCGCCCTGCCAATTTCAGGACACGTCACATCTCGGCACGACAGAGGTGCGTCAACCAAAGGTTGACGATCCAAGGGTCGTCAACCTAAGGTTGTCGCATGACAGATCCAGTCCGTCTGACTCATCCCGTGCGTCTCGACGATCTGATCGAGGCCATCAAGAAAGCGCACTCCGGTGCGCTCGACCAGCTCTCCGACGCCGTCATCGCCGCCGACCACCTCGGTGACATCGCCGACCATCTCATCGGTCACTTCGTCGACCAGGCCCGGCGCTCCGGCGCCTCATGGACCGACATCGGCAAGAGCATGGGGGTCACCAAGCAGGCCGCCCAGAAACGGTTCGTCACCAAGGAGTCCGGCCAGCCGGTCGATCTCGATCCGAGCCAGGGCTTCGGGCGCTTCACCCCGCGTGCCCGCAACGTCGTGGCGGCCGCGAGCAACGAGGCCCGCGCAGCGGGCAGCGGGCTCGTGGGACCCGAGCATCTTGCGCTCGGGCTGCTCGCGGAGTCCGAGGGCCTGGCCGCGAAGGCGATCATGGCGCAGGGCGTCGGCCTGGAGCGCGTCCGCGAGGCGGTCACGGCCACGCTGCCCGCCGCGGCCGACGAACTCCCCGAGGTGATCCCTTACGACGCGCGAGCGCGCAAGGCCCTGGAGCTCACCTTCCGCGAGGCGCTGCGGCTCGGGCACAACTACGTCGGCACCGAGCACATCCTGCTCGCCCTGCTGGAGGTGGAGGACGGCAGCGGTCCGCTCTCCGGTCTCGGGATCGACAAGTCGACCACGGAGGGCTACGTCGGTGAAGCGATCGCCGAGCTGCGGCAACAACTGAAGTGAGCCATGCGGGCCCTGTCCGGCTTTATACCGGGCAGGGCCCGCCAGCACGCTAGTTGGGGTTGCCGGCGTGCGTGAGGGTCTCCCAGGCGACGAACAGGTTGTTGGACCCGGCCGGGCGCTGCTGCTCGGTCAGCCGCCGGGTGTTGGTCATCGTGTGGCCCATGCGGTTGCCGAGCGCATTGAAGCCGACCTCGGTGACCGGGCCGATCCTGTCCTTGAGGCGGCCGCCGCACAGATTGCCCGGGACCGGCTCGCCCAGCTGGTACCTGGCGTGGAGTCCGAGCGCGTGCCGCAGCCGGTCGGCGACCTCGGGGTAGAGGTCCTGGCCCTGGATGCGGCTGGTCTCCGCGATGTGCGACACGGCCGAGAGCCCGTACCCGGTGTGGGTGAGGTCACGGCAGGTCTCCTGGCTGAGCCCGTTCATGAACGTCGTCTGGCCCTGCCAGTAGCGGACTGTCTCGTCCCGGGTGTCCAGGCCCGAGCCCGGCGCGGTCTTCGGCAGGGATCCGTCGGTGGTCAGATAGATGTACGCGGGCACACGTCCGCGGAACGTGGCGACGGCCTTCTCGTAGGCGGCCCGGTCCTCCAGGAAGACCGCGATGCCGATCGCGGCCTCGGTCATGCTCAGTTCCCAGTTGCCGTTGGAGTGCGAGCCGTTCGCCACTTTCGGCAGGTACACGGTGCGCAGCATCGTGCCGAAGCGGCCGGAGTTCGGCCAGCCCGCGGGGTAGGTGTGCTTGATGATCTCCGCGGCCCGGGGCCAGGACGATCCCGCCCAGCCGGTCTGCAGCGGGGCGTTGCTGTTGGTGTGGTCCCTGATGACGGCGGACCATGCGTCCATCAGCTCGACGGACTTCCTGGCGTACCGGCCGTCCCCGGTGAGATACCAGGCCAGCGCCGTGGTGTAGGCGGCGATCGCGTCCTCGCGCTCGTCCGTACAGCCGTTGTTAGGGTTCGAGTACGAGCCGCACTCGACGATCGCACGGGGCTTGGGAAAGCGGGACAACGAGGCGTACGTGCTCGCCATCATCTGGTCGAACGCGCTCTTCCACGGCTGGGCACCGGCCTGCACCTTGGCCTTCACGAAGTCGAGCTGGGGCCGGCCGACCAGCACTCCGGGATGGGTGAAGGCCGCGGGCGCCGCCGCGGCCCTCACGGTGGCCGGGCTCTCCTTGACGGCGGACGCCGGGGTCATGAGCGCCGCACCGAGGACGCCGGCGAGTGCGGTGGCGAGGGTCAGGACGAGGACTTTTCGCCGCCGCAGGGCGTGCGAAGTCGTTCCGGTACGCATGGGGGGTTGCCTTCCGGTCGGGGTATCACTTCAACTTGGTTCATCTACATGAACATTGAGCTGAATGATGAACACCGTGATGCGTCAGGAACCTAAAGGCATCTCATGAGCACGTCAAGAATGAATGTCCGCGGCAGGAAGGAAGCCCACGCGGCAGGGCGCGGTCCTCCCGTCCGTGACGGGAGGACCGCGCCCGAGCCCGGGGTCAGCGCATCAGCACACCGGCGTCCTCACCCGCCGCCTCCGTCGGCAGGGCCACCAGGCCGAGATCCGCACCCGCCGGAATCAGCCTGTGCGAGGGCAGGATCCGTACGGTGTAGCCGAACGGCCCGGTGCGCTCGAGCTCCAGCGGCCCCTCGAACATCCAGCGGCCCTCCAGGTCGGGGCCGCCGGCCGGCTTCAGCGGGAAGGTCCTGGCGTCGCGGATCGCGTCGTCGGAGTCGACCCGGCCGGCCACCGCCTGCACCTCCACGTCCTCCGGCTGCAGCGCGCCGAGGGCGACCCGCACCCGCAGGGCGAGCGTGGAGCCCAGTTCGGCCGTGGCCGCCAAGGCGGCGGGCGCCGCCTGGTCCAGTGCCTCCACATGGTCGACGGCCACCTGGGGCCAGCAGTCGCGCACCCGCGCCTTCCACGCCGCCAGCTCCTGCGCGGTGGCCGCGTCCAGCGCCCGGTGCGCCTGAGCGGCCGGTGCATACAGCCGCTCCACGTACTCGCGGACCATACGGCCGGCGAGCACCTTGGGGCCGAGCGAGGTCAAGGTGCGACGGACCATCTCGATCCAGCGCCCCGGCAGTCCGCTGCTGCCGCTGTCGTAGAAGCGCGGGGCCACCTGATTCTCGATCAGCGAGTAGAGGGCGGCCGCCTCCAGCTCGTCGCGGCGGTCCTCGTCGGTGGCCGAGCCGTCGGCCGTGGGGATCGCCCAGCCGAAGTCCGGCTCGAACCACTCGTCCCACCAGCCGTCCAGCACCGACAGATTGAGCCCGCCGTTCAGCGCGGCCTTCATCCCGCTGGTGCCGCACGCCTCCAGCGGGCGCAGCGGATTGTTCAGCCACACGTCACAGCCCGGGTAGAGCTTCTGCGCCATCCCCATGCCGTAGTCGGGCAGGAAGACGATCCGGTGGCGCACCCGCGGGTCGTCGGCGAAGCGCACCAGCTCCCGAACCAGCTTCTTGCCGCTGTCGTCGGCTGGATGGGCCTTGCCCGCGACCACGATCTGCACCGGCCGGGTCGGGTGCAGCAGCAGCTCCATCAGCCGGTCGCGGTCGCGCAGCATCAGCGTGAGCCGTTTGTACGAGGGCACCCGGCGCGCGAACCCGATCGTGAGCACGTCCGGGTCCAGCACCCCGTCGATCCATCCCAGTTCGGCGGTGCCCGCACCGCGCTGGCGCCAGGAGGCGCGCAGCCGGGCCCGTACCTCCGTCACCAGCTGTTCGCGCAGGGACCTGCGCAGCTCCCAGATCTCGCTGTCGGGGATGTCGGCGACGGCGTCCCAGCGATCGGAGCCGCCTACGGACAGCGCGTCCTCGGCACGGCTCGTGCCGATCTGTCTGGCACCCAGTGCGAGCACCTCGGGGGCGACCCAGGTGGGGGCGTGCACCCCGTTGGTCACGGAGGTGATGGGCACTTCGGCGGAGTCGAAGCCCGGCCAGAGGCCCGCGAACATGCTGCGGCTGACGGCGCCGTGCAGTTTGGACACGCCGTTGGCGCGCTGGGCGAGCCGCAGGCCCATGACCGCCATGTTGAAGAGGTTGGGTTCGCCGCCGGGGTAGGTCTCCATGCCCAGCTGGAGCACCTTCTCGACGGGGACGCCGGGCAGTTCCGCGCGCTCGCCGAAGTGGCGGGCGACCAGTTCACGGTCGAACCGGTCGATGCCGGCGGGCACGGGGGTGTGCGTGGTGAACACGGTCCCGGCCCGTACGGCCTCCAGGGCAGCGTCGAAGTCCAGTCCGTAGGCACCCAGTTCGCGGATGCGTTCCAGGCCGAGGAAGCCGGCGTGTCCCTCGTTGGTGTGGAACACCTCCGGTTCGGGGTGGTCGGTGAGCCGGCAGTAGGCCCGCACGGCCCGCACTCCTCCGATTCCGAGCAGCATCTCCTGCAGCAGGCGGTGCTCGCTGCCGCCGCCGTACAGCCGGTCGGTGACATCGCGCTCGCCGGGGCCGTTCTCCTCCACGTCGGAGTCGAGCATCAGCAGTGGTACGCGCCCGACCCGCGCTACCCAGATGTGGGCGTGCAGGGAGCGCCCGCCGGGCAGGGCGAGGGACACCCGGGCGGGTGTGCCGTCGTCCTCCCTGAGCAGGCTGACCGGGAGTTCGTTGGGATCGAGGACGGGATAGTGCTCCTGCTGCCAGCCGTCACGGGACAGGGACTGGCGGAAGTACCCGTGCCGGTACAGCAGCCCGACGCCGATCAGCGGTACGCCGAGGTCGCTGGCTGCCTTGAGATGGTCGCCGGCGAGGATGCCGAGGCCTCCGGAGTACTGCGGCAGGGCCGCGGTGACGCCGAACTCGGGTGAGAAGTAGGCGACGGCCGCGGGGAACCGGGGTGCGTCGGCGGCGGTCCGGCCACCTCCGCTGTTGGCCTGGTACCACCTGCGGCCGTGCAGATAGTCGTCCAGGTCGTCGGCCACGGTGGCCAGTCTGCGCAGAAAGCGGCGGTCTGCGGCCAGCTCGGTCAGCCGCGCGGCGGACACGGTACCGAGGAGGCGCACGGGGTCGCCCCCGCAGGACTGCCACCCCTCGGGATCGACGGTCTGGAAGAGCTCACGGGTCTCGGTGTGCCAGGACCAGCGCAGATTGCGGGCGAGGTCGCTGAGCGGCCGGAGCGGTTCGGGGAGGACGGGGCGGACGGTGAATCGACGAATGGCCTTCACAGGTCACACCTTTGCAGGGGAGGTACGCATCCGAGCGGACGCACGACGGTGTGCGTCCCTTTTCCGTCCCCGACGACGGTAGTGCCACCACGCCCCCCACAACCACGGCGCGCGAATCCTCCGGGGGCGCACTCCGGGTCTTGCCCGGTCGTGGCTCACCAGGGCAGGGGACGTTGGTGGTCCGTCCCGGTGGTGGTTCCGACGGGGCTGGAGACTTGTCCGGGGGGCTGACCCACCACTGCCGGAAACCCCCGAACGGCTTAAGCCCTGGCCGGGGCCCGGTCACCACCGGCCCGGCAAGGCTCACAGAGGTTTGCGCCGTGCCGGGGGGCCGTACGGGGACCCCTCGTTCACGGTCTTCTTGTCGAAGGCACCCGCGGCCGCGTACCGGGCCGCGATCTCGGCGAGCTCGGCTGGCGGGATCACGTCGTGGATGTCCGTGAATCCGCCGGGTGCGCGCTGATGGGCGAGGCTGATGACCACCTCCGGCCCCAGCTGCCGGTTGCTGCCCTGAAGCTCGGTCATGGGCCCTCTGCGCTCGGTCTCGTAGACGGTGAGGGCCTCGGCGGGGTCGACGTGCCGGGCCATCGCATGGGCGAGGGCGCGGCCGTCGATGATCGACTGAGTGGCGCCGTTGGAGCCGACCGGATACATGGCATGGGCGGCGTCGCCGATCAGCGTCGTACGGCCGCAGGACCAGCGCGGCAGCGGGTCCCGGTCCACCATCGGGTACTCGAACGCCGCGTCGGCGGCGAGCAGCACCTCCGGGACGCTCACCCCGCCGAACTCCCAGCCCTCGTAGTGGCGGAGGAAGGTGGTGACCGGGACGGGCCGGTTCCAGTCGCCGCGCGTGGGGTCGTCGCCCGGCTCGGCGGGCCTCACGAGCGCCCAGTTGACCAGTACCTGCCCATCCAACGGTTCGGTGAGGGGATAGACCACGGCCTTCTGCCGGTCGTCGCCCGCGATGAACATGAAGCCGGCCGCACGGCTCGCGGGCATGCGGGAGACTCCGCGCCAGATGAGCAGACCGTTCCACGGCGGCTCGCCCTCGCCGGGGTTGAGTGACGCGCGGACCGTGGAGCGGATGCCGTCGGCGCCGATGAGGACGTCGGGTTCCAGTGAGGCGCTGCCGCGCACGACGCCGTCGCGGTGCTCCAGCTGGACCCTGGGGCGGCCGTCAGGGAGCGCTTCGACACCGGTCACCCGCACGCCGCTGACCAGCGCGGACGTGCCGAGCCTCGCCCGTACGGCATCGGCCAGGGCCAGCTGGAGCTCGCCGCGGTGGATGGAGAGCTGGGGCCAGTGGTAGCCGGCGCCGAGCCCCCGTGGCTCGCGGGAGATCAGTCCGCCGCTGCGGTGGTAGTAGCGCAGCTCGCGGGTGCGCAGGGCGTGCGCCTCCAGCCGGTCGAGCACCCCGAGGGCGTCGAGCTCGCGGACCGCGTTGGGCATGATGTTCAGCCCCGCGCCGACCGGCTGGATCTCGCGGGTGGTCTCGACGACCGTGACCCGCTCGAAGCCCGCCGTGTGCAGGGCCAGTGCCGCGGTGAGACCGGCGATGCCACCGCCGGCGATCAGGATGTGGGTCATGGGACGGAACTCCTCCTTGCTCGCGCGGTCGGGGGGCCGGGGCAGGCGGCCGTTCAGGGGACCGGCGTACCGGCGTCTCGTTGTCCCGGGTCAGGTGGAGCACCGCCCGCAGCAGTTCGACCGGCGCACCGCCGCTGCCGGTGTCGTACAGCCGTAACTCCTCGCTGCAGGCCTTGAGCGCGATGGTGAGGTGACGGGCACGGAAGGTCTTGAGGATGCGCAGCACGCGGGAGAGGGCAACGGCGGCGGCGATCTGCGGGGACACGGTCGGCGTCCTCCCAGCTGACGGCTGCGGACAGCTTGGGGACGGCGGACATGCCGCCCCTGTGGCAGCGTAGTGGGCGCGCCAGGACGGGAGGCTGTAACGGACGCAGTCGTCGAGGAAGGCGTCGTATCGCTCGTCGCTGCGGCACTGCCACAGCGTCAGATCGGCTGGCCCCAGCGGTACTTGAGCTGTGGCCGGGCCGAGGTGGTCGTGGCCGGCGATGCCGGTCTCCTCGACGCTCGGGCGGCGGTGAAGGCGGACCGGGCGGACGAGTGGGTGGCGTGTCAGCCGTGGCACATGTGGTCGGAGGAGTCGCAGCAGCAGACGTGAGGACCGTCAGGAGCGCGGTTATGAGCCATGTCCTGAGGCCCTCATGAGCGGCCTTCGCCGGGCGCCGGGCCGCCCCGGGTAAGGGCGCACAGGGCCGTGCACGCTCCGGCGCGCACGGCGCACGGTTCTGCAGCGAGGCCGGTTCCGTCGTGTCGACAGAACCGGCCTCTTTGTGCGTCTTGTGCAGTCCCCTACGTCCTAGTAGTTAACACATCACCGGATTGCCCACCCGACGGGCGGGGGAAGGCTCATCCGGTACCCAGCCGGCGCACCCACTCACCATTCTTTCCGCCCACCCGAGTGAACGCGGACAGGAGCGGACATGCCCGCAGCCCGCCAGTCACCGAAGTCATCGACCGAGCAGTTAGAAAGAACACTCACACCACACAACAGCGCACAACCCTCGCAAACCGACCGGCCCGCACAGCCCCCAGGTGATGTCGTGAACTCGCTCATCGGTCGCATCCCCGTCCTGGATGTACGCCCCCTCGTCAATTGCGGCAGAAGGCCCGCGAAGGCAGTGGCGGGTGAGACCTTCCAGGTCACCGCCACCGTGTTCCGCGAGGGCCACGACTCGGTCGCCGCCAACGTCGTGCTGTACGACCCGAAGGGCCGCCCGGGGCCCTTCACCCCCATGCGGGAACTCTCCCCGGGCACCGACCGGTGGGGTGCCGACATCACCCCCCAGACCGAGGGCCGCTGGGCCTACGCCGTGGAGGCCTGGAGCGATCCGGTGGCCACCTGGCGCCACCACGCCCGTATCAAGATCCCGGCCGGCATCGACACCGCTCTGGTCCTCCAGGAGGGCGCCGAGCTGTACGAGCGCGCCGCCGCCGGCGTGCCCAAGAAGGACGGCCGGGAGGCCGTCCTCGCGGCGGCCGACGCGCTGCGCGACACCTCACGGTCGGCCGCCGCGCGGCTGGCCGGCGCGTTCGCCCCGGACGCGACCGCCGCGCTCGACCGCCACCCGCTGCGCGAACTGGTCAGCGCCTCACCGAAGTTGCCCCTCCAGGTCGAAAGGCAGCGGGCGCTGTTCGGCTCCTGGTACGAGCTGTTCCCGCGCTCCGAGGGCGCCGTGGTCGAGAAGGGCAGGGAGCCCGTCCCGGGCACCCTGCGCACCGCGGCCGAACGGCTCCCGGCCATCGCCGCGATGGGGTTCGACGTCGTCTATCTGCCTCCCGTCCACCCCATCGGCACCACTCACCGCAAGGGGCGGAACAACTCCCTGTCGGCGCACGCGCACGACGTGGGCGTGCCCTGGGCCATCGGCTCCGCGGACGGCGGGCACGACGCGCTCCACCCCGACCTCGGCACGCTCACCGACTTCGACCACTTCGTCACCGCCGCCCGCTCACTGCGCATGGAGGTCGCCCTTGACTTCGCCCTGCAGTGCTCCCCCGACCATCCCTGGGTGAAGGAGCACCCGGAGTGGTTCCACCACCGGGCCGACGGCTCCGTCGCGTACGCCGAGAACCCGCCGAAGAAGTACCAGGACATCTATCCGATCGCCTTCGACCGGGACATGCCGGGGCTGGTGGCCGAGACGCTGCGGGTGCTGCGCTTCTGGATGGACCGCGGAGTGAGGATCTTCCGGGTCGACAACCCGCACACCAAGCCGGTCGTCTTCTGGGAGCAGGTGATCGCCGACATCAACGGCACCGACCCCGATGTCGTCTTCCTCGCCGAGGCGTTCACCCGGCCGGCGATGATGCACACCCTGGCCACGATCGGCTTCCAGCAGTCCTACACGTACTTCACCTGGCGCAACACCAAGGACGAGCTGACCGAGTACCTCACCGAGCTGTCCGGCGACGCCGCGGCGTACATGCGGCCCAACTTCTTCGTGAACACCCCCGACATCCTGCACGCCTATCTCCAGGAGGGCGGGCGGCCCGCGTTCGAGGTGCGGGCGGTGCTCGCCGCGACCATGTCGCCCTCGTGGGGCATGTACGCCGGGTACGAGCTGTGCGAGAACGAACCTCTGCGCGAGGGCAGCGAGGAGTACCTCGACTCGGAGAAGTACCAACTGAAGCCGCGCGACTGGGAGTCGGCCGAGCGAGCCGGTTCCACCATCAGCCCGCTGATCACGAAACTCAACCGGATCAGGCGCCGCCACCCGGCGCTCCAGCAGCTGCGCGACCTCCACTTCCACCAGACCGACAACGACGGGGTGATCGCGTACTCCAAGCGGTCCGGTCAGGACACCGTCATCGTGGTCGCCAACCTCGACCCCCACCACACCCAGGAGGCCACGGTCTCGTTGGACATGCCGCGACTCGGGCTCGACTGGCACGAGAGCGCCCCGGTGCGCGACGAGCTCACCGGCGAGACCTACAACTGGGGCAGGACCAACTATGTGCGCCTCGAGCCGGGCCGTGCGCCCGCGCACATCTTCGTCCTGCGACCGTCCCCGCAGACCGGAGGGTCACCCACATCATGATCGTCAATGAGCCCGTCCACGACACCTTCGAGGACACGCCGGCCCGGGACCGCGACCCGGACTGGTTCAAGCGGGCCGTCTTCTACGAGGTCCTCGTCCGCTCCTTCCAGGACAGCAACGGCGACGGCGTCGGCGACCTGAAGGGCATCACCGCCAAGCTGGACTATCTCCAGTGGCTGGGGGTGGACTGCCTCTGGCTGCCGCCGTTCTTCAAGTCCCCTCTGCGGGACGGTGGTTACGATGTCGCCGACTACACCTCGGTGCTGCCCGAGTTCGGCGATCTCGCCGACTTCGTGGAGTTCGTGGACGCCGCGCACCAGCGCGGGATGCGCGTCATCATCGACTTCGTCATGAACCACACCAGCGACCAGCACCCGTGGTTCCAGCAGTCCCGAAGCGATCCGGAGGGTCCGTACGGCGACTACTACGTCTGGGCGGACCACGACAAGCAGTACCAGGACGCGCGGATCATCTTCGTCGACACCGAGACGTCCAACTGGACCTTCGACCCGGTGCGCAAGCAGTACTACTGGCACCGGTTCTTCTCCCACCAGCCGGACCTCAACTACGAGAACCCCGCAGTGCAGGAAGAGATCATCTCGGCACTGCGGTTCTGGCTGGACCTCGGCATCGACGGTTTCCGGCTGGACGCCGTGCCCTACCTGTACCAGCAGGAGGGCACCAACTGCGAGAACCTCCCGGCCACGCACTCGTTCCTGAAGAGGGTGCGCAAGGAGATCGACGCGCAGTACCCGGACACGGTGCTGCTCGCCGAGGCCAATCAGTGGCCGGAAGACGTCGTCGACTACTTCGGCGACTACGCGGCCGGCGGCGACGAATGCCATATGGCCTTCCATTTCCCGGTGATGCCGCGGATCTTCATGGCGGTGCGGCGCGAGTCCCGCTACCCGGTCTCGGAAATCCTGGCCAAGACCCCGGCCATCCCGAAGAGCTGCCAGTGGGGCATCTTCCTGCGCAACCACGACGAGCTCACGCTCGAGATGGTGACGGACGAAGAGCGCGACTACATGTACGCGGAGTACGCCAAGGACCCGCGGATGCGGGCCAACATCGGCATCCGGCGCCGCCTCGCCCCGCTGCTCGACAACGACCGGAACCAGATCGAACTGTTCACGGCGCTGCTGCTGTCGCTTCCCGGCTCCCCGATCCTCTACTACGGGGACGAGATCGGGATGGGCGACAACATCTGGCTGGGCGACCGTGACGCGGTACGCACGCCGATGCAGTGGACACCGGACCGCAACGCGGGCTTCTCGTCGTGCGATCCGGGCCGGCTGTATCTGCCGACCATCATGGACCCGGTCTACGGCTACCAGGTCACCAACGTGGAGGCGTCCATGGCCTCACCGTCGTCGCTGCTGCACTGGACCCGGCGGATGATCGAGATCCGCAAGCAGAATCCCGCCTTCGGTCTCGGCTCGTACACCGAACTGGCGTCCTCCAACCCGGCGGTGCTCGCCTTCCTTCGCGAGGCACCCTCGAAGGAGGAGGGCGGGGACGATCTCGTGCTCTGCGTACACAACTTCTCGCGTTTCGCCCAGCCCACCGAGCTCGATCTGCGCGCCTTCAACGGCCGTCATCCCGTGGAACTGATCGGTGGTGTGCGCTTCCCGGCCATCGGCCAGTGGCCCTACCTGCTGACTCTCGCCGGTCACGGTTTCTACTGGTTCCGGCTGCGAAAGGACTCCATTCCCGCTTGACGCGTCCTCGAGGGGCTTTACTCCGATGCGGGGCGGTTTCCCCCGCCCCGCAACGGGCACTCTCCCCCTCATCCCCGCGCGCCGCCGGACAGCCACAGCTGTAATCCGGGACACTTTGCGCATTCGTGGTGTACCCGGGGAAAGGACGCGATGCCATGTCGGAGGCTGCATCCACCCGGACTTCCGTCGCACTGCTCCCCTCACTCGCCCCTCTGCTGCACCAATGGCTGCCCAGACAGCGCTGGTTCGCCGGCAAGGGGTCTCACGTCGCCGGCTTCTCGCTCGTCTCGGCGACCGAACTGCTGCCGCTCCAGGGCCCCGGCCCGGGACTGCTGCATCTGCTCGTGCGGGTCCGGCAGCCGGACCTCGCCACAACCCACGCGGCAGCCGACTGCTACCAACTGCTCATCGGCGTACGCCAAAC
Organism: Streptomyces sp. NPDC006208; assembly: GCF_040613775.1. Classification (NCBI taxonomy): domain Bacteria; kingdom Bacillati; phylum Actinomycetota; class Actinomycetes; order Kitasatosporales; family Streptomycetaceae; genus Streptomyces; species Streptomyces sp. NPDC006208. The sequence continues at coordinate 171,571 of NZ_JBEXSW010000010.1, read as the reverse complement.
GCTGCCGCCGGTGCTCGCCCCCTCCCTGATCGGGCATGTGGCGGAGGGTCCCCTCGCCGGACGGACCGTGTACGAGGGGCTGCACGATCCCCGGCTCTCCGCCGTGCTCCTTGAGCGGCTGCGCGCACCGGGCACTCTCGGCCCGCTGCGCTTCGACCGGTTCGACCGCGCGCCCGCGATTCCACGGGGTCTGCTGCCCCGCCCGCTGGACGCCGAGCAGTCCAACTCGTCGCTGGTCTACGGCGATACGTTCATCCTCAAGCTCTTCCGCCGTATCCATCCCGGCCCGAACCCCGATCTGGAACTGCCGCTCGCCCTGGCGCGCGCCGGGTGCGAACGGGCTCCCGTTCCCGTCGCCTGGTACGAGTCGCACGCGCCGGAGCCTTTCACCCTCGGTGTGCTCCAGCCGTACCTGCGCGACTCTCGCGACGCCTGGATGCTCGCCCTGGAAGCGCTGGCCGGCGGGCGTGCCTTCGACAAGGAGGCTCATGCGCTGGGGCGCGTCACCGCCGAGGTGCACACCGCGCTCGCGCACGCGCTGCCGACCGTGAGACTGCGCGGTGCGCAGACCGAGCAGTTGGCAGCCGCGATGACACAGCGACTCGACGCGGCGGCCAAGGCGGTCCCGGCCCTGGTGCCGCACGTGCCCCGGCTGCGGGCGGCCTTCGACGCGGTCGCCGTGCTCGGGCGGCACGGGCGCGCCTGGATTGCACAGCGGGTGCACGGCGATCTGCATCTCGGGCAGGCTCTGCACTGTTCGACCGACGGTGCCTGGTCGGTCATCGACTTCGAGGGCGAGCCCGCGCGGCCGCTCACCGAGCGCCGCCGGCCACAGCCCGCCGTCCGTGATGTCGCCGGCATGCTCCGCTCGTTCGACTACGCGGCACGCACCCACCGCCCCTGGAACCCGACGTGGGCCGAGGTGTGCCGTGACGCGTACTGCGAGGGCTACGCCGCGGCCTGCGGGACCGATCCGCGCGAGGAGCCCGAACTGCTGCGTGCGTACGAGACGGACAAGGCCGTGTACGAGGTCGTCTACGAGGCCCGGCACCGGCCCGACTGGCTGCCCGTCCCGATGGCCGCGATCTGCCGCCTCGCCGCGGCCCCCTGATGTCACCGCCCCCACCCCGCCGTCGCCCGAGGAGGCCGAACCCGTGACCCGCCGCCCCCCGCCCCCCAGCCCTTCCGACCCCGATCTGCCGCAGCAGACGCCCGAGCCCCCGGCCGCCGCCGAGGCGAAGCGCTCCGGGAACACAACCGGCCGGCCGCAGCCGGAGGGGAACGCCGCCGCGGGGACGAGCCCTGCGGAGCCGGCCTCGGCCGGGGCGAACACCGCGGAGCCGGCCGCCGGCACGCCGCGCTCCACCCGCGCGCCCGCCGCCGGGGCGGGCGGGGACCCTGTGCGTCCGAGCGGGGCAAAGACCGGCGCTGCGGGAGCGGGCCCGGAAAGCGCCTCCGCAGGGACCGCGGCTGACATGGCGAGCGCCGCCCGGCCACACGGCGCCGCGTCCGTCACCACCGGCTCCGGCGGCTCCGGCGCAGGGGGAGCCCGGTCCGGCACCACCGGCTCCGGCGGCCGCGGAGCCGGAGCCACCCGGTCCGGTGACTCCGGGTCCGAGGCCGCCGGGTCCGGGGACGCAGGAGGGACGGCGCAGACCGGGCGGACGGCCGCACCCCGTCCGCGTGCGGCGAGCGGCGGCCGCGGTGTGCGGGCGGCGAAGCCGCTCACCGACTGGGACCGGCAGCGGCTGCTGTCCGGCGCCCATCACGATCCGCACGCGCTGCTCGGGGCGCACTCGGTGCGGGGCGGTGTCCAGATTCGCGTACTGCGCCCGTTCGCGCGGACGGTGACGGTGCTCGGGAAGGGGCTGCGGACCGAGCTGCACTCGGAGGGCGACGGTCTCTTCGCCGGGGTGCTGCCGATGCGCACCACCCCGGAGTACCGGCTGCTGGTCACCTACGACGACAACGAGAGCGGCTTCGAGGTCCACGACCCGTACCGCTTCCTGCCCGCGCTCGGCGAGCTCGATCTCCATCTGATCGGCGAAGGACGGCACGAGGAGCTGTGGAAGGCACTGGGCGCGCATCCGATGACCCACCAGGGCGTCACCGGGACGCGGTTCACCGTCTGGGCGCCCAATGCCCAGGGCGTACGGGTCGCCGGAGACTTCAACTACTGGGACAGCACGGGTTGTCCGATGCGCTCGCTCGGGGCGACGGGTGTGTGGGAAGTGTTCCTGCCGGGCGTCGGCGAGGGGGCCCTCTACAAGTTCGACATCACCCGCCCGGACGGCTCGCACACGCTACGGGCCGACCCCATGGCCCGGCGTACCGAAGTGCCGCCCGCCAACGCCTCGATCGTCACCGAGTCGCACCATGTGTGGCGGGACGAACAGTGGATGGCGCACCGGGCCGACCGGCCGGTCCACGAGTCCCCGTTCTCGGTGTACGAGGTGCATCTGGCGTCCTGGCGTCCGGGACTGACGTACCGCCAGCTGGCCAACCAGCTGCCCGCGTATGTGAAGGAGCTCGGCTTCACCCATGTGGAGTTCATGCCGCCGGCCGAGCATCCCTTCGGCGGTTCCTGGGGCTATCAGGTCACCGGCTTCTACGCCCCGACCGCCCGGATGGGCACGCCCGACGACTTCCGGCACCTCGTGGACTGCCTGCACCGGGCGGGCATCGGCGTGCTGGTGGACTGGGTGCCCGCGCACTTCCCGAGGGACGACTGGGCGCTGGCGGAGTTCGACGGGCGCCCGCTGTACGAGCACACGGACCCGGCGCGCGCGGCGCACCCCGACTGGGGCACCCTCGAGTTCGACTACGGCCGCAAGGAGGTGCGCAACTTCCTGGTGGCGAACGCGGCCTACTGGTGCGAGGAGTTCCACATCGACGGCCTGCGCGTGGACGCCGTCGCCTCGATGCTCTACCTCGACTACTCCCGCGAGGACGGCGAGTGGAGCCCGAACGAGCACGGTGGCCGGGAGAACCTGGACGCCGTGGGGTTCCTGCAGGAGATGAACGCCACGGTCTACCGCCGCTGCCCCGGCGTCGTGACGATCGCCGAGGAGTCCACGGCCTGGGACGGGGTGACCCGGGCGACGCACCATGTGGGGCCGGGCGGCTTCGGGGGCCTCGGCTTCGGCCTGAAATGGAACATGGGCTGGATGCACGACTCCCTGCAGTACGTCTCGAAGGAGCCGGTGCACCGCAAGTACCACCACAACGAGATGACGTTCTCGATGGTGTACGCGTACAGCGAGAACTACGTGCTGCCCATCTCGCACGACGAGGTGGTCCACGGCAAGCGCTCGCTCGTCAGCAAGATGCCGGGAGACTGGTGGCAGCAGCGAGCCAACCACCGGGCGTATCTCGGCTTCATGTGGGCCCACCCGGGCAAGCAACTGCTCTTCATGGGACAGGAGTTCGCGCAGGGGGCGGAGTGGTCCGAGGGCCATGGGCCCGACTGGTGGCTGCTCGACCCGTCGTACGCGGCGGAGGCCGACCACCGCGGCGTACGCGATCTGGTCCGGGAGCTGAACCGGGTGTACGGGGACACGCCGGCACTGTGGCAGCGGGACACCGAGCCGGAGGGTTTCGACTGGGTGGACGGCCATGCCGCCGAGGACAACGTCTTCGCCTTCCTGCGTTTCGACAGGTCGGGCAGCCCGCTGCTCGCGGTGAGCAACTTCTCGCCGGTGGTCCGTCACGAGTTCCGCCTCGGCGTCCCGGAACCGGCAGGCGCCTGGACGGAGGTGCTGAACACGGACGAGGCGCGCTACGGCGGCAGCGACGTGCTCAACCCGGACCCGCTGAAGCCTGAGCAGGTGCCCTGGCACGGCCGCACCTCCTCGGTCCAGTTGACGCTGCCGCCGCTGGCGACGATCTGGCTGCGGCCGGCGTGACAGCGCGGAAGACCCGTTGACGGGCGAGGGCCGGCGGGCGCATTCCGCGCCATGACCGGCCCTCGTTTCCGTCCCCTCCCGCAGCACGCCCCGCACCGCACCGCCCCCCACGGCACCCCGCGCTCGGGCGCCTCGGCTGATCAGCCCTTCTGGGTGAGCGCCTCGGGCAGGTCCTCCACGTGCACCAGTCCGAGATGCTGCGTGGCGCGGGTCAGCGCCACATACAGGTCGCTCTCGCCGAAGAGCGCCGGCTCGACGACGATGACCGAGTCGAACTCGAGGCCCTTGGCCTGCCTCGGATCGAGCAGGACGACGGTCCGGGTCAGATCGACCGGGCCGCCGCCGAGTGACGCCAGTTCGCCGTGGAGTTCGCGTGGGGCGATGACCGCGAGCCTGCCCTCTTCGGGCGTCTCCCGGGCGACCGCGGCCAGGACCGTACGCCCCAGATCCTCTTTCCTGGCCCGCTCGGTCCACGGCACCACACCCGTCGAGCGCACCGAGCGCGGCGGACGGAAGTCGGGGCAGGACTTGCGGCGCATGCGGGCGGCCAGGTCCATGATCTCTGCGGGCGTACGGTAGTTGACCCCGAGCCGGGTGTGCTGCCAGCGGTCTCCGACGTACGGCTCGAGAATCCGCTTCCAGGAGCCGAGGCCCGCGATGTCCCCGGTCTGGGCCGGATCGCCGACCAGGGTCATCGAGCGGGTGGGGCAGCGGCGCATCAGCAGCCGCCACGCCATTGCGGACAGCTCCTGCGCCTCGTCGACGATGATGTGCCCGAAGGCCCAGGTGCGGTCGGCGGCGGCGCGCTCGGCCGCGGTGCGGTGGTCGGCCTCCTCGTGACGTTCGGCGAACCGTTCGGCATCGATGATGTCGTGCGCGGCGAGAACCTCGGACTCCTCGTCGTGCTTGTCCTCGAACTCGTAGGTGCGGGAGGCGTACGAGACGTCCAGCACGCCCTGGGCGTAGGCGATCTGTCGCGCCCGCTCGGCCTCGGCGGCGGCGCGGGCCGCGGAGTCGTCCTCGCCGAGGAGTTCGGCGGCCTCGTCGAGGAGTGCCACATCGGCCGGCGTCCACGGCCCGCCGGCGCGCCGGATCAACTCCGCTTCGTCCGCGCCGAGATGGGTGGGCCCGGCCAGATAGTCCGCGAGGAACTCCTGCGGGGTGAGCGGGGGCCACAGTGTGGCGATGGCGGAATGCACCTCGGCGCTGGCGGCGATGCCCTTGCCGAGCAGGGCGATGTCGTCGGGGCCGAGGAAGTTGGGGCCGCCGTACGGATCGGCGCCGATGCGGTCGGCGAGCTGGGTGGTGAGCTCGTCGATGATCCGGAACACGAAGTGCGGGCGGGCGAGATTGTGCGGCAGCTGGGTCTCCCGCGCCTTGTGCCGCGCCTCGACGGCCATGTCCCAGTCGATGACGAGCTCACCGTCGTCGTGCCCGATGACAAGTGGGGCGCCCTTCTCGGGCACCTGCTGCCGGTCGCGTACGGCCTCGGCCAGGACGTGGGCCATCTCGGCCCGGCCCTTGACGGCGGCGGCCGCGGGCGTGTCGCTGCCGGTCGCGTGCACGCCGGGGAACAGCTCACCGACGGTCGCCAGGAGCACGCCGGTCTCGCCGAGGGAGGGCAGTACCTCGCCGATGTACCCCAGGAATGCCGGGTTGGGCCCGACGATCAGCACCGCCCGCTTGGCGAGCTGCTCCCGGTGCGCGTAGAGCAGATAGGCCGCCCGGTGCAGCGCGACCGCGGTCTTCCCGGTCCCCGGTCCGCCCTCGACGACGAGCACGCCGCGCTGGGGAGCTCGGATGATGTGGTCCTGCTCGGCCTGGATGGTCGACACGATGTCGGCCATCCGCCCGGTGCGCGCACTGTTGAGCGCGGCGAGCAGCACCTCGTCGGCATCGTGCGACTCGTAGCCGGTGCGGGTGGTGTCGGCGAGATCCATGATCTCGTCGTGCAGCGCCGTGACGGTGCGCCCTTCGGTGGTGATGTGGCGTCTGCGGCGCAGACCCATGGGCTCGAACCCGGTCGCGAGATAAAACGGGCGTGCGACGGGTGCCCGCCAGTCGATGAGCAGGGGTGTGCGGTCGGCGTCGTCACGACGGATTCCGGTACGCCCGATGTGATAGGTCACGCCGTCACGCTGGTCGATACGCCCGAAACACAGCCCGGCGTCCGCGGCATCGAGCGCGCCGAGTGACGCGGAGTGCTCGGCCACCTCGATATCGCGTTCGACGCGGGCCTGCAAACCGGTGCTGACCTGCGCCATCGTGGCGCGCACGGCAGCTTCGGCCTCCCCCCTGAGCTGGTCGAGCCGCTCATGGGCGAGAGAGACGAATTGTTGTTCCCGCCGCATTTCCTCGGTTGACAATTCAGCTCCTGACGCGCTAGGGTGCCTTTATTGAACTTCGCCGTGTGCCCTATTGCACAGGGGCACGGAAATATCCAATATACGCAGAGAAATACCCCGGCCGTCAAATTCGGTCCGGGGTATTTCTGGTTCCGGGATCTTGTGTGCGTGGGGCGATGGGGCGAGGCTTTTGTCCACCGCCCTGGGGGCCTGGACACCGGCGCCCTCCTGACGGCGGCGGGGCCGGATGTCAGTGGCAGCCCGTAGCGTTCTCCGCAGTGGAACGGGCGGGAAACGGCCGCCTGTTCCGACCTGGGGAGGGGTCTGCAATGGCACGCACCACGACGTATCTGGAGCTGTCGCAGGACGGCGGCGGAGCGCACAAGTTCTACGAGGTGACCGTGGAGGGGACGGTCGTCTCGGTGCGCTACGGCCGGATCGGCGCGGACGGTCAGTTGCAGACCTCGTCCTTCCCCACGGCCGAGAAGGCGAAGGCCGCAGCGGCCAGGAAGATAGGCGAGAAGGTGCGCAAGGGGTATGCGCCCGCCGTCCAGGGGCAGCGGGCGGCACGCCCGGTGACGCGCCGTCAGGTGACCTCCGCGCCGTCCACCGCGCGCTCCACGGCCCCGGTGCTGTGGCGGTTCCGCACCGGCTCGGCCGCCTTCGGTATCCATATCGACGAGGACCGCTGCTGGGTGGGCAACCAGGCAGGGGATGTCTACACGCTCAGTCACGGCGGGGAGGTGCTGGCCCGCTACTCACTGCCGGACGGCGTCAAGTGCCTGGTGGCGGACGACTTCTGGATCTACGCCGGCTGCGACGACGGCAAGGTGTACGACCTGTCCTCCAAGCTTCCGTTCGCGGCCTATGACATCGCGGCGGACGTCGACATCTTCTGGCTCGACATCCGCGAGGGCGTGCTGAACGTCTCCGACGCGGACGGCGGTCTGACGGTCATCGACCACGAGGACGAGCACCAGTGGGCACGCAGGTCGAGCGGCAACCAGGCCTGGATGGTGCGGGCGGACGAGCAGCGGGTGTACCACGGCCACAGCAAGGGCGTCACGGCGTACGCGCCCGACGGCGGCCGGCAGTTGTGGCACGCGCCGACCGGGGGAGGTGTGCTGTTCGGCTGGCAGGAGGCCGACTCCGTGTACGCGGGCACGGTGCGCCACGACGTGCACCGCATCTCCAAGAGGACGGGGGCCGTCGAGGCGACCTACCGGTGTGACACCGCGGTGTACTCCTGCGCCACCTCGCCTGACGGGCGCCATGTCTTCGCCGGCGACTCGTCGTCCTCCGTGTACTGCTTCGCGGCGGACGGCACCCGTCTGTGGAAGCTCGGCACGGGCGGCGGCTCGGCACTGTCCATGCAGTACCGGGACGAGAAGCTCTACATGGTCACGACGGACGGATCCCTGGTGTGCGTGGACGCGAGTGAGACCGCCGTCGCGGCCGCGCAGCAGGGCACGGTGCCCGTGGCCCGGGACGTCAAGTCGGCGGCGGCGCTGCCGACCTACAGTCCCGCGGCGTCGCCGACTGCGGTGGCGACCATATCGGCGCCGCCCGCCGGTGGAGTGGTGGTGGAGTGCGTCCAGACCGGCGGCCGGATGCGCGTGCATGTGGTGTCCGACGGTTTCGAACCGTCGTGGAACGTCCAGTTCCCCCGTGGCATACGCGAAGTGGGCGCCCGATACGTCGTCGACGCGCTGCACCCCGCGCAGGCCGGGTTCTACCGGGTGCGCGGGGAGATCCGCCGCCTGGTCTGAGACCGGCCGGCGGCGCGGCGGGCGGGTCGGGGCTCCTGTTCCTGGGCCGGGGCGTCCTCGACCAGCCGGTGCAGGGCCTCGACCGCGACCGTCCGCGCCTCGTCCCGCTGCTCGGCCGCAAGGAGCCGGCCGAGTAGCTGAAGGGAGTGGTTCACAACCGCCGGGTCCTGTCGTCCCCGGCGCTCCAGCAGCCGTCGCCAGATCTCGCACTGCAGCTGCACGGCGTCCCCCCGGTCGCCCGCGACAGCATCACGGCCAGGCTGCCGGCCGCCTGCCGGGTCAGCGGATGTTCTGCGCCCCACAGCCGTCGGGCCGACCGCACCACCTGCCGCTGGGCGGCGACTGCCTGGGAGAGCGCGCCGGTGCGATGGTCCGGCATGGCGACTTCCGCGCCGAGCATCAGCGTGAGTTCGCGCTCCGGGCAGAGCGATGCCCGGCAGACGGCAAGCGCGTCGGCGGCGACGGACCGGGCCTCGTCCCCGTCAACAGCAGCCCGCACGTGACATTCGCGTCCATGCCGACAATGCGCGGGGTTCCGCCTCACCGCGCAGGCCGGTCCTGGAGCGCGTCGTCCAGCTCCTGCACCAGGCGGCGCTTGGCGCGGGCGCCCACCATCGACGTCACCGGTTCGCCGCCGCGGAACAGCATCAGCGTCGGCGTCGACAGCACCGCGTACCGCGCCGTGATCTCCGGGTTGGTGTCGACGTCGAGCTGGACCACCTTCAGGCGGTCCGCCTCCTCCGCGGCCATCGCGCTCAGCACCGGAGCGAGCTGGCGGCACGGGCCGCACCAGTCGGCCGTGAACTTCACGAGCACCGGGCGGTCCGCGCCCAGCACCACGGCATCGAAGTCCGCGTCCGTCACCGTGGCGACACCTGCTGTCCGAGTCATTCGTCAGTCTCCGAATTCACATTGAGGGTCCGGGCCGCCGGGCAGCTGCGCCTCGGCCCGCAGGAGTTGCGCTCCGACCTGGGCGCGCACCGACTGGAGCTGTTCGATGAGCACGTCCAGCTCGGCGAGCTTCGCGCGGTACACGGCGAGCGAGGCGGGGCAGGCGTCACCGGCCGGATGGCCCGCGCGCAGGCACTCCACGAAGGGCCTGGTCTCCTCCAGGTCGAACCCGAAGTCCTGCAGGGTCCGGATCTGCTGAACCAGACGCAGATCGTCCTCGCCGTACGTGCGGTAGCCGTTGCCCGCGCGCAGCGCGGGCAACAGCCCGCGTGACTCGTAGTAGCGCAGCGTGCGGGTCGTGGTGCCCGCCCGCCGTGCCAGCTCACCGATTCGCATGCACCCGACGGTATTCCTTGACGCCGACGTCAACGCAACGGACCGTCCGCGGGCTCAGCCGGTGCGGGGCAGCAGCGGCTTCCGCTCCAGCGGAGAGTCAGCACGACCGGCGTCGCCGTACGGCCGGGCACCGACATCTGCTCCGGCACCTCTTCGGGGTGGACCGTGCCGGTCACCGTGACCTTGAGGATCCAGCAGCCTCGGGACCGACCGCTCCACGTGGTGGGCGAGATGCGTCGTGACCGTCCGCGGGAGCGCCGGGCTCGGTGCGCACGCCGGCCGGGACCGTCGTGTCGCCCGGCCCGAGCAGCGATCCGAGATCTGCGATGGCGCGAGGCAGCCGTGGCGTGCTCCGGGTGCTCGGCAGCCAGGGCCGACCACCTCGTTCGGCGGCCGCCGCGCGGACACCGCTGCCGACCCGTCCCGGCGATCAGTGGACCGCGGCCGCACCAACTGCATACCGCATTCAGGAAGTTGACGCAGTGAGGCCATTGACGACGCCCTCGCCTCCATCTACAAAACGTTCTGAGAGCGCTCTCACCCTGCCCCGCACTTCCCCCCTCGGCACCACCTTTCCGGAGGTGTTCCTTGAGCACGAGCCGCATCAGACACACTCCCCCGCGCACCCGCCCCCTGTTCGCCGTCGTGATCGCGATGGCCGTCGCACTGGCCGGTTTCATCGCCGTCACCGGGGCCGGACCCGCGCGCGGCGACGTACCGCCGACACCCGGCTGGAACCTGCAGTGGAGCGACGACTTCACCGGCCCGAACCGCTCCCTGCCCTCGTCCGCCAACTGGCAGATCGACACCGGCCACGCCTACCCCGGCGGCCCCGGCAACTGGGGCACGGGTGAGATCCAGAACTACACCGCGAGCCCCGACAACCTCAGCCTCGACGGCAGCGGCAATCTGCGTATCACCCCGCTGAGGGACGGCGCGGGCAACTGGACCTCGTCCCGTATCGAGACCCGCCGCGCCGACTTCAAGGCGCCGGCCGGCGGAACGCTGCGCATCGAGGGCCGGATCCAGATGCCCAATGTGACCGGGCAGGCCGCGCTCGGCTACTGGCCCGCCTTCTGGGCGCTGGGTTCCCCGTACCGCGGCAACTACTGGAACTGGCCGTCCATCGGCGAGTTCGACATCATGGAGAACGTCAACGGCATCAACTCCGTGTGGGGCGTGCTGCACTGCGGGGTCAACCCCGGCGGTCCCTGCAACGAGACCAGCGGGATCGCGAACAGCCGGGCCTGTCCCGGAGCCAGTTGCCAGTCGGCCTTCCACACGTACCGCTTCGAGTGGGACCGTTCCGTCTCACCGAACGAGCTGCGCTGGTACGTGGACGGACAGCTGTTCCACAGCGTCAGCCAGAGCCGCTTCGACGCCGGCACCTGGGCCGGCATGACCGAGCACGCCGGCTACTTCATCCTCCTCAATGTCGCGATCGGCGGCGCGTTCCCGGACGCTCTCGCGGGCAGGACCCCGACCTCGGCGACCGTGCCGGGCCACTCGATGCTCGTCGACTACGTGGCCGTCTGGACGAGAGGCGGCGGTGGCGGTACCACTCCGCCGCCAGGACCGACCGACCCGCCGCCGTCCGGCTCCTCCCAGCTGTATCTGCGTTCGGGCGGCGGCGCGGGCGATGCGACGGCGTCCGCGGCCACGGCCACGCTCGCCTCGGCGGGCGGCGCCAACCACGACGGCACCCCGCACAACCCGCAGGTCTTCACCTCGGGTCCCATCACCCGTACCTACAACGGGGGTGCCACGCAGTTCGACCTGTTCGTCGACGCCGGATCCACGGTGGCCAACGGGCAGCAGGTGAGGGTGAGTTACGACCGTACGGGGGACGGCACCTGGGACCGAACGGAGACCTACCACTACTTCGCCACCGATCCGGTCGCCGGATACGAGCACTACACCCGGACAAGAGGCCTGCAGTCGGCCTCCGGAAGCCACGGCAACCTGACCAACGGCAGGGTGCGGGTCGAGGTGTGGAGCGCGATCGGCAACGGCACGAGCACACTCGGCATCGGCAACCAGTCCGTCGTCCGCATCCCGTTCGGCTGACGGGAGGAGACCGTGAATCCACTGCTCCGCAGAGTGCTCGCCGGTACGGCCGCGGTCCTGGTGCTGGCCACGGCCGGCTGGGCGACCGGCCGCGACGGCACCGGACAGCACCACGACCGGCAGGGCCACCAGGCCCATGCGTACACCTTCTCCAGAACCCAGGCGGCCGCGATCGCCGCGCAGGCGGCAGCCCCGGTGCGCGGCAGCGAGTTCCGCGCGGAGTGCTTCTCCAGCCATCGCAGAGGCGATGACCCCATCGTCTTCCCGGGGCAGGCCGGCCGCTCGCACATCCATGAGTTCTACGGCAACCGGACCGCCGATGCGTCGTCCACCCTGGACTCACTGGCGGCCGGCACCACCAACTGCACTCCCCAGGTGGATCTTTCCTCGTACTGGACGCCCACCCTCTATCAGAACGGAGCGCCCGTGGCCCCCGAGCGGGTCACCGTGTACTACCAGGGCATCACCGACCACACCCGGGCCGTGGCCCACCCGCGCGGGCTGCGGTACGTGGTCGGCAACGCCCTGGCCACCTCGCCGGACCAGAACCCGGCCGCCCGCTGGTCGTGCGTGGGCAGGCCCGAGTCCAGCCGGGACTTCATCACCTGCCCGCCGGGCACGAAGCTGGAGAACTACCTGGACTTCCCGACCTGCTGGGACGGCAGGAACCTGGACAGCGCCAACCACCGTGACCATATGGCGTACGCCGTGGGCCAGAGCTGCCCTGCGAGCCATCCGGTCGTCGTACCGCGGCTGGAGCTGCTGATCACCTGGCCCGTCAACGGCGGGGGCCTGACCCTCGCGGGCACGAGGAACGGAGCCAACGTCACGAACGCCCCCGGCTACACCTTCCACGGCGATTTCTTCAACGCCTGGAACCAGGCGGAGCTCGAGCGCCGGGTACGCGACTGCGTCGTCGCCGGTTACATCTGCGGGACGGACGGCCGTCCGATCCAGCAGTGACCTCGGGTGCCCGGCGGGCCGGACCCCCGGCCCGCCGGGCACGGCGACCGCGTCGCACCCTCGTCAGGTACGCTTCACCGCTCCAGAACCCGATGGGCCGATCCACCGATCCTGCTGCGCGCAGGTGCGGTTGAGGCTGATCGGGTTCATGGCTGCGTGTGCGCCGGACCCACGGGGGTGGGGTCCGGCGCGCTGCGCGCGGGGGCGCCTGGTGTGGTCAGGCGCCGGGGGGCCGGAACTCCACCGACTTCTTGGACGCCGCGTCGATGTCCGCGACGCTGAGCAGCGGGACCGCCCTGGACCGTACGGCTCCGGTGGCACGGACGGTCATGGACGTCGCCACCATGGACACGTCGTCCGGCATGTCGATCACGCAGTACAGATCGTCGTCGCCGAACGCGAAGTACATCCACTCGAGCGTGCCTCCGCAGGACCTGACCTCCTGCTCCACGGCCTCCTTGCGGCCCGAGCCGCCCTCGGCGAGCAGGCCCTTGGTTCCCTCGGCCGTGTAACTGGCCTGGACCAGGTATTTCGGCATGTGCCTCTCCCGTTTCCCGATGCGCCGCGGGTGCGGCAGACGGTTTCACCTTTGGGCACAGGTGGCGTTCCGGCCATCCGGGAGCCGCCGCACGGGGGCCGGGGCCCGGTCGTGCGCCGCGCAGGCCCCGCCTGCTCGTCGGCGTCGGGATCGCTATCAAGCGGGTCGGATACGCCACTCCCCCACGCCGGGCGCCGGTCCTAGATTCGCCGCATGAGCACAGACACCAGCGACGAGCAGACGCTCGCCCCGACCCGGTCCCGTATGCACACCTGGGGCGCACCCGTGCGCCCCAGCGCCGACATCCTGAAGATGACGGGGCGTGAGATCCTCCAGGCGGGGATCGACGGGCGTTTCCCCGCCGCCCCGATCATGAGCACCCTCGGGTTCCGTTTCACGGAGGTCGGGGACGGCCTGGCGGTCTTCGAGACGGAACACGGCGAGTACCTGTACAACCCGATGGGCAGTGTCCACGGCGGCTATCTCGCTTCGGTGATGGATGCGGCGCTCGGCTCGGCGGTGATGAGCAGGCTGCCGGCGGGTTCCACGTACACCACGACCCAGCTCAATGTGAACCTGATCCGTCCGGTCTTCGCCGACACCCGGCCACTGCGGGTCACCGGCACAGCCGTGCATGTCGGCCGGACCACCGCGACGGCGGAGGCACGGGTCGTCGGGATCGAGGACGGGAAGCTGTACGCCCACGGGACGACGACATGCTCGGTGTTCTCCTTCCCCTCGGCCTGACCAGGGCGGGCACGAAGGCGGGCCCCGGCCGGAGGGTGCCGGGGCCCGCTGCTTGCCGCGCAGGAGGTCAGACCTTCACGGGCGCCCTCTCGTCCTCCGCCTCGTCCCGCTGGCCGGGGACGTCTGCGGGCGCCGGTGCATGGTCGTCCAGGAGCGTCGTCTCGTCGAACGGGACACGTCCGGCGAGCACGTCCGTCACCTGCTGCTTGTCGATCTCCTTCGTCCAGGTGCCGACCAGCACCGTCGCGACCGCGTTGCCCGCGAAGTTCGTCAGGGCCCGCGCCTCGCTCATGAATCGGTCGATACCGACGATCAGGCCGACGCCGTCGACCAGCTCCGGCCGGTGCGACTGCAGCCCGCCCGCCAGCGTCGCCAGGCCCGCACCCGTGACGCCCGCAGCGCCCTTCGATGCGACGAAGAGGAACAGGAGCAGCGCGATCTGCTCCCCGATCGACATCGGGTTGCCCATGGCATCGGCGATGAAGAGCGAGGCCATGGTCATGTAGATCATGGTGCCGTCGAGGTTGAAGGAGTATCCGGTCGGGACGGTGATGCCGACGACCGGCTTGCTCACGCCCAGGTGCTCCATCTTCGCGATGAGCCGCGGAAGGGCGGACTCGGAGGAGGAGGTGGACAGGATCAGCAGGAACTCACGGCCCAGATACTTGAACAGCGTGAAGATGTTGAGGCCCGCCACGACCCGCAGCAGCGCTCCGAGCACGATGAAGACGAACAGGAAACACGTCACGTAGAAGCCGAGCATCAGCACGGCGAGACTCTTGAGGGCGTCGAGACCGGCCGAACCGGTCACCGCGGCGATCGCGCCGAAGGCGCCGATCGGCGCGGCCCACATCACCATGGCGAGGATGCGGAAGACGAGCCGCTGGATGTGCTCCACGCCGCGGAGCACCGGCCGGCCGGCCGCGCCCATCGCCTGCAGCGCGAAGCCCGCGAGCAGGGCGACGAGGAGGGTCTGCAGGACCTCTCCGCCGGTGAAGGCGGAGACGATCGTGGTCGGGATGATGCCGAGCAGGAATTCGGTCGTGTCCTTGGCCTCGGCCTCGACCTGCCCCTGGCCCGCCTCCTTGACCGCGTCGGTCAGCGCCAGACCCGTACCGGGGTCGAGAATGTTGCCGACGACCAGGCCGATGCCCAGAGCGACCATCGACATCGCCAGGAAGTAGCCGAGCGCTATGCCGCCGACCGCGCCCACCTTCGCGGCCTTGCGTACCGAGCCGATGCCCAGCACGATCGTGCAGAAGATGATCGGCGAGATCATCATCTTGATCAGGTTCACAAAGCCGGTGCCGATCGGCTTGAGCTCGACGGCGAACTCGGGAGCGGCCAGGCCGACGGTGATGCCGAGCGCGACCGCGATGATCACGGCGATGTAGAGATAGTGGGTCCGGTCCCGCCTGACGGCTCCTGTGGCCACGGGGTCCTCCTCGATGTTCATTGCGTCCATGTCCCGATGGATGCCGTGAATATCCACCACCCTGTGACCCCGGTCACCCTTACGTTCGTTTCGTTCACGCAAATCCGGCCAGGCAGACTTGCCGCATGCGCATTCCCCGTCCCCGCAGCCTCGCGGGCCAGCTGTTCGCGATGCAGGTCGTGCTGGTCGCCGCGATCGTCGCGGGCTGCGCGCTGTTCGCGTACGTCACCGACCGCTCGCAGGCGGAGGAGGCCGCACGGCTGCAGTCCACCGCGACGGCGGCGGCCGCCGCGCACTCGCCCTCGGTCATCGAGGCGGTGCGCTCGGCGGACCCGTCGAGCGTGCTGCAGCCGTATGCGGAGTCGCTGCGCAAGGACGCCGGGGTCGACTTCGTCGTGATCATGGATACGCACGGGAGGCGCTGGACCCATCCGGAGCCGGGTCAGATCGGGCGGACGTATCTCGGCCATATCGCCCCGGCGCTCCGGGGCGAGATCTACAGCGAGAAGCACCTGGGGACGCTCGGCCCCTCGGTCCGCACGGTCGCGCCGGTGTACGACGGCAACCGGCTCGTCGCGATCGTCAGCGCCGGAATCACGATCCAGGAGATCAGCGAGCAGGTGGCCAAGCAGGTCACGGCGCTGCTGGGGGTCGCGGGAACGGCACTGGCGCTCGGCGGCATCGGCACGTATGTGATCAATGCGCGGCTGCGGCGGCACATGCACGGCATGAACGCGGCCGAGTTGAGCCGGATGCACGACTACCACCAGGCCGCACTGCACGCGGTGCGCGAGGGTCTGGTGATGCTGGACGGCCGGCGGCGGATCGCCCTCGCCAACGACGGGGCGCGCGAGCTGCTGGGTCTGGGCGAGGACGCGGTGGGGCGCCCGGTCGCCGAACTGGGCCTGCCTGCCCCGCTCACGGGCGCGCTGCTGGCGTCCGAGCCCCGCGTCGACGAGGTCCATCTGACCGCGGACCGGGTCGTGGTGGTGAACACACAGCCGGTCGTCGGCGGGGAGCAGCGGGGCACGGTGGTGACCCTGCGCGATCACACCGAGCTGCTGGCACTGTCCGGCGAGCTGGACTCGGAACGGGGCTTCACCCAGGCGCTGCGCTCCCAGGCCCACGAGGCCGCCAACCGCCTGCACACGGTGGTGTCGCTGATCGAACTCGGCCGCTCCGACGAGGCGGTCGAGTTCGCGACCGCGGAGCTGGAACTGGCCCAGGCCCTGACCGACCGCGTCGTGGCAGCGGTCGGCGAGCCGGTGCTGGCGGCGCTGCTGCTGGGCAAGGCGGCGCAGGCGAACGAGCGCGGTGTGGAGCTGGTCCTCACGCAGGACAGCCGCATCGACGACGGCGTCCTGCCGCGGACGCTCCCGGCCCGTGACCTGGTGACGATCCTGGGCAACCTCATCGACAACGCGGTCGACGCGGCGTCGGAGCCGACGGCGCGGGCCGCGGCGATCCCGGCACCGACGCGACCGGGAGACGGCTCGCCCACTCCGGAATCGGTGACCGCTCTGGAACCTGCGACCGCCGAAGCCGGCGTGACCACCGGCGGGACGGGCTCGCCGGAGCCACCCCGTACCGCCGCAGCCCCGGCAGGCCCGGCGGAGCCGGTACGCGACGAGGCAGCACGGCCGGGCGCAGCCCCGGCGGAGCCGGACGGCGGCGCGGGCCGGCCCGTCCGTACCACGGTCGGTACGGCCGACCCGCTCGCCGGCGTCGCCGGCACCGGGGCCGGGCCCGGTCGGGCGCGGGTGACGGTGACGGCTCGTGTCGACAGCGGCGAGCTGCTGCTGCGCGTCACCGACACCGGCCCCGGGGTCGATCCGGAGCGCGCACAGGACGTCTTCCGGCGCGGGTGGTCCACGCACGGGCCCGGCCGTGGGATCGGGCTCGCGCTGGTGCAGCAGGCCGTGCAGCGGGGAGGGGGTACCGTCACCGTGGCGCAAGGGGCGGACGGCGGCGCGGAATTCACCGTACGGCTGCCGCTGCGGACCGAGGAGGTACGCGCATGAGACGGGCGCGGAGCTCCGGGGCAGGACCTGCGGAGGCTTGGGCATGACGATCCGGGTCCTTGTCGTCGAGGACGACCCCGTAGCCGCCGATGCGCATGCGCTCTATGTCGGCCGCGTCCCCGGGTTCGCCGTCGCCGGGGTCGCGCATTCGCGCGGGCAGGCCGTACGCGCGCTGGAGCGGACCCCGATCGATCTCCTCCTCCTCGATCTGTATCTGCCCGACGGGCACGGGCTGCAGCTCGTCCGGTCCCTGCGCGCCGCCGGCCACTCGGCGGACGTCATCGCCGTCACCTCCGCCCGCGATCTCGCCGTCGTCCGGGAGGGCGTGTCGCTCGGCGTGGTCCAGTACGTGCTGAAGCCCTTCACCTTCGCGACCCTGCGCGACCGTCTCACCCGGTACGCCGAGTTCCGCGCCGCGGCCGGTGAAGCCAGCGGGCAGGACGAGGTCGACCGTGCCCTCGCCGCCCTGCGCGCACCCCGGGCCGCCACGCTGCCCAAGGGACTCAGCGGCCCCACCCTCGAGGCGGTGACCCGCACGCTGCGGGACAGCGCCGAGGGGCTGACGGCCACCGAGGCCGCCGCGGCGGTCGGGATCTCACGGATCACCGCGCGCCGCTATCTGGAGCATCTGGTCACCGACGGGCGAGCCGCGCGCAGCCCCCAGTACGGCCAGATCGGGCGCCCTGAGCTTCAGTACCGCTGGATCCGCACCACCCGCTGAACCACCTCACGGGCACCGTCCACTTCAGCCCCGGCCGGGCTCCGGCGGGTCCGGGCGCTCGGGTTGCGTGGGTGCGTCGCATCCGTGCGCCGTGGCGGAGCGCCGGGCGAACGCCGTGAGCGTGGCGCGCGCGTCGGCGGCGGACAGCGTGGAGTGCGTGGAGTGGAGCACATAGAGCGCGGGCTCGTCCGTGTCCGGGCACAGCGCGCTCGCTGCGTACAGCACGGCTTGGACGGGCTGCTCGCCCTCCAGCCGGCGGCGCATGTCCTCGGCGTACGGACCGTAGTAGGCGTCCAGCACACTGGACGGCTCCCACACTCCGCCCAGCGCGCACTGTTCGCGCGGGGAGTCACCCCGGGGACTCTCCCAGACCCGGGACGTCCCGCCGCGGCCGGGTACCCCGGCGCAGGTCCCCTTCGCCCGGCCGGGGTCCACGGACTCGTCGTCACCGGTCGGCAGCGGAACCGTGCGCGGCGCCGTGCCCCGGGGCGCGCCGCAGTCCCAGCGGTCGGCGGCCCGCCCGGCGGTGGCGGTGGCCAGCCGCGCCACACGGGTGCGGTGCGCGGGGTTGTCCGCGTTGTATCCGTCCACGTCCGCGAGCACGGTGACCAGCAGGTCGCCGGGGACGCCGGGACAGTCGAGCAGGACGGCGGCGGTGCCCTCTCGCCGTCCGAGGCGTAGAAGCCGTTCCAGCCGTGACCGAGCGGTACGGGCCGGACGGAGTGCGTGCCCCGGTACAGGGCGTCCTGGACCCGACCGGCCTCCGGCGTGGGCACGCCGTGGACGGTCACCTCGACCTCGCCCTCCACGGCCGGCTGTCCGGTGACACGCTCGATGACACAGCGGACCAGCAGCGAGCGTTCGCCGCCGGTGCTGCCGTCCTCGCTGTGACGGCGGACGGCGTCCTCGGCAAGAGCCCCGTCTCCGAGGACCTTCCGTGTCTCGTCCTGCGCGAGTACGCCGTCGCAGGCTCCCGCGAGTGCACGTGATCCGGTCCAGCGGTCGAGATCGCCGTTCAGGAACAGCCAGCCGGCTGTCAGCAGCAGGAGCGCGCCTGCCGTGGCCGCGAGTGTGCGGGTACGGGCGGTCGGCGGGGCGGTCACGAAAGCTCCTCCTGCACCGTGGTCCTGCGGCAGTGGGACCGCCGGGGCCAGCCGTCATCGGCGTTCATGCAGCGGTCGAACACCGCGCGGGTGTCCGCGGTGATCCGGGACCAGTCCGCCGCGGTCAGCCGTGCCATGCCCTGGTCGTCGTAGGTGATGTGGGGCTTCACGGAGACCCGGTGATGAACGGGGCCGCCGTCGCAGACGGAGGTGGCATAGAGGTGGAACGTGCCCCCGTCCCCGGCGTAGTGGAAGGTTCTGACTCCGTCGGGGTCCGCCTCGGGCCCGGTGAAGAACTCGGTCTCGTACAGCTCACGCCCCAGTGCCCCGGCGGCGCTGTGGGTCTCGACGCCCTCGAGTTCCAGTCGTCGTGGTGCGGGAGCCCCCTTCTCGCGGCGGCCGGTGCAACTGTTCTGCCAGGTGGTGAAGCGGCGGCTGCCGGAGTGGGTCCAGCGGCCCGCGGCCCGATCCGCCCGTTCCGGGTCCAGCCAGGCGCACATAGCGTGGCCGGACGGCGGAGAACCGGCCGGGGCGCGGGTCGTTGTGCGAAGGGCTGCGGCCCCGCAGCCGAGCCGTCCGGTGACCCAGTCGGCGAAGGAGAGCGCGGTCCGGGCGGCCAGCAGCCGGTCGGCGGCGCGGTCATCGGCCGGCAGCTGTACGGCCACCCGGACACCCGTGCTCCGTCCTCCGCGCGCCCGCACCCCCTTCGGGCAGTGGACCAGCACCGATGCGATGGCTTCGGCGCGGCCACGCCTCTCGAACCGGTGGACGAATCCCTCGGCCCCGGTGGACAGTCGGTACAGGAACGGGCCGTCACTGTCGCCCGGCAGGGCCAGCTGCCGGGCGAGCAGCGCCTCGGCCCGCAGTCGGACCTCACGACCGGCACCCCACGGCAGCCTGCAGTCCAGCAGCGCCCGGCTCTCCTGCCCCGGGTCGAGGACGGTGCCGTACTCGTCGGGTACGACGTCCTGGTCGTCGGGCAGCCGGCGCGCCAGCTCCTCGTGCGGCAGAAGTCCCTGGCAGGCGGACCTCAACCGGTCCCGGTTGTCGTCGAGTTGTCCGTCCCGCAGCAGCTGTGCGCGGACCAGGAGTCCCGCCGCGGCCAGCAGGGCCAGAGCCAGGACGAGCACAGCGGTCTTGCGCGGCCCCGTACTTGACAGTAACGTCCGCACACATTCCCCCAGCGGCCGGCGGTACGCCCCGACGTTAGCAAAGGGTGATCAACTCGGACGTTCCTACGAGTTGTTGCTTTGGGTGTACGCACCGTAGTCGCCGGGCCACCGCCACCCGTACCTTGTCCGCGTGCAGACCCCGTCCCCGCCGTTCAACGCCCCCGCCGCGCGCCGGCTCCGCGAGGCCCTCGGGATGGCACCCGGCCATGTCGCGTACGGGCTGGGCGCCCAGTACGGACTCCATGTCACTCCGGACACGGTCGTGGCGTGGGAGCGCGGGATCGCCTCCCCCGACGCCCATGAACTGACCGCGCTCGCAGGGGTGCTGTGGTGCGCGCCCGGGGAGCTGCTCGCCGCGGCCCGGACGCTGCGGGAGCACCGTATCGCCCGCGGTATGACACCCGACGACCTGGCACGCCGGCTCGGCGTCGAGGTGACGGCGTACCTGCGGATGGAGGAGACGGGCCGCTGGCGCGGCAACGAGCGGCAGACCGCGGCGCTCGGCGCCGTGCTCGGGCTGACACTGCGCGACCTGCTGGCGGCGACCGGCCGCGACCGGGAGCTTGCGCAGCTGCTGCGGGACGCGGTGACCGCACGCTGGCAGGCGTACGTCCGGCCGGTGGCCAGGATGCTGCCGCTGGAGCGCCGCGAACTGGAGGACGTGCTGGAGCAGTTGCACACCGACTACCAGTCCCTGATGGTGGCGACGCTGAGCTGGGGCACGGCATCGCAGGACACCGGGGAGGCGGGCCGAAGGTTCCTGGACCGGATCACCGACCACTTCTGGGAACTGGCCCGCGGGTAGGGCGCTGTCCGGACAGTCATAGGCCCCGCCCCGTCGACGTGCGGCGGCAGCTGGTCCGGTTCAGGACGTCGGCTCCGGTCCGGACCTTCCGCGCTCGAGCGCGAAGAGCTGGCCCTTCGTCTCCTCGGTACAGGTCAACTGGCGTATCTCGGCGCCCTTCCGGGTGGCTCCGCCCAGCACCCCGGCGCACAGCTCGGTGTGCAGGGGACGCAACCGGAAGCCGCGGACAGGCTGGCCGACCGGCTCCAGGCGGAAGGCCTCGGCCGGGCCGCGTTTGCCGCATTCCTGGTCCTCGACCGGGGCTCCGACCTCCGTCGACTTGTCCATGACGCCGGTGCAGCCCTCGCCGAACTTCGGGTGGAAGGTCACGAGCCGCCAGCCGGCGTCGACCCGCTTCAGCGAGAAGCTCGGGATGGAGTCCGGCGAGCACGGCAGCTGGTACAGCTGCCCGTTCTGGCCACCGCGCTCGGCGAGACACAGACCGGAGTGCACGGCCTTGATCCGGATCGGCCCGGGCGACGGAGAGCTCAGCGGGGTGAAGGCGGCCTCCTCCTTCTCCCCCGCCGGCTTCTCGCCCGCCGAGTCGGAGTCGCGGAAGGCGAGGGTCAGCGCGAGCGCGGCCACGCCCGTCGCGACGACCGCTGCCGCCGTCAGGGCGGCACGGGAACGCCTGCGCGGCACCGGAGGTCCGGACGGATCGAGCGGCGGCTCGGGCGCGTCGGCCCCCTCGGCCTCCTCCGGGTCCCGCGACAGGGCGTCCGGCTGCGACATCTCCCCGGCCTGGCGCTCGCCCCGCGCGAGCTCCTTGCGTACATGCAGCCAGGTGTCCACATCTGCGGGACCGCACCCGCAGGCTCGCACGTACGCCGCGACCAGTTCCTCGCGCGGCACGGTGCTGCGGCTGAGCATGTTGGCCATGGTGGAGCGCGGCAGTACGTCGCCGACCGCTTCCGCCCGGGACGTCAACTCCCGGTAGGTCAGGCCCGACCAGTCCTTCAGGGCCTGTAACGCGGCGACGAACTCGGCGGAGCCGGACGCCTGTTCCGGATCCGGAGCACCGCTCCCGGCGACGGCCATCCACTCTCCTTCTCGCGACTCACCTGCTGGGACAAGGTGGGACACGTCCCGGACAGTGAACAGCCTTGCGAGCGGCGCGGATGAACTCAAGAGTGATCTGCGCCATCCCCGAGCGCGGCAGGAGAGGGGAGCCGCTCAAGGGGCACGGGGGAAGGCGGACGGCCTTGATCGTCGACGGGGGGCGATCAAGGCCGTTCGGTACGCAGAGGAGCGGCGGGCCGGGTCAGAAGACGGACTCGGCCTCGAACACCCGGTTCTCGGGCACGGTCTTGAGCTGGGTCACCGCCTCGGCCAGCGGCACCATCTGCACCTCTGTCCCGCGGAGCGCGGTCATCCTGCCGAACTCGCCCCGGTGCGCGGCCTCCACCGCGTGCCAGCCGAAGCGCGTGGCGAGCACCCGGTCGTACGCGGTCGGTGTGCCGCCTCGCTGGACATGTCCGAGAATCACCGGCTTGGCCTCCTTGCCCAGGCGCCTCTCCAGTTCCGCGGCCAGCGTGTTGCCGATGCCCTCGAAGCGCTCATGGCCGAACTGGTCGATCTCGCCCTTGGCGTACTCCATCGAGCCCTCGGCAGGGTGGGCGCCCTCGGCGACGCAGATGACGGCGAACTTCTTGCCGCGGGCGAAGCGCTCCTCGACCATCTTGACCAGGTCCTCGACCTGGAAGGGCCGCTCGGGCAGGCAGATGCCGTGCGCGCCGCCCGCCATACCGGACTCCAGTGCGATCCAGCCCGCGTGGCGGCCCATGACCTCGACGACCATCACCCGCTGATGGGATTCGGCGGTGGTCTTCAGCCGGTCGATGGCCTCGGTGGCGACCGTGACGGCGGTGTCGAAGCCGAAGGTGCGGTCGGTGGAGGAGATGTCGTTGTCGATGGTCTTGGGAACACCGACGACGGGCATTCCGGCATCGGCCAGGATCCGGGACGCGGTGAGCGTCCCCTCGCCGCCGATGGGGATGAGCGCGTCGATGCCGTACTGCTTCGCCAACTCCGCTGCTGTCTCGGCGGCTTCGCGCAGACGCCCGCGCTCCAGCCGGGCGGAGCCGAGGATCGTGCCGCCGCGGGCGAGAATGCCGCTGACCGCGTTGAGATCGAGTGGCCGGTAGTGACCGTCGAGCAGACCCTTGAACCCGTCCTCGAAACCGATGACTTCGTCGCCGTGCCCGGTCAGGGCCCGGTGCACAACCGACCGGATCACTGCGTTCAGCCCGGGGCAGTCGCCGCCTGCGGTGAGAACTCCGATGCGCATCGTGCCGTGTCTCCTGCTCCTCGATGGTGCATGTGAGCCGGATCCAATTGTCCCATGGACGGCCCGGACGCCGCGCTCCCGGCCGCTGCGCCGTACGGTCCCCGGCCCTGCTCGCGGGCCCTTCGGCCATGCCCCGCAACCCCCTTTGCCCGACAGGCGCTCTAGCCACCCGCAGGGGTATTGTCAAGAGGGAAGTGCCGCCCCGGGCGGCCATTTCGCACGCTCGGATTCGGGCAGCCGCAGAGGCAGAAGTGCACACTCAATCACCGACGACGCAGTGGACGGGAGAGCACGCGTGGCGCGCAGCGTGTATGTGACCGGGATCGACCGCAAGGACGGCCGGCAGGTGGTCGAGCTGGGGGTCATGGAGCTCCTGACCCGCCAGGTGGACCGGGTCGGCGTCTTCCGTCCCCTGGTCCACGACGGCCCCGACCGCCTGTTCGATCTGTTGCGCGCCCGCTACCGCCTCTCGCAGGACCCGGCGTCCGTGTACGGCATGGACTACCAGGAGGCCGCGGCTCTGCAGGCGGAGAAGGGTACCGACGAACTGGTCTCCCGGCTCGTCGAGCGGTTTCTCCGGGTGGCCAGGGAGTACGAGGTGGTCCTGGTGCTCGGCACCGACTACCTGGACACCCAGCTCCCCGACGAGCTCGCGCTCAACGCCCGGCTCGCCAACGAGTTCGGCGCGTCCGTGATCGCGGTCGTCGGCGGCAAGGACCAGCCCGCCGAGTCCGTACGCGCCGAGACCCGCAACGCCTGCCGCGCGTACGAGGCCCTGGGCTGCAATGTTCTCGCCATGGTCGCGAACCGGGTCGCGCCCGAGGAACGCGAGGAGATAGCCGAGCGGCTGGCGGCCCGCCTCCCCGTGCCCTGCTACGTCCTGCCGGACGACCCGGCGCTCGCCGCCCCCACCGTCGCCCAGATCGCCCACGCGCTGGACGGCACCGTGCTGCTCGGCGACGACTCGGGTCTGGCCCGCGACGCCCTCGACTTCGTCTTCGGCGGTGCGATGCTGCCGAACTTCCTGACCGCCCTGACCCCCGGCTGCATGGTGGTCACCCCGGGCGACCGCGCCGACCTGGTCGTGGGCGCGCTCGCCGCCCACTCCGCGGGCACTCCGCCCATCGCGGGTGTGCTGCTGACGCTGAACGAGCGGCCGAGCGAGGAGATCCTCACCCTCGCCGCACGTCTCGCCCCCGGCACGCCGGTGGTCCTCGTGTCCGGCACCAGTTTTCCCACCGCCACCGAACTCTTCGGCCTCGAGGGCAAGTTGAACGCGGCCACGCCCCGCAAGGCGGAGACCGCGCTCGGTCTGTTCGAGCGCCATGTGGACAGCGCCGATCTGCTGGCCCGCCTGGCGGTGGCGCGCAGCGGCCGGGTCACGCCGATGATGTTCGAGCACGACCTCCTGGAGCAGGCCCGGGCCGACCGCCGCCGGGTGGTGCTGCCCGAGGGCACCGAGGAGCGGGTACTGCGCGCCGCCGATGTGCTGGTGCGCCGCGACGTCTGCGATCTGACGCTGCTCGGCGACACCGAGGTGATCCGCAAGAAGGCCGCCGACCTCGGCATCGATCTGAGCGGGGCCCAGCTGATCGACCCGCAGACCTCCGAGCTGCGCCAGGGCTTCGCCGAGCGGTACGCGGCGCTGCGCGCGCACCGGGGCGTGACGGAGGAGCTGGCGTACGACGTGGTCGCCGACGTGAACTACTTCGGCACGCTGATGGTGGAGGAGGGCCTGGCCGACGGCATGGTGTCCGGGGCCGTGCACTCCACGGCCGCGACGATCCGCCCGTCCTTCGAGATCATCAAGACGAAACCGGAGGCAGCGATCGTCTCCTCGGTCTTCTTCATGTGCCTGGCGGACCGGGTGCTGGTGTACGGCGACTGCGCGGTCAACCCGGACCCGGACGCCGAGCAGCTGGCCGACATCGCGATCCAGTCGGCGGCGACCGCGGCCCGCTTCGGCGTGGAGCCGCGCATCGCGATGCTGTCGTACTCCACCGGCAGCTCGGGCTCCGGCGCCGATGTGGACAAGGTGCGCGAGGCGACGAAGCTGGTGCGCACGGCCCGCCCGGACCTGAGGGTCGAGGGCCCGATCCAGTACGACGCCGCCGTCGATCCGTCGGTGGCGGCCACCAAGCTGCCGGAGTCCGAGGTGGCCGGGCAGGCGACGGTGCTGATCTTCCCGGACCTGAACACCGGCAACAACACGTACAAGGCCGTACAGCGTTCGGCGCGCGCCGTCGCGGTCGGCCCGGTGCTGCAGGGTCTGCGCAAGCCGGTCAACGACCTGTCGCGCGGCGCGCTCGTCAGCGACATCGTGAACACGGTCGCGATCACCGCGATCCAGTCCCAGGGTGAGGAGCTGCCCGCATGACCGCCTCCGCATCCGCCTCCCCCACCCGCGTCCTGGTCCTCAATTCCGGCTCGTCGTCGGTGAAGTACCAACTGCTGGACATGCGCGACAACTCCCGGCTCGCGATCGGTCTCGTCGAGCGGATCGGTGAGGAGACGTCCCGTCTGGTGCACACTCCGCTGGCCGGCGGCGGCGCCGAGAAGCGCGAGCGCACCGGGCCGATCGCCGATCACAACGCGGCTTTGAAGGCGGTCGCCGAGGAGCTGGCGCACGACGGGCTCGGCCTCGACTCGCCCGAGCTCGCGGCGATCGGCCACCGGGTGGTGCACGGCGGTCTGCGGTTCTCCGCGCCCACGGTGATCACGGACGAGGTGCTGGCGGAGATCGAGCGGCTGGTCCCGGTGGCACCGCTGCACAACCCGGCCAACATCACCGGTATCCGTACGGCCCAGGCACTGCGCCCGGACCTGCCGCAGGTCGCGGTGTTCGACACCGCCTTCCACACCACGATGCCGGAGCACGCCGCGCGCTACGCCATCGATGTGGCGACGGCCGACGCCCACCGCATCCGCCGCTACGGCTTCCACGGCACCTCGCACGCGTATGTCTCGCGCCGCACGGCCGCCCTGCTCGGCAAGGACCCGTCCGAGGTGAACGTCATCGTGCTGCACCTCGGCAACGGCGCGTCGGCGTCGGCGGTCGCGGCCGGCCGGTGCCTGGACACCTCGATGGGTCTCACCCCCTTGGAGGGGCTGGTGATGGGCACACGGTCCGGTGACATCGATCCGGCGGTCACCTTCCACCTCAAGCGGGTGGCCGGAATGTCGGCGGACGAGATCGACGTCCTGCTGAACAAGAAGAGCGGTCTGGTCGGTCTGTGCGGTGACAACGACATGCGGGAGATCCGCCGCCGGATCGACGAGGGCGACGAGCGGGCGCGGCTGGCCTTCGACATCTACATCCACCGGCTGAAGAAGTACATCGGCGCCTACTACGCGGTGCTCGGCCGGGTGGACGCGGTCGTGTTCACGGCCGGGGTCGGCGAGAACGCGGCACCGGTGCGCCAGGCCGCCATCGCCGGCCTGGAGGAGCTGGGACTGGTGCTGGACACCGAGCGGAACGCCCTGCGGTCGGACGAACCGCGGCTGATCTCGGCGGATTACGCACGGGTGGCAGTGGCCGTGGTCCCCACGGACGAGGAACTGGAGATCGCCCGACAGACCTTTGAGCTGGTGAAAGCCTGAAATGTGATCTGAAATGAATTACTGAACGCCTGAGCGGCCGGCCGCCCATTTGTACATTCCACCAGACGGAATATTCCGCGACGAAACAAACCGATAGGATCCGCCTTATGCGCCGTTCCAAAATCGTTTGCACACTGGGCCCCGCCGTCGACTCCTACGAGCAGCTGAAAGCGCTCATCGAGGCCGGCATGAACGTGGCCCG
The DNA here is from genome assembly GCF_040613775.1 of Streptomyces sp. NPDC006208. Classification (NCBI taxonomy): domain Bacteria; kingdom Bacillati; phylum Actinomycetota; class Actinomycetes; order Kitasatosporales; family Streptomycetaceae; genus Streptomyces; species Streptomyces sp. NPDC006208. The sequence continues at coordinate 144,565 of NZ_JBEXSW010000010.1, read as the reverse complement.
TTTCAACATGAGCCACGGGACCCACGCTGAGCACGAGGAGCGGTACCACCGCGTCCGCCAGGCGTCCGGGGAAACCGGCCACGCCGTGGGCGTGCTGGTGGATCTCCAGGGTCCCAAGATCCGTCTGGAAACCTTCGCCGAGGGCCCCGTCGAGCTGGTGCGGGGTGACGAGTTCACCATCACCACCGAGGACGTCCCCGGGGACAAGTCCATCTGCGGCACCACGTACAAGGGACTGCCCGGCGATGTCTCCAAGGGCGACCAGATCCTGATCAACGACGGCAACGTCGAACTGCGGGTCACCGAGGTCGACGGCCAGCAGGTCAAGACCATCGTGATCGAGGGCGGTGTCATCTCCGACCACAAGGGCATCAACCTGCCCGGCACGGCGGTCAACGTCCCCGCCCTGTCCGAGAAGGACGTCGAGGACCTGCGGTTCTCGCTGCGGATGGGCTGCGACATGGTCGCCCTCTCCTTCGTCCGCGACGCCGACGACGTCAAGGACGTCCACAAGGTGATGGACGAGGAGGGCCGCCGGGTCCCGGTCATCGCCAAGGTCGAGAAGCCGCAGGCCGTCGAGAACATGGCCGACGTCGTGGCGGCGTTCGACGCGGTGATGGTGGCGCGCGGCGACCTGGCCGTCGAGTACCCGCTGGAGCGGGTCCCGATGGTGCAGAAGCGCCTCATCGAACTGTGCCGCCGCAACGCCAAGCCGGTGATCGTGGCGACCCAGATGATGGAGTCGATGATCACCAACTCCCGCCCGACGCGTGCCGAGGCGTCCGATGTCGCCAACGCGATCCTGGACGGTGCGGACGCGGTCATGCTGTCCGCGGAGTCGTCGGTCGGCGCGTACCCGATCGAGACGGTCAAGACGATGTCGAAGATCGTCACCGCGGCGGAGGAGGAACTGCTCGCCAAGGGCCTGCAGCCCCTGGTCCCGGGCAAGAAGCCGCGCACGCAGGGCGGCTCGGTCGCTCGCGCGGCCTGCGAGATCGCCGACTTCCTGGACGGCAAGGCCCTGGTGGCCTTCACCCAGTCCGGCGACACGGCCCGGCGGCTGTCCCGTTACCGCGCCAAGCAGCCGATCCTGGCCTTCACGACCGACGAGTCCACCCGCAACCAGCTGACCCTCAGCTGGGGAGTGGAATCCTTCCTCGCGCCGTTCGTGGAGACGACGGACGCGATGGTGGACCACGTCGACGCGGCGCTGCTGAAGCTCCAGCGGTACCACGAGGGCGACATCATGGTCATCACGGCGGGGTCGCCCCCTGGCGTCCCCGGCACGACGAACATGGTGCGGGTGCACCACCTCGGCGGGGAGTCGCACAGCTGACACGGCCTGCGCGCACGTGACGAGGGCGGCTCTCGGCAGGGATGCCGGGGCCGCCCTCTCGACCGTCACCGCGGAACGCTCCCGATTGGTCCTCACGACCACGGTGCATGGTGGTGCCCGGCGAACGAGTGTCCGCCGGACACCCCCGTGGGTCAGCCCAGTGTCAGCGGGAGAGGAACGTCCTCCCCCTGCGCGATACGGAACGCGGCCTTGTTCAGTGCCCTCAACGGTTCGAAGTCCCGGAGCAGTTCGATGGGCTCATCCCAGTGGACACCGGACAGCAGTCCCTCCGCTGAGCGGTGGAACGTGCAGTGCTCCGTGACGCCGTCCCGCTCGGCGGTCAGGCGGAAGGAGTCGGACGTGGCCGGCCGCGGCTGACCCTCGGTGGTTGCCGGAGGGGCCGGTCCGCGCCGTCGCGGAACCGGCCCTCGTCCGTTCTACGCGTCCGCGGGGCAGGTGTGTTCGAGGTCCTTCGAGATCGCGCTGTGCAGCGTGGCGCGGTCGGGTGCGTCGGGGTCCGGGACGTGGAAGGTGAAGTGGACGTCCCGCGGGTACTCGCCGACGATGACGGTGAACTGACTTCTCACCGTGGGGAGCTCCCACAGCTCCCAGTCGGTCCCGGCCGACGCGAGTACCTCTTTCAGGTCCGCGAACGTGGTTGTCGCCGCGATGGTCCGCGTCTCTCCCGGCTGCCCGGTCGGCACGTCCACGGTGTCGGTCCAGGTGCTGAGCGCGACCTGCTTGATCCTGCGGCAGCGGCAGACCTCCAGGCGCACGTCCCCGTAGGCGAAGGTCCGGGGCCAGGACTTCTCCGGGTTCGGGAAGTGGTCGGCATCGACGGGCGGGCCGAGTACGCCGGCGATGTCGTCCAGCGCGGCTCCCGGCCTGGGGATGCCCACCCCGCCGGCCTTCGCGTAGTCCGCCAGCACATCCTTGATGTCCATGCCTGAAATGATCTCAGAGAAGGTGGTCGGACGCGTCGGCCCGACGAGCGGGAACGACTGTGGGCCGCACCCCCGAAGGGGTGCGGCCCACAGCCTTGTGCGGCTCCCGGAGGTATCAGCCGGCGTTGCCGCCGGTGAAGTAGTTGTTCAGGCCGGGGACCGTCAGGTTCCCGCCGAACTGGCCGGCCTGGGTGACCTTCACGTCGGTGAACATCGCGAACGGAACGTTCAGCGGCGGCGGCGACTTCGGGCTGAAGGTGATCGGGATGATGCCGAAGAGGTTGCCCTTCAGCTCCTCCGTGTACATCGTCACCGTGCCGCCCCGGATCGTCGAGGTGGAGCCCTGACGAGCCTTGACGTGTGCGGTCGTGCCGTTGGGGCCGACCACCAGCTGGTGCAGGTCCTTGATGTCCACGCCCTCGGCGGTGAACTTCAGCACCTTCTTGATCTTGCCGCTGCCGGTCTTCACCTCGACGATGCCCTTGTAGTCCAGGCCCGTCAGGGTGAGCTTCGAACTCTCCAGGATCCACGGGTCGTCCGGGAGCAGCGGCCGGCCCGGCTCGAGCTGGGCGTCGGCCAGGGCCTCCGGGTCCGCGGTCGGGCACGGGAAGCGGGGCTTCGCGCCGTCCGGGATGTCCTCGTCCTGCTTGGCGTCGAGACCCTTGGCGTCCTCGTCCAGCTCCTCGACCGTGGCGCCGGCCTTGTCGGCGGCGTCCCTGATCGCTTCCTCGGTCTTGTCGACCGTGTCGCCCGCCGTGTCGGCGGGCTTCTCGGCCGGCTTGTCCGCCGGCTTCTCGGCAGGCTCTTCAGCCGGCTCTTCGGCAGGCTTGGACGGCTCGTCCGCCGGCTTGGTCTCGCTCGGGGCAGGCGTGGCCGTTGCCGTCGGCTCCGGGTCGGGACCGTCGAACAGGTCCTTGAGTGCGTCACCCACACCCAGCGGGTCCAGCGGGTTCCTGGTCTCGCTCGGCGTCGGGGTCGGCGCGGGCGCCTTGGCCTCTTCTGCTGCCTTGTCGACCGACTCGGCGGACGGCGTCTCGGCGGGCTTCGGGGCCTCCTCCTCGCCGGCGGCCGTGTCGCTCGGCGCAGGGTCCGGGTTCGCGGTCGCGGAGGGGGACGCTGAGGGCTCGGCCGACTCGGACGGCGACGGCGACTCGGACTCGGCAGGCTCGTCGGATCGGGTCACGCACGGTCCCGGCGCGAACGGGATCTCCTTGTCGTCGGCGAGAGCAAGCTTCGGCGTGAGACCCATACCGACGAAGACGGCGGTGGGCATCGCGGCCAGGGCTATCGCCTTGCCCGCGGGCATCTGAAGCTTGGTCAGCAGAGACTTCCTGGGGGCTGCGTGACGGGGCCCGCTTCTCGCCCGAGGAGCACCGCCGTCAGCGGCGCTCTGTTGTGTTTCGTCACCCCGCACTGTTCCTCCCGCCATCGGCGTGGGCAGTCGTTTCGGTCACGTTCGGGTCGGATCCCTCGTCAGGACGGGGCTCCTCCATGTACGGGTCGGCGTCATCGCCGACCTGTGCAGTGTTCACACCGTGCTTGGCGGCCTTGCTCGGAGGCGGGCCGGGCATCCAGGAGATCGAGAGAGCGCCACCCAACAAGGCGAACAGGAAGCCCACAAGGAATCCCCCGATGTTGGACACCGGAAGGGAAACCAGCGCAAGCACGATCGCAGCGACACCGGCGAATACACGGACGACCGTGTGGAACCACATCGTCATGCCCAGCGTGACCAGCAGAACACCGATGATGAGCGAGCCGGCACCGGCGGTGGTGGCCATGGCGATCGTGAGATTGCCGAGCCGGACGTCGGCGTACGGCAGGTAAGCGATCGGTACGCCGCCGAACATGGTGAACAGACCCGCCCAGAACGGCCGGCTGCGACGCCACGCACGGAAACGCAGTCGCCAGTAGGTGAATCCGCGGGAACCAGTGGACTCGGCGCTCATGGAAAACAGCTCCCTGGAAAGCGGTCGTGCTCAAACGAGGGTGGAGAGGTGGCGGAGCGGGCGGGGGCTCGCGGAGTCCCCGCCCGTCCAGAAGCATCAGCTTCTAGAAGCACTCCTTGACGCCCTTGTGCAGCTTCATCTTCAGACCGGAGAGCTTGAAGGTTCCGGCCGTGGTCGCCCACGCCTTCTGCTTCACACCGGTCAGAACCGCCGTGTCGGCACGCTGGCCGAAGCCGTACGGGTTGGCCTTGGTGCCCGGCTGGATGCCCGGGTCACCGTCCTTCTTGGCCAGCGAGCCCGCGGCAACGCCGATGTCGATCTGACCGAACTCGGCGTCGGCCTCGAGGTCCGAGACATCCAGGTAGATGTCCTCGGCGAGAACCGGGTTCTTCGGGTCCTGGCCGGCGGTCAGCTCGAGGCTCACGTTGCCGATGAACGGCACGTTGGGCGTCACGACCGACTGACACATGTTCGTGATCTTGGCAGTCTTGAACCCGGAGACGGCGACCGGAGCCGCGAAGTCCTTGCCCTCGAGCGTCTTGCCCGTGGCGATACTGCCGTACTGAACGAACTTGGTGCCTTCGAGCTTGTCGGCCTCAACCTTGAATTCCTGGCCAGAAATACTGAAGGACGCGGCGAGCGCACCCTGTGCCAGGCCGACGCCTATCGCTGCCGTGGCGGCAACACTAGGCACCATGACGAGGGCGAACCGCTTCCATCTGGTTCCACCACGAGCCATTGACTCCATGACTTTCCTCCTTCTCGGACGTACATCTCCGGTCCGGACCTGCGGGGCCCGACCTGGGATGGGAGAAGTGCTACGTCCTCGGGAAGGAGAGCGCCCGTACTTTCAGGCGCTTGGTGCGTCCGAAACACTGGCGATCACCCCCGAGCGACAACCACTGGTCGCGCTGTCGCGCAACCGGTCGGACAGGCCCTGCTGTTCGGCAGGAACCCCCCTGTCCGCGACCGGCGCCACTGCCGCCGGCCGACTCGGTGGGGACCCAAGGACCCGCGGCACGGCTGGGGGCCGGGCTGGTGCGGTAATGGACCGAGCGTGGCCGATCGTGGTCCATTCCCGGCCGGGGCACAAGGGGGTTCGTTACTCGCTAGTAACGGCCTGATAACCACGACACGACCGACTGGCGCCACCCGAGCACGCTGGGTGCCACGACCCCCTGAGACAGAGTCGGAAATTGCCGCCAATAAACGGACAGAACAAGCGGATTGATGTACTCGGAGTAACAACCGCTCGGATTACCAAGTTTTGGTAAAGCGGAGTCGCGTTTTGTCACTGTGTCGCCAAAACGGCGGTGGTGCCGAGCAGGCACCACCGCCGCGGGAACGCCGGAACGGCGCTCTCATGACAGGTACGTCAGAACAGCACCCGGGCCAGCGCCGAACGCGCCGAAGTCACCCGCGGATCATCCGCACCGACGACCTCGAAGAGCTCGAGCAGCCGCAGCCGGGCCTTGTCACGGTCCTCGCCGGACGTGCGCCGCACGGTCTCGACCAGCCGGCCGAACGCGTCCTCCACATGGCCGCCGACCAGGTCCAGATCGGCCGCGGCGATCTGCGCGGCCACATCGGCCGGATCGTCGGCCGCGTCCTTGCGGACCTGCTGCGGGTCCATGTCGCTTACGCGGCCCAGCAGATCGGCCTGCGCGAGGCCCAGCTTCGCCTCGGTGTTGCCCGGGTCGTCGGCCAGCACGTTCTTGTACGCCTGGACCGCACCGCCGAAGTCACCCGCGTCCAGCGCCTGCACGGCCGCCTCCAGCAGGGCGTCGTACGGACCGGCCGGCACGGCGGCCGGAGCGGCCTCGTCGGCCTCCGGCGCCTCGGCGTCCACGACCAGGCCGGTCAGACCGAAGCGCTCCTCGGCCACCTGGATCAGCTGGTCCAGCGTGGCGCGGACCTGCGCCTCGGGCGCCGCGCCCTGGAAGAGCGGCAGCGCCTGGCCGGCGACCACCGCGAAGACCGCCGGGATGCCCTGGATCCCGAACTGCTGCATCAGCAACTGGTTGGCGTCGACGTCGATCTTGGCGAGAAGGAAGCGGCCGTTGTACTCCTTGACGAGGCGCTCCAGCAGCGGAGTCAGCTGCTTGCACGGCTCGCACCACTCGGCCCAGAAGTCGATGACGACCGGGACCTCGGTGGACCGCTGCAGGACATCGCGCTCGAAGCCCGCCTCGTCGGTGTCGATCACAAGGGTGGCGGGGGACACTGCACCGCCGCCGCCCTGACGGGCCGCCTCGGCCCGGGCCTGCTCCGCCTTCGCCTTGGCCTCACCGGCCGCCTTCACCGCGGCAAGGTCGACGACGCCGCTCATGGACATGTTCCTAGGCTGCATGAGTACATCCTCCCCCCTCCGCGCGCCCAAGTGAAAAGCCGGACGGTCGATCCGGCTTCCGTTCCCCAGAATGTGGCGCAGGGTCCCCACCCTTACGCCTGTGGTTGTCGCTTCGAGCCCGTCAGGAATCTGTCCAGGCTTTCGCTACAGGTCGTAGCGTAACTGGATGCGCCCGTTCGCGTGTGAGTTTCGCTCGGTGAACTGCCTCACACGGACAGGCCCGCGATGTTTTCCTTACCGGCCGGTATGGTCACGGGCATGTCCAGCAGCACTCACCCCAAATCAGCGCGTACAGGACGTACGGGACGGCCTCGCAGCGCCGAGGCCGATGCCGCGATCCTCGAGGCCACGCGCGCCTCGCTCGTCGAGCTGGGCTGGTCGAAGCTGACGATGGGCGATGTGGCCACGCGCGCCGGGGTGGCCAAGACCACCCTCTACCGCCGCTGGACGAACAAGAACGAACTCGTCGTCGATGCCGTCGCCGTTCTCTTCGACGAACTCGAACTGCCCGACCTCGGCAGTCTGGCCGCGGACGTGGAGGCCGTCGTGCTCCAGTTCGCCACGCTGCTCGCGCAGCCGGAGACGAAGACGGCTCTGATGGGTGTGGTCGCCGAGGCGACATGCGACGAGGCGCTGCGCGCCCGTATCCGCGAGGCCATCGTCGAGCGGCAGAAGCGACTGGTGGTCGAGGGCCGCGAACGCGCCCAGGCCCGTGGTGAACTGCCGTACGAGGACGACCCCGCGATGGCAGATCTCAACGCGGACCTGATCTTCGATGTGGTGGCGGGCGCCGTGGTCCACCGGGCGCTGGTGAGCGGGGAGCCGGTGGACCCGGAGTGGGCTCGCCGCTTCACCCTGCTGCTGCTGTCCGGGATAAAGGCCCTCTCGGGCTGATCCGCTCCCCCTGCTCCGGCCGCAGCCGCCGAACCCCCGGCACGGATGCCGGGGGTTCGGAAGCCGTCAGTTCACAAGCCGGGGGTCAGAAGCCGGGGGGCTCCGTGTAGGTGCCCCACTCGTCGCGCAGCGCGTCGCAGATCTCGCCCAGTGTGGCCTCGGCCCGCACCGCGTCCATCATCGGCGTGATCATGTTCGATCCGTCGCGCGCCGCGGCGAGCATCGCCTCCAGCGAGGACTTCACGAGCGCGTCGTCCCGGCCGGCCTTGCGGTCGGCCAGCACGCGCACCTGCTCGCGCTCGACCTCGTGGCTGACTCGCAGGATCTCCAGGTCTCCGGTGACCGAGCCATGGTGGACATTCACGCCCACGACGCGCTTGTCGCCCTTCTCCAGCGACTGCTGGTAGCGGAAGGCCGACTCGGCGATCTCACCGGTGAACCAGCCGTCCTCGATCCCGCGCAGGATGCCCGAGGTCATCGGGCCGATCGGGTGCTGCCCGTCGGGGTGCGCCAGACGCCCGCGGTCCTTGATCCGGTCGAAGATCTTCTCGGCGTCGGCCTCGATCCGGTCCGTGAGCTGCTCCACGTACCAGGAACCGCCGAGCGGGTCGGCGACGTTGGCGACGCCGGTCTCCTCCATCAGCACCTGCTGGGTGCGCAGGGCGATCTCGGCGGCCTGCTCGCTGGGGAGGGCGAGGGTCTCGTCGAGGGCGTTGGTGTGCAGGGAGTTGGTGCCGCCGAGGACCGCGGACAGGGCCTCGACGGCCGTACGCACCACGTTGTTGTACGGCTGCTGGGCGGTGAGCGAGACACCGGCGGTCTGGGTGTGGAAGCGCAGCCACTGGGCCTTGTCGGTCTTCGCGCCGTACACCTCCTTCATCCACCGCGCCCAGATCCGGCGCGCGGCACGGAACTTGGCGATCTCCTCGAAGAAGTCGAGGTGCGCGTCGAAGAAGAAGGACAGGCCGGGCGCGAACGTGTCGACGTCCAGACCGCGGGACAGGCCCAGCTCCACATAGCCGAAGCCGTCGGCGAGGGTGTACGCGAGCTCCTGCGCGGCCGTCGCGCCCGCCTCGCGGATGTGGTAGCCGGAGACCGACAGGGGCTTGTACGCGGGGATGCCCTGCGCGCAGTGCTCCATCAGGTCGCCGATCAGACGCAGATGCGGCTCGGGCTGGAAGAGCCACTCCTTCTGCGCGATGTACTCCTTGAAGATGTCGGTCTGCAGCGTGCCGTTCAGCACGGCCGGGTCGACTCCCTGGCGCTCGGCGGCGACCAGATACATGCAGAAGACCGGCACGGCGGGCCCGGAGATCGTCATCGACGTCGTGACATCGCCGAGCGGGATGTCCTTGAACAGGACCTCCATGTCCGCGGCGGAGTCGATGGCCACACCGCAGTGGCCGACCTCGCCCAGGGAACGCGGGTCGTCCGAGTCGCGGCCCATCAGGGTCGGCATGTCGAAGGCGACGGAGAGCCCGCCGCCGCCGGCGGCCAGGATCATCTTGTAGCGCTCGTTCGTCTGCTCGGCGTTGCCGAAGCCGGCGAACTGGCGGATGGTCCAGGTGCGGCCCCGGTACCCGGTCGCGTGCAGACCGCGGGTGTAGGGGTACTCACCGGGCCACCCGATGCGCTCGAAGCCCTCGTAGGTGTCCCCGGGCCGCGGCCCGTAGACCGGCTCGACGGCATCGCCGGAGAGCGTGGTGAAGTCCGCGTCCCGCTTGCGGGCCTTGTCGTAACGGGCCTGCCAGCGTCGGCGGCCTTCCTCGATGGCGTCAGCGTCCATACCTTCAATTTACTAGGACGTCCTAGTAAATGTCGATGGCAACGCTGCGTAGCAGCAGATGAACGCAGTGGCCGCGGGCCGTGCCCGCGGCCGTTCGGAGGTGTTACGCCTCGGCCTTGACCGGGCTCGCGGCATCGGTGATGTGCCGGCGGGTCTCCCGGGTGATCTTCGGCTCGACGAAGAAGGAGGCGAACGGAATGCAGCCCGCGGCCAGCACCCACAGCAGCTTGCCGAACGGCCACTTCGCCTTGGAGCCCAGATCGAAGGCGAAGATCACGTAGATGATGAAGAGCACACCGTGGATCTGCGAGATCAGCATGGTGTCGCCGACATGGAACGCGTACTTCGCGACGATCGCCGCGGTGAAGACAAGCAGCCACACGGCGGTGACGTAGGCCATCGCCCGGTAGCGGGTCAGCACATTCGCTTTCATGGCCCAGAGCGTAACCGGGCGCAAGGGGCGATCTTCGCCCGGGTCGCGCCCGGCCGGCACGGTCTATTTCGCGTCGAAGTCGTCCGCCGCGATCCGCAGCGGGCGCAGCAGGGCGAAGATCTCCGCGCACTCCTCCGCGTCGTACGCGCCGAGTCCGAAGTCCATGGCCATCAGGTCGCGGGTGGCCGCCTCGACGACCTCGCGGCCCTTGTCCGTGATGGAGGCCAGGGTGCCGCGGCCGTCGTTCGGGTTCGGGCGCTTGTCGACCAGACCGGACCTCACCAGCCGGTCGACGGTGTTGGTGACCGAGGTCGGGTGCACCATCAGACGCTCGCCGATCTTGGACATCGGCAGCTCGCCGGCCTTGGAGAAGGTGAGCAGCACCAGCGCCTCGTACCGCGCGAAGGTCAGCCCGTACGGCTTGACCACGGCGTCGACCTCGGCGAGCAGGATCTGGTGGGCGCGCATGATCGAGGTGATCGCTGCCATCGAGGGCACCGGCCCCCATCGCTGCTGCCAGAGCTCATCGGCTCGGGCGATGGGGTCGAAGGGAAGACTGAGCGGCTTCGGCACGGCACCGACCTTACCCACTGGTCACATGCTGGTCAGCCCTGTCTCGCGCTTCGGTCCCTTCAGTCTTTCGGCCCAACGCGCACGGCGGACGCCGGTACCGCGCGATGTGCCTGATCACAGCGATCGTGCACAGGGTTCCGACGGCTCCCGCCCCGGCGACGACCTGGTGGACCGGCAGGAACTCCGCCGCAAGGCCCGCGAGCGCCATGCCCACCCCCTGGACCGTCATCAGCCCGGCCGTCATCAGCGTCATCGCCCGCCCGCGCAGATCCTCGGGGACGGCGTCCACGAACCACTGATCGAGGCCTGTCACATACGCCGCACCCGCACCGCTGAGCACCAGCAGCGCGAGCGTCCACACCACCCCCGGCAGCAGGGCGTATCCCATCAGCGGCAGCAGTCCGAGGGCAGCCACCGGCAGCACGATCCGGGACCGGGTGCGCGGGCTCAGCGCGGAGCCCACGTACAGCTCGGCGACTATGTGCCCGACGGGCATGGCGCACATCAGCAGCCCGAGCGCGGCCGGACCGATGCCGAGGGCGTCGGCATACGGGACGGCCAGAGCCTCCGGCGCCACGACGAACATCGTGGGCAGCCAGAACAGGAGCATGAGCCCGCGGATCCGGCGGTCGCCGAGCAGCAGCCGAGCCCCGGCGAGCGACTCCTTCAGCACGGCACCTCCCCTGCCGCTGCGGGCCGGACGGTCCTGGGTGCCGAAGCGCAGCAGCAGGGCCGAGCACGCAAACGTCACCGCGGTGACGGCGATCGCCCGGCGCGGGGACACTGCGGCAAGCAGGACTCCGCCGACACCGAACCCTGCGAGCAGTGCGCTCTGCGACACGATCCGCAGCAGGGACCGACCCAGTACAAAGAGCTCCCCCTCGCCGAGGATGTGAGCAGGACCTCCTGCGGTGCCGGTTCGCCGTGTCCCCGCTCTGGGAGACCCAGGCGGCCGTCCGTACCCTCGCCCGACCCGAACGCCACGGGTATCACCTGCCCTGGCTGCGACGGATCCGGGGCGCGGCCGACGGGATCGATCTACGGCCGCTGTGGGCGCTGATGCCGGAGGGCGGGCACAACCCCGACTTCTTCTGTCCGCCGCCCCAGAGATCCGCGTCAACCTTCGAGGAGGAGATCGCACTCGTCCGGGGCACTCCCGTCACGACCGCGCGCGACGACATCGCGGCCGCGCTCGCCGACGCGCCCGGCGGGCCGGACAGTTCCGTCGGGCGCGCACTGCTCAAGGACCCCGCGCGTACGGTGCAGCGGCTGGCCGACCTGCTCGAGCAGGCGTGGCATGCGCTCGTCGAGCCGGACTGGCCGCGGCTGCGCGCGCTGCTCGAGGCGGATGTTGCCTATCACTCGCGCCGGCTCGCCGAGGGTGGGTTCGAACGGCTGGTCGGGGAGCTGAGTCCACGGCTTGCCTGGCAGGACGCCACGCTCACGATCGTCGGCATGCGCGGCGACCATGTCCGGGTGCTCGGCGGGCAGGGGCTCGTCCTGATGCCGAGCGTCTTCAGCTGGCCGGATGTGGTCAGCGGTTATGAGCCGCCCTGGCAGCCGGCCGTCATCTATCCGGCGCGCGGCATCGGCGGGCTGTGGACGCGGGGGCGGACCGCACTCCCGACGCGGTGGCACGGCTGCTGGGCCGGGTCCGCGCGGATGTGCTGTGCGCGCTGGACGAGCCTGCCGGGACGACCGTACTCGCGCAGCAGCTCTTGCTCGCTCCTTCCACCGTGTCCGCGCATCTGGCGGTGCTGCGGGACGCGGGTCTGCTGACCTCGCGCCGCTACGGCCATCAGGTGCTGTACGAGCGCACGCCGCTGGGCATGGCGCTCGCGGGTTCGGACCCGGACGACGCCTGACCCGTCACAGCGCTCAGCGGCGTGCACTCGCACGGCGGAGGCGGTCGGACCATCAGCTGGGCCACCGGACCGGGCTCGTCCACTGCCGCGGCCAGGACCGTGAGCTGGTCCGATGCGTCAACGGCGCGCTCGGCGCCGCCCGGATCGACGCCGTCGTACAGCTCCAGGCCGGTGAAGGACCGCGGCGACGCCCGCGCAAGAACGGTCGGGTCGGTGAATTCGCCGAGCGGGGAGGCGGAGAGGACCCGGCCGAGATCGGACGGTTGTGAGCGCTCGCTCGAACAGCAGGCACGGAAGAGCCCCCGGCTCTTTCGGGCCAGGGGCTCTCGGCACAACTCGCGGGGTCAGCCCGCCAGATGGCGCTCCACGGTCTCGACCTTGGAGGTCAGCGCGTCCGTCACTCCTGGGCGGATGTCGGCCTTGAGGACGAGGGAGACACGCGGCACACGTTCCTCGACGGCGGCGACAGCGCGCTTGACGACGTCCATCACCTCGTCCCAGTCACCTTCGACCGAGGTGAACATCGCGTCCGTACGGTTCGGCAGCCCGGACTCGCGGACAACCCGCACGGCGTCGGCGACGTACTCGCCGACCTCCTCGCCGACGCCCAGCGGGGTGACGGAGAACGCGACGATCACGCGTCCACCTTGGTCTCGCGGCGGGCGCGGGTGGCGATGACGGCGTCCTGCTCGTAGCGCTTCAGCAGCTTGTCGCCGTACAGGCCGCCGAACGGCAGGAGCGCGAGAAGGAAGAAGAGGCCGACCCGCCCGAGGGGCCACTTGGTCTTCGCCCACACGTCGAGCAGCAGCACCGCGTAGATCACGAAGAGCACGCCGTGCAGGATCCCGAGGGGCATCATCAGGAAGTCGATGTCCGAAATGCGGCTCAGCAGCGAGCCGAAGATCAGCAGAGCGGGGAAGGAGAGCGCCTCCGGGACGGAGATGAGGCGCAGCCGGTGGATGGCGGTGGCGGTCTTGATGTCCACGAAGGCACCTTTGACGTCGGGGTCGGACACGACACGGTTGGGCAGTGATCTTGTGAATGAATGCACAAGGGGGGGTCACCATTGTGGCATCTGCCCGTGCTGTCCCTCGTCAGGGTCCGGATCATCCCCGAGTCCCCTGTTCGGGGCCGGAATCACCGGTTAACGTCCTCCCGTGGCAATGTTCCGACTCCAAGGCAGCAAAGTGCTCGCCGTCGACATGACCGGCGACGCCGTCAAAGCGAAGAACGGTTCGATGGTCGCCTACGACGGCCAGATGACCTTCAAGAAGATGTCCGGTGGCGGTGAGGGCATCCGCGGGATGGTCACCCGCCGGCTCACCGGCGAGCAGATGACCATGATGGAGGTGAAGGGGCAGGGCACCTGCTTCTTCGCCGACCGCGCGTCCGAGATCAACCTCGTGAACCTGCACGGCGACAAGCTCTACGTCGAGTCGAGCAACCTGCTGTGCACCGACGCGGGACTGCGCACCGGCACGACGTTCACCGGACTGCGTGGCGGCGCGACGGGCAACGGGCTGTTCACCACCACCGTGGAGGGCACCGGCCAGGCGGCGATCATGTCGGACGGTCAGGCCGTGGTGCTGCGGGTGACACCGCAGTACCCGCTGTCGGTCGACCCCGGCGCGTACATCGCGCACCAGGGCAATCTGCGGCAGGACTTCCAGTCGGGTGTGACCTTCCGCACGTTCCTCGGTGAGGGCGGCGGCGAGGCGTTCCAGATCCGCTTCGAGGGCGACGGGCTCGTCTACGTCCAGCCGAGCGAGCGGAACACCGTCGGAGGGGACGTCTGATGCCGTTCCGCGAGGTCAATTCCAAGATGGTCGAGGCCACCGTGGTCCCGGGCCAGAAGATGTACTCCCAGCGCGGCGCCATGCTCGCGTACAAGGGCGAGGTCTCGTTCACGCCGAACATGAGTGGCGGTCAGGGCGGGCTGATGTCGATGATCGGGCGCCGCGTGGCGAACGAGGCGACGCCTCTGATGACGGTCGAGGGCAGCGGGACCGTGATGTTCGGCCACGGCGGCCATCACATCCAGGTCATCAACCTCACCGGCGACACCCTCTGTGTCGAGGCGGACCGGCTGCTCGCCTTCGACGGGACACTGCAACAGGGCACGATGTTCATGGGCTCGCAGGGCGGGGTCATGGGCATGGTGCGCGGGCAGGTGACCGGCCAGGGCCTGTTCACCACGACCCTCAAGGGCCACGGCGCGGTCGCGGTGATGGCGCACGGCGGAGTGATCGAGCTGCCGATCACCCCGGGGCGGCCGGTCCATGTGGACCCGCAGGCGTATGTCGCGCACCACGGCGACGTACGCAACAAGCTCTCCACGGCGCTGGGTTGGCGCGACATGGTGGGCCGCGGCTCGGGCGAGGCGTTCCAGCTCGAGCTCAGCGGCAGCGGTGCGGTGTACGTCCAGGCGTCGGAGGAGAAGCTGTGAGCACGCCGGTGATTTTCGACCCGACGACGCTGCCGAGCGACGACAACGTCAATCCGTACACCTTCTGCGTGGAGCTCAAGTCGAGCCAGTGGTTCCTGCAGAAGGGCAAGATGATCGCCTATTACGGGCGCATCGACTTCAACGGAATCGGCCACGGCCGGCTCGACCGGCTGATGCGTACGTCCTTCCATTCGCCGCTGCACGCGAGCGACTGGGTGGTGGCGGAGGGCAGCGGCAAGATGCTGCTCGCCGACCGGGCCTTCGACGTCAACTCCTTCGACCTCGACAACGGCAATCTCACGATCCGGTCCGGCAATCTGCTCGCGTTCCAGCCGACGCTGGCACTGAAGCAGTCGATCGTGCCGGGGTTCGTGACGCTGATCGGGACGGGCAAGTTCGTCGCCGCCTCGAACGGCCCGGTGGTCTTCATGGAGCCGCCGATCAGGGTGGATCCGCAGGCCCTCGTGGGGTGGGCGGACTGTCCGTCACCCTGCCACCACTACGACCACGGCTATATGTCCGGGGTGATGGGCGGGATGCGCGCGCTGACCGGAATCGGCGGGGCGTCGGGTGAGGAGCACCAGTTCGAGTTCGTCGGCGCGGGCACGGTGCTGCTGCAGTCGACCGAGGTGCTGATGGCCGAGCACGCGACGGGCACCGTGCCGTCGGAGCCAGGAGTTCCGGGCGGCCACGGCGGCCCCGCGGGCGGCGGTCAACACGGCTCCGCACCGCGCCTTCCCGGCCAGCTGGGGGACCTCCAGCGTCGCTTCGGCCTGTGAACGGTAGTCTGCGGAGTGTGACGTCGAACGTCTGCACCCTTGTTGCGTACGGGGCCGGGTGCCGTACGTCACACCCCCAGATTTCGTCCGCTTTTCAACTTCTTAGGGTAGTATCCATATATGGAGACCGAGACGGCCACTCGCTGGCTGACCGATGACGAGCAGTGCACCTGGCGCACCCATCTGGACGTCAGCCGGTTGCTGATGCACCAGCTCGAGAAGGACCTCCAGCCGTTCGGACTGACCAACAACGACTACGAGATCCTGGTCAACCTCTCCGAGTCGGCGGACCGGCGGATGCGGATGAGCGACCTCGCCGCGGCCACGCTGCAGTCCAAGAGCCGCCTCTCCCACCAGATCACCCGCATGGAGAACGCCGGCCTGGTGCGCCGGGAGCACTGCGAGTCGGACCGCCGCGGTCTGTACGCCGTGCTGACCGACGACGGGATCGCGACCATGCAGAAGGTCGCACCGCACCATGTGGCGTCCGTGCGCAAGCACTTCATCGACCTGCTCACGCCGGAGGCGCTGGAGGACCTGCGGGCCTCGCTGACTCCGGTCGCCGAGCATCTGCGTGGCCGGCGCGGCAAGCTCTGACCCCACCGGCCGTCCTGCGCCGTGCCGTGTCCGGCAGGACGGACGCACGGCCGCCGGCGGCGCCGGTGCGACCGGGCAGCCCGATGGCGAGCAGCGCACCGATCAGGGCCACGGCCGAGAGTGCCACCAGGGCGGAGCCCATCGCGGAGGCGAAGGACTCGCCGCTCCAGTGCGGCCCGCCGCGCGACCGGCCGTCGACGGCGCGCGGTGCGGAGACAGAAACGAGCATCGTGGCAGCGGCGACGCCCAGCGTCGGGCCGATGTTCATGGCGGTCTGCTGGAGTCCTCCGGCCACCCCTGCGTCGCCCACCGACGCCTGGCGCACGACGACGGCCGTCGCGGCGACCATCACCGGGCCGAAGCCGGCGCCCAGAAGGAGGAAGCTGCCGCCGATCGCGATCGGCGTCGACGCCTGGTCGAGCCGGGACACCGCAAGGATGCCGAGGGCGAGCAGCGCCATCGCCGCCACGGCCGTCCGGCGGGGCCCCTGCCGGCGCAGCAGCACCGCCGAGGCGGGCGCACTCAGCACCATCATCAGGGCCAGGGGCAGCACTCTCAGACCGGTCTCGAGCGGGTCCAGCGCAAGGACGTCCTGAAGGAAATAGGTCCCGACGAACAAAGTGCCGAACAGTGATGCCGACGCCGCCAGCAGGACGGCGAGCGCCGAGGGCACGGCTGCGGAACGCAGAAGGGTGGAGGGCACCAGCGGACTCGCGGTACGCCGCTCATGACGGACGAACGCGGCGCCCGCGGCGGCGAACAGCCCGCATCCCAGCGCCGTCGCCCCCGTCCAGCCGGTCCGGGGTGTCTCGACGAGCGTGTGCACAAGGCACACCAGAGCCAGGGCGAGAAGGCCGGCACCGCGCAGGTCCAGCCGGACGGCACCCACGTTCCGGGGCTGCGGCACCCGGACGGCGAGCGCGAGCAGGCCCATCACGAGCGCCGGTACGACATTGACGAGGAAGACGGCCCGCCAGCCCAGGTGGGCGACCAGCGCACCGCCGACGACCGGTCCGGCGGCCGCCGCCAGTCCGATGGCACTGGTACGCAGGGCGATCGGCGTGCCGAGCCGGTCGGGGGGATACACCGCGCGCAGCATCCCGAGCGTGGCCGGTTGAAGCAGCGCTCCGAAGATCCCCTGGACAACGCGCAGGCCGATCACCCAGCCGATACCGGGCGCCAGGCCGATACCCGCCGAAGCAGCCGCGAACCCCACCATCCCCGCGGCGAAGACCCGCTGATGCCCGTACCGGTCGCCGAGGCGGCCGGCGAAGACGAGCAGGCTCGCCACGGCGATGAGATATCCGGTACTGGTCCACTGGACCTGTACGAACGAGGCGTCCAGATCCCGCTGAAGGGTGGGCTGAGCGACGACCAGCACGGTGCCGTCCAGGGCCACGATCGCCGCCCCGGTGATGCTGCCCGCGAGGGTGAGGCGCCGATGGCGCCGTGAGCTCATCGGGCCGCCTCCGGTCCGAGGTGCGCGTCCAGCGCGGCACGGAGCAGCGGCTCGACGTCGTCCCCGCCCACAGCGAGGGGGAGACTTCCCCATGCCCACAGCTGCGCGATGCCGTGCAGATTCGCCCACAGCGCGCCCGCGACGAGCCGGGGCGGCGCGTCGGAGTGTGGCGGCCGTGCCCTGGCCACGAGATCCACCAGCACATCGAAGAGCGGGAGGCTGGTCTCCCGCAGGCCGAGACGGCCGCTCTCCAGCAGGTCATGACGGAACATCAGCTCGAACATGCCGCGGTCGGCCAGCGCGAAGCCGAGATAGACGCGTCCCAGCGACATGAGCTGGGCGCGGGGGCCTGCCTGGCTGTCGCCGATCGCCGCGGCGATCTGGCCGGCCAGATCGGCGAAGCCCTCACGCGCGATGGCGGACAGCAGTTCCAGGTGGGTCGGGAAGTAACGGCGCGGGGCGCCGTGCGAGACGCCCGCCTGGCGGGCGATCTCCCGCAGGGACAGCGCCTGGACACCCTCCCGCCTCAGCAGGTCGACACCGGCGTCGATCAAACGGGCACGCAGACCCGAGTCCTGTTCACTCATAGACACTGTCTACCAGGGTGGGTAGACAGTGTCTATTGAGCAAGGATCCGGGTAGCGGACGGCGTCAGGACGTGGTCAGGCCCGCCACCAGTTCGTCCGCCGCCGTGTACGGGTCCAGTTCGCCCGCCACGATCCGCTGTGCCAGAGCGTCCAGGTGGCGGTCGCCGTGCAGATCGCCGATGCGTTCGCGCAGTGCGGTGACCGCGATGGTCTCCACCTCATGGGCCGCGCGGCGGGCCCGGCGCTCCGTCAGAACGCCGTGCTCCTCCATCCACGCGCGGTGCTTCTCCAGCGCCTCGACGACCTCGTCGATCCCCTCGTTCCGCGCCGCGACCGTCTTCACGATCGGCGGACGCCAGTCGCCGGGGCCGCGGGACTCGCCCAGGCCCAGCATGTGGTTGAGCTCGCGGGCGGTGGCATCCGCACCGTCCCGGTCCGCCTTGTTGACGACGTACACGTCGCCGATCTCGAGGATGCCCGCCTTGGCCGCCTGGATACCGTCGCCCATGCCCGGCGCCAGCAGCACCACGGAGGTGTCGGCCTGGGAGGCGATCTCCACCTCCGACTGGCCCACGCCCACCGTCTCCACCAGGATCACCTCGCAGCCGGCCGCGTCCAGGACACGGATCGCCTGCGGTGCGGCCCAGGCCAGGCCACCCAGATGGCCGCGGGTGGCCATCGAGCGGATGTAGACGCCGGGGTCGGAGGCGTGGTCCGACATCCGGACCCGGTCGCCGAGCAGCGCCCCGCCCGAGAAGGGCGAGGACGGGTCGACGGCCAGCACTCCCACCCGCTTGCCTGCCCGCCGGTACGCCGACACCAGCGCCGACGTGGACGTCGACTTGCCGACACCCGGCGAACCGGTCAGACCGACGACGTACGCCCCTCCGGTCAGCGGCGCGAGCGCCGCCATCACCTCGCGCAGCTGCGGCGACGCCCCCTCGACCAGCGAGATCAGCCGGGCCACGGCCCGGGGCCTGCCCTCGCGTGCCTGGGCGACCAGCTCGGGGACGTCCGCCATCACTGCTCCGTTCCTTGAGTTAGGGACGCGTACTTCGGGTTGGGGCGAGAAAGCGCGCCGGGTTACTTGCCCGGGACGCGAAGGATCAGCGCGTCGCCCTGGCCACCGCCGCCGCACAGCGCCGCCGCACCGACACCGCCGCCGCGGCGCTTGAGCTCCAGCGCCAAGTGCAGCACGACACGGGCACCGGACATGCCGATCGGGTGGCCCAGCGCGATGGCGCCGCCGTTGACGTTCACCTTTTCCGGGGTCACGCCGAGGTCCTTCATTGACTGCACGGCAACGGCCGCGAAGGCCTCGTTGATCTCGATGAGGTCGAGGTCCTCGACGGCGATACCCTCCTTGCCCACCGCGTGCTTGATGGCGTTGGACGGCTGCGACTGGAGCGAGTTGTCGGGGCCGGCCACGTTGCCGTGGGCACCGATCTCGGCGATCCACTCCAGGCCCAGCTCCTCGGCCTTGGCCTTGCTCATCACCACGACCGCCGCGGCGCCGTCGGAGATCTGCGAGGAGGTACCGGCGGTGATCGTGCCGTCCTTGGCGAAGGCGGGGCGCAGCTTGCCGAGCGAGTCCACCGTGGTCTCACCACGGATGCCCTCGTCCTTGCTGAAGATCACCGGCTCGCCCTTGCGCTGCGGGATCTCGACGGGCGTGATCTCGGCCTCGAACAGACCGTTCTTCTGCGCGGCCGCGGCGCGCTGGTGCGAGAGCGCCGCGATCTCGTCCTGCTCCGGACGGGCGATTCCGAGCCGGGTGTTGTGCTTCTCGGTGGACTCGCCCATGGCGACGTTCTCGAAGGCGTCGGTGAGACCGTCGTACGCCATGGCGTCGAGCATCTCGACGGCGCCGTACTTGTAGCCCTCGCGCGACTTGGGCAGCAGGTGCGGGGCGTTGGTCATCGACTCCTGGCCGCCGGCCACGACGATGTCGAACTCACCGGCGCGGATCAGCTGGTCGGCCAGGGCGATGGCGTCCAGTCCGGACAGACAGACCTTGTTGATCGTGAGGGCGGGGACGTTCATCGGGATGCCGCCCTTGACCGCGGCCTGGCGGGCCGGGATCTGCCCCGCGCCTGCCTGCAGCACCTGCCCCATGATCACGTACTGCACCTGATCGCCGCCGATGCCCGCCCGGTCCAGCGCCGCCTTGATGGCGAAGCCGCCGAGATCGGCACCGGAGAAGGACTTGAGCGAGCCGAGCAGACGGCCCATGGGCGTACGAGCGCCCGCGACGATCACGGAGGTGTTACCGGTCGTTCCAGACATGTGCACGATCCCCTTACCAGCCGCAGCTGAGGAGTGAACGAGGGTTTACCTCAAATGTACTGAGCGGTACCGGCTCGGGTCACCGGGCTGCCGGTGTGATCGCGCGCACGTTGCGTAACCACCCGCAATGGCGCTGCACTGGAGAAATGCTGACGCGAATCGACCACATCGGGATCGCCTGCTTCGACCTCGACAAGACTGTCGAGTTCTACCGGGCCACGTACGGCTTCGAGGTGTTCCACTCCGAGGTCAATGACGAGCAGGGCGTGCGGGAAGCCATGCTCAAGATCAATGAGACGTCCGACGGCGGCGCCTCCTACCTCCAGCTCCTGGAGCCCACCCGCGAGGACTCCGCGGTGGGAAAGTGGCTGGCCAAGAACGGTGAGGGCGTCCACCACATCGCCTTCGGCACCGCGGACGTGGACGGCGACGCGCAGTCCATCCGGGACAAGGGCGTGCGGGTTCTGTACGACGAACCGCGTATCGGCTCCATGGGTTCGCGTATCACCTTCCTCCACCCCAAGGACTGCCACGGCGTACTCACCGAACTCGTCACGTCTGCAACGGAGCACTGACCTGAGGATTCCCGGCCCGGTAGAGTGGGCGATTCCGGGCCGGGGCCGGGTCGGGGCCGTGCCGCGTCCTCGTCATTGATCTGTCACCATTCCCCGGGGGGCCGTTCGCCGGCGAACGGTCTCGTACGGAGACAGTTGCGACCAGGGGACGGATGGGACCGCGCAGTGCGGGGCTACGAACGCCAGGAGAGCCACCGAGCTGAGGACGACCACCTCTCGCGGTTCGAGGCCGAGATGGACCGGCTGAAGACCGAGCGGGAGAAGGCCGTCCAGCACGCCGAAGACCTGGGCTACCAGGTCGAGGTTTTGCGTGCAAAGCTCCATGAGGCGCGCCGTAATCTCGCCTCCCGTCCTGCCTACGACAACGCAGACATCGGCTATCAGGCCGAGCAGCTGCTGCGGAACGCCCAGATCCAGGCCGACCAGCTGCGCATGGACGCCGAGCGCGAGCTGCGCGAGGCCCGTGCCCAGACGCAGCGCATCCTCCAGGAGCACGCCGAGCACCAGGCGCGGCTGCAGGCAGAGCTGCACACCGAGGCCAACCAGCGTCGCCAGCGCCTCGACCAGGAGCTGGCCGAGCGCCGTCAGACCGTCGAGTCGCACGTCAACGAGAACGTCGCCTGGGCCGAGCAGCTGCGCGCCCGCAGCGAGTCCCAGGCCCAGCGGCTGATCGACGAGACCCGCGCCGAGGCCGAGCAGGCGCTCGCCGCGGCCCGTGCCGAGGCCGCCCGGATCGCCGAGGAGGCCCGCAGGCGGGTGGGCTCGGAGGCGGAGAGCGCCCGCACCGAAGCGGAAGCGATCCTTCTGCGTGCCCGCAAGGACGCCGAGCGGCTGCTGACCGCCGCGTCCAACCAGGCCCAGGAGGCCACCAGCCACGCCGAGCAGCTGCGCTCCTCCACCAGCGCCGAGTCCGATCAGGCACGCCAGCAGGCGGCCGAGCTCAGCCGCGCCGCCGAGCAGCGGGCCCAGCAGGCCGAGGAGAAGCTGCGCGAGGCGCGCGCCGAGGCCGAGAAGCTGGTCACCGAGGCCAAGGAGGCCGCCTCCAAGCAGCTGGCCTCCTCCGAGTCGGTCAACGAGCAGCGCACCCGTACGGCCAAGGCGGAGATCGCCCGGCTGGTCAGCGAGGCCACCAAGGAGTCCGAGGCGCTGAAGGCCGAGGCCGAGCAGGCGCTCGCCGATGCCCGCGCCGAGGCGGAGAAGCTGGTCGCGGGCGCGGCCGACAAGGCCCGTACCGCCGCCGCCGAGGACTCCGCCGCCCACCTCGCCAAGGCCGCCCGCACCGCCGAGGAGGTGCTCAACAAGGCCTCCGAGGACGCCAAGGACACCACCCGCAAGGCGAGCGAGGAGGCCGAGCGGATCCGCCGCGAGGCCGAGGCCGAGGCGGACCGGCTGCGCGGCGAGGCCGCCGAGCAGGCCGACCAGCTCAAGGGCGCGGCCAAGGACGACACCAAGGAGTACCGCGCCAAGACCGTCGAGCTGCAGGAGGAGGCACGCCGGCTGCGCGGCGAGGCCGAGCAGCTGCGTGCCGAGGCGGTCGCCGAGGGCGAGCGCATCCGTGGCGAGGCGCGCCGCGAGGCCGTCCAGCAGATCGAGGAGGCGGCCAGTACCGCCGAGGAGCTGCTGACCAAGGCCCGCACCGACGCCGACGAGCTGCGCGCCGCCGCGAGCGGCGACAGCGAGCGGGTGCGTACGGAGGCGATCGAACGCGCCACCACCCTGCGCAAGCAGGCCGAGGAGACCCTGGAGCGCACCCGCGCGGAGGCCGACCGGCTGCGCGGCGAGGCCGAGGAACTGGCCGACGGCGTACGGGCGGCCGCCGAGAGCGCCGCGGCCGAGCTGCGCCAGGAGACCGAGCGCGCCGTAGCGGCCCGGCAGAGCGAGGCCGCCGATGACCTGACCCGGCTGCACACCGAGGCCGAGACCCGTCTGGCGACCGCCGAGGAGCGTCTTTCCGAGGCGCGCGGCGAGGCCGAGCGGATCCGCCGCGAGGCGGCCGAGGAGACCGAGCGGGTGCGCGCCGAGGCCGCCGAGCGGCTGCGTACGCTGCAGGCACAGGCCGAGCAGGAGGCGGAGCGGCTGCGCGACGAGGCTGCCGCCGACGCCTCGGCCTCCCGCGCCGAGGGTGAGGCGGTCGCGGTCCGGCTGCGCACCGATGCGGCGACCGAGGCCGAGCGGCTCAAGAACGAGGCCCAGGACACGGCCGACCGGGTGCGGGCCGAGGCCGCTGCCGCCGCGGAGCGCGTGGGCGCGGAGGCCGCCGAGGCGCTCGCCGCCGCCCAGGAGGAGGCGAACCGCCGCCGCCGGGAGGCGGAGGAGATTCTCGACTCGGCGCGTACGGAGGCCAACCAGGAGCGGGAGCTGGCCCGCGAGCAGAGCGAGGAGCTGCTCGCGTCCGCCCGCAGGCGCGTCGAGGAGGCGCAGACGGAGGCGCACCGGCTGGTCGAGGAGGCCGACCGGCGTGCCGCCGAGATGGTCTCGGCCGCCGAGCAGACCGCACAGCAGGTGCGGGACTCCGTCAACGGTCTTCAGGAGCAGGCCGAGGAAGAGATCGCCGGGCTGCGCAGTGCGGCCGAGCATGCGGCGGAGCGCACCAGGACCGAGGCGCAGGAAGAGGCGGACCGGGTCCGCGCCGATGCGTACGCGGAGCGGGAGCGGGCCTCCGAGGACGCGGCCCGGCTGCGCGCCAGGGCCCAGGAGGAGTCCGAGGCCGCGCAGGCTCTGGCCGAGCGGACCATGAGCGACGCGATCACCGAGTCGGACCGGCTGCGCGCCGACACCGCGGAGTACGCGCAGCGGGTGCGGACGGAGGCCTCGGACGCGCTGGCCTCCGCCGACCAGGACGCGTCGCGCACCAGGGCCGAGGCCCGCGAGGACGCCAACCGGATCCGTTCCGAGGCGGCCGCGCAGGTGGATCTGCTGATCGGCGAGGCGACGAGCGAGTCGGAGCGGCTGCGGACCGAGGCGGCCGAACTGCGCGCATCGGCCGACGCGGAGGCCACCCGGCTGCTCATCGAGGCCGAGCAGATCAAGGTGGACGGCGAGGCCGAGATCGAGCAGCTGCGGACCGCGGTGCGAACCGACCGCGAGCAGGTGCTCGACGAGGCCAGGCAGGCCGCCGACAAGCGCCGCGCCGATGCGGCGGCGCAGGCCGACCAGCTGATCACCGAGGCGAGCGGTGAGGCGGAGCGGCTGCGCGCCGAGGCCGCCGACGCGGTGGGCTCGGCCCAGCAGGCCGCCGAGCGCATCAGGGCGGAGGCCCAGAAGGTCAAGGCGGACGCGGAGGCCGCTGCCGACCGGATCCGCACCGAGGCCCGCGCCGCGGCCGACCGCACGGTGGACGAGGCCCGCGAGACCGCGGCCAAGCGCCGCGCGGACGCCGCCAAGCAGGTCGACCAGCTGATCTCCAAGGCCCAGGAGGAGGCGCTGCGTGCGGCCACCGAGGCCGAGGAGCAGGCGGACGCCATGGTGGGCGCGGCCCGCAAGGAGGCCGAGCGGCTGGTCGCCGAGGCGACCGTCGAGGGCAACACCCTGGTGGAGAAGGCACGGACGGACGCCGACGAGCTGCTGGTCGGTGCCCGCCGGGACTCCACGGCCATCCGGGAGCGCGGCGAGGAGCTGCGGGCCCGGGTGGAGAACGAGGTCGAGGAGCTGCACGAGCGGGCCCGCCGCGAGACGGCCGAGCAGATGAGATCGGCCGGCGAGCGGGCCGACCAGCTGGTCAAGGCCGCCGACGAGCAGAAGACCGAGGCGGAGGCGAAGGCCAAGGAGCTGCTGTCCGAGGCCAATTCGGAGGCAGGCAAGGTCAGGATCGCCGCCGTGCGCAAGGCGGAGGCCCTGCTGAAGGAGGCCGCGCAGAAGAAGGCCGAACTGGTCCGCGAGGCGGAGCGGGTCAAGGCGGAGGCCGACAGCGAGGCCGAACGCACGGTCGCCGAGGGCAAGCGGGAACTCGATGTGCTGGTGCGCCGTCGCGAGGACATCCAGGCCGAGATTTCCCGGGTCCAGGACGTGCTGGAGGCCTTGGAGTCCTTCGAGACTCCCGGTGCGGGCAAGGACGGTGGCGTCAAGGCGGGCGCGTCGGCGGGTGTTACACGTTCGAGTGGCAAGTCATCGGACAGCTAGCCACTCAAAAGACTGGACATTCTCCATATCAAACGGGCATCCGCTCGATGACACGCCGCTTCGGCCCCTAGGATTCCCCCTAACACCTCACCGGTCTCATTCGACAGGAACCCCATGAGCGACACTTCCTCCCCCTTCGGCTTCGAGCTCGTGCGGCGTGGTTACGACCGCGGTCAGGTGGATGACCGCATTACCAAGCTCGTCGCCGACCGTGATAGTGCACTGTCCCGAATCACGTCTCTGGAAAAGCGCATCGAGGAGCTCCACCTCGAGACGCAGAACGCCCAGGCCCAGGTCAGCGACGCGGAGCCGTCGTACGCCGGTCTCGGCGCGCGTGTCGAGAAGATCCTCCGCCTCGCCGAGGAGGAGGCGAAGGACCTGCGCGAGGAGGCCCGTCGCGCGGCCGAGCAGCACCGCGAGCTCGCCGAGTCCGCCGCCCAGCAGGTGCGCAACGACGCCGAGTCGTTCGCCACCGAGCGCAAGGCCAAGGCCGAGGACGAGGGCGTCCGGATCGTCGAGAAGGCCAAGGGCGACGCCCAGACGCTGCGTTCCGAGGCGCAGAAGGACGCGCAGTCCAAGCGTGAGGAGGCGGACGCGCTCTTCGAGGAGACCCGCGCCAAGGCCGCCCAGGCCGCCGCGGACTTCGAGACCAACCTGGCCAAGCGCCGCGAGCAGTCCGAGCGCGACCTGGCTTCGCGTCAGGCGAAGGCCGAGAAGCGCCTGGCGGAGATCGAGCACCGCGCCGAGCAGCTGCGCCTGGAGGCCGAGAAGCTGCGTACGGACGCCGAGCGCCGGGCCCGTCAGACGGTGGAGACCGCACAGCGCCAGGCCGAGGACATCGTGGCCGACGCGAACGCCAAGGCGGACCGCATCCGCAGCGAATCGGAGCGCGAGCTGGCGGCGCTCACCAACCGCCGCGACTCCATCAACGCTCAGCTGACCAACGTCCGCGAGATGCTGGCGACGCTGACCGGTGCGGCGGTCGCCGCGGCCGGTTCCCCCGCCGACGACGAGCCGATCTCCCGCGGCGTCCCGGCGCAGCAGACCCGCTGACGCCCCCTCGGGTCACGGTTCACCGAGTGCCCGGTGCCCTTGTGGCGCCGGGCACTCGCGCGTCGGCGGCAGGCCACCGAAAGTGTCCTGACCCGTTGGGCGAACCCGGTGGCGAATGCCGTACCCCGCCCGTAGCGTGAACACATGATCGAGCTCGAGGGTCTCACCAAACACTTCGGCAGCAAGGTGGCTGTCGACCATCTCTCCTTCACGGTCCGGCCGGGTGTGGTGACCGGCTTCCTCGGACCGAACGGCGCGGGCAAGTCGACGACGATGCGGATGATGCTCGATCTGGACAACCCCACCAGCGGGAAGGTCCGGATCGACGGCAAGCACTACCGGGACCTCGAGGAGCCGTTCAAGTACATCGGCGCGCTGCTGGACGCCAAGGCCATGCACGGCGGCCGCAGTGCGTACAACAATCTGCTCTGCCTCGCCCAGGCCAACCGCATCCCCGCGAGCCGGGTCGCGGAAGTCCTCGACGTGGTCGGCCTGAGTGCCGTGGCAGGGAAAAAGACCAAGGGATTCTCACTCGGCATGGGGCAGCGGCTGGGAATCGCCTCCGCCCTGCTCGGTGACCCCGAGATCCTGATGTTCGACGAACCGGTCAACGGACTGGATCCCGAAGGAATTCACTGGATCCGCAATCTGATGAAGACCCTCGCGGGCGAAGGCCGGACGATCTTCGTCTCGTCCCATCTGATGAGCGAAATGGCACTCACCGCCGATCACTTGATCGTCATCGGGCAGGGCCGGCTGATGGCGGACATGTCCATGGCCGATTTCATTCACCAGAACTCACGCAGTTATGTACGGCTGCGCTCTCCGCAGCAGGAGCGGCTGCGCGATGTGCTGCACGCGGCCGGCCTGACCGCGGTGGAGTCGGGCAACGGCACGCTCGAGATCGACGGCGCCACGACCGAGCAGCTCGGCGAGCTTGCCGCGAAGCACCGCATCGTGCTGCACGAGCTCAGCGCCCAACGCGCCTCGCTGGAAGAGGCGTTCATGCAGATGACGGCAGGCGCGGTGGAGTACCACGCGCATTCCACGGGCACCGCACCGCAGTGGGCCCCGCGCGACGGCGAATTCAAGGGGGTCTGACCCATGGCATCCGTACCTGCCGTGTTCCGGTCGGAGTGGACCAAGATCCGGACGGTCTCCTCGACCGTCTGGACGCTGATCAGCGCGCTGGTCGTGACGGTCGCGATGAGCGCCGCGCTCTGCGCACTGCTGGCCTCGACGTTCGACGATCTGTCGGAGGTCGAGCGGGCCACCTTCGACCCGACGTTCCTGAGCTTCTCCGGGATGATCCTCGGGCAGCTGGCAATGGTCGTCTTCGGCGTCCTGGTGGTCGGCACGGAGTACAGCTCCGGCATGATCCGTACGTCGCTCGCCGCCGTGCCCCAGCGGGCCACGTTCCTGTTCAGCAAGATCGCGGTGGCCGGGCTGCTGGCACTGGTGGTCGGCATGGTCACAAGCTTTCTGACCTTCTTCCTCGGCCAGGCCCTGCTCGGCGAACACCGCACGACCATCGGCGCGGAGAACGTACTGCGCGCCGTGGTCGGCGGAGGCCTCTACATGGGGCTGATCGCGGTCTTCTCGATGGGCGTTGCGGCGATGCTGCGCAGCTCGATGCTGTCGCTCGGCATCCTGATGCCGTTCTTCTTCCTGGTCTCGCAGATCCTCTCGGCGGTTCCGGGCGCGAAGGACGTGGCCCGCTACTTCCCGGACCAGGCCGGATCGAAGATCATGCAGGTCGTCCCGGACGCGATGAACACGGAGGCGGCTCCGTACGGCCCCTGGGGCGGCCTCGGGATCATGCTGCTGTGGGTGGTTGCGGCGCTGATCGGCGGCGCTGTGGTGCTCAAGGAGCGCGACGCGTAGCGGGTGCCCGGCCGGGCGGGGTGTCCCCGGCCGGGGGCCGGGCGCCGCCGTCGGGCGGGGGGCCTCCCTCGCCCGGCAGCAGTCCGTCGAACTCGGCCCAGCCACGCCAGGTCCACACGTCCTGGCCGAGATCGGGCTGCAGCGGCACGAAGCGGCCGGTCTCGAAGTCGTCCCCGTCCAGGTCGAACCAGCGCTCGTCGACGATCTCGGTGCCCATGCCGACCGTGCGCGCGGTCAGCCGGACCAGCAGCCTGACACCCTGCGAGCCGCTGAGGTCCTTGCCCTGGATGCGGGTGAACGGCAGCCGGGGCACGGGCGCGTCGACCGGGATCCACACGGTGAACGGCGCACCGCGCTCCACCGACGGCCAGTAGCGCTCGGTGGACTCCTCCCCCTTCTCGTCGAGGACCCTCAGCTTCATCTTGTAGATGACCAGGAGGCCCTCCTGCGACCTCTCCAGATAGCGCATCTGGGCCGTCACCCGAAGATCCGCCAAGGCGAGATTGTCGATGTGGTTGTAGAAACGCACACCGATCACCGCGTTCGTGCTGTCCCGGTGCCGGGCGGCGTACTCGCGGAACTGGTGCACGGTGTACGCGGGGGCGACGGAGGCCCTCCTGCGCCAGACGAACGGGCGCAGGGCGAACATCTTGATCAGCACGATGCCGAGCAGTACCGCGGGCACCAGTGCACCGGTGATCGAGGCGACGGTGGCCAGCAGTGCATGGGCCACGCTGTCCGGCTCGGGGCTGAGACTGTCCGTGCCGATGCAGGCCCGCAGCGCCCCCAGCGCCAGACCGGCCAGCTCCTCCCCGTCCCGCAGCCGCTCCGCGATGCCCCGGTCGGAGTCCTCGCTCAGCGTCCACGCCACGGCGATGGCCGAGGCGAGGGCCGCGAGCGCGCTCAGCGTCATGAGGATCAGTGCGGGGACCGAACGCCCCGCCACCCACCAGCGAACCGACTTCCGACACCGGGGATGCGGCCTGCGCCTCACCGGCAATCCGGGAATCCAGTGCAACTCCCGCCTCCCCACCGCGAGTTCACTTTCGGAGATCTCTCCCCGGTCCGCGCCCCCGTCAACCGCATTGCCCGGGTGGGTCCCGTTTGCCCGCCACGGGTGGACCTGAGGTGTCGCTGCCCCCGCACGCGCGTGATCCCCGAAGGGCACCGCCGATGACGGACCGCAGTCTCGAGGCCCTGGGGCTGGACGCCGTTCCGGCGGAAGACCCGCTGGCCTATCCGGGCCTGCCGGTGACCGAGCCCTCCCTGCTGACCGGCGACGAGCTGCTGCGGCTGGACGTACGGCCGCGGCGGCTCGGCGAGTGGTACGTGAAAGAGCGGCGGCAGCCGCTGGACGAGGTGCTCGCCCGCCTCGGCCGGGCCTCCGCCGGGCGCCGCCACCCGGTGCTGGCGGTCGGCTCCAACGCATCGCCCGCGCAGGTCGGCCACAAACTCACCCGCCGCGGCGTCCCGGCCGTCGTGCCGATGGTCCCGGTTCGGGTGCGCGGCGTCGGCGTCGGCTGCTCGGGTCACATCAGCACGGCCGGCTATGTGGCGGGGACACCGTACGCGGACCCCGGGGCACAAGCGGTCCTGGTCGTCTCATGGCTGGACCCGGTCCAGCTCGCGGCCTTGGACGGCACGGAGTTCCACTACCGGCGAGCGCTGCTGCCCGGCACGGCGTTCGCGATGACGATGCCGTCCGGCGAGCGGCTGAGCGGCGCCCATGTATACGTCAGCGCGCACGGCGTCCTGCGCGGGCCGGACGGCACCCCGCGCTCCGGCGGCGGCACCCAGAGGGAGCTCCTCGCAGCCCTGCTCGCCGGCTCCGCCCGGCTGCGCACACTGCTGGGGCCGGATCCGGCGGCGTGGGTGGAAAGGGCGCGGGCGGAGGGGGCGGTGCGGGAGCGGGGGACGCAGATCTTCGGCGAGGAGGGATGGGTGCTGCGGCGGACCGGCCTTGCGGCGTACGCGGACAGGGCGGCCGAGCCGCGCCGGTACGACGATCTGCCGCCGCTGGGCGGCTCGCTGCGCATGTAGCGCCGGGGCCCTCGACCGGCCCGACGCTGTGGCCGGAGCGTTATACCTTGCGGGGAACCGTCAAACCCCGGATATCCTCCTAACTCTTACGGGGGCGATCGGCAGCACTGCCGCTGCCCCGACGACCCGAAAGCCGATGGGGCTGCAGAATGATCGAGGCAGTCGGCCTGACCAAGCGCTACGGCGCCAAGACGGCCGTGTACAACCTTTCCTTCCAGGTGCGGCCGGGGGCCGTCACCGGCTTCCTCGGGCCCAACGGCGCCGGCAAGTCCACCACCATGCGCATGATCCTCGGCCTCGACCGGCCGACCGAGGGGCGGGTGACCATCGGCGGCCTGCCCTTCCGGCAGCTGCCGAACGCGCCGCGCCAGGTCGGTGCGCTGCTGGACGCCAAGGCGGTGCACGGCGGACGCAGTGCGCGCAGCCATCTGCTGTCGCTGGCACAGCTGTCGGGCATCCCGGCGCGCCGCGTCGACGAGGTGCTCGGGGTCGTCGGTCTGCAGGACGTGGCCAAGCGGCGCTCCAAGGGCTTCTCGCTCGGTATGGGGCAGCGGCTCGGCATCGCCGCCGCGCTCCTGGGTGACCCGCAGGTGCTGCTGTTCGACGAGCCGGTCAACGGCCTCGACCCCGAGGGCATCCTCTGGGTGCGCAATCTGATGAAGCAGCTGGCCTCAGAGGGCCGTACCGTCTTCGTCTCCTCGCATCTGATGAGCGAGATGGCGCTCACCGCCGACCACTTGATCGTGATCGGCCGCGGGCAGCTGATGGCGGACATGAGCGTCAAGGACTTCATCTCGCACAACTCCGCGGACTTCGCTCGGGTGCGTACGCCGCACACCGAGCCGCAGCAGCGCGAGAAGCTCTCGGCCGCGCTGACCGAGGCCGGCGGGCAGGTGCTGCCCGAACAGGACGGCGCGCTGAGGGTGACCGGGCTGACCCTGCCGCGGATCAGCGATCTCGCGCACTCGGCGGATGTGCGGCTGTGGGAGCTGTCGCCGCACCAGGCCTCGCTGGAGGAGGCGTACATGCGCATGACGCAGGGCGCCGTCGACTACCGCTCGACCGCGGACCAGAAGTCGGGGCTGATGCAGCAGCCGCCGATGGGGTACCTGCCGCCGCAGCAGCAGATCCCCGAGGTGCCGCAGCACGGCTTCTACGCCCCGCCGCCGCCTGCGCCGGGCCAGAACCCGTACGCGCCCGGCGCGCCGGTCACCGGTGCCCCTGTGGCCCCCGCCGCCCCGCCCGTCGCTCCGTCGGCCGCTGCCGCCCCCGCCGACCTGAACAAGCCCGAGGACGCCCGATGACCACCCCCTACCAGCAGCAGGGCGCACCCGTCGCCTCGTACGCCTCCCCCATCCCGGTGCGCAGCGCCCACCTCGGCGACGCCCTGGCCTCCGAGTGGACCAAGATCCGCTCGGTGCGCTCCACGATGTGGACCCTCGGCGTGATGATCGTGCTGATGCTCGGCATCGGTCTCGGTGTCGCGGCGATCGTCTCGTCGCAGGATGTACGGGTGGAGGGCGAGTCGGCGCTCGGCCTCGGCTTCTTCGGAGTACTGCTCGGTTCGATCTGTGTGATGACGCTCGGCGTGCTCACCATCGCGTCCGAGTACGGCACCGGCATGATCCGTACGACCCTGACCGCCTGCCCCAGCCGGAGCCGGGTGCTGATCGCCAAGTCGCTCGTGTTCTTCCTGCTGGTCTTCACCCTCACGACCGTGATCGCCGCGCTCGTCGCCGCCGTCCAGACGTCGATGGTGGACGCGGACGAGCCGACCGGGGGGCAGTGGCTGCAGTCCACCGTGGGTGTGGGGCTCTACGTCGCGACGCTCGGACTGCTGTCCCTCGCTGTCGGTGCGATGATCCGGCACTCGGCGGGCGCCATCACGATCATGATCGGCGTGATGCTGCTGCCGCTCGTGGCAGCCATGTTCATGTTCTCGGAGTCGCTCTCGGACGTGCAGGACTTCCTGCTGCGATACGCGATCCCGAGCCAGCTCATCGGCGTCTACGGACAGGCCGCCGACGGCTCCGGTTCCGGTCCCGTCGGCTGGGAGCCGGTGTGGATCATCCTGGGCGTGACCGCGGTCGCGATGGCCGGAGCATTCGCGACGATCAACAGCCGCGACGTCTGACCCTCAGTACCTCGGCGCGTTACGGGACCGCTGCACCCTCGTGGTGCGGCGGTCCTTCGCGTTCCAGCACGCCTTGTGCCAGTGCCTGCGGTCGTCGACGCCGGAATGCTCGGGCCAGGCCACGACGTGCGGCACTCCCGAGGGGATCTCCTGGTCGCAGCCCGGGCATCGGTACCGCTTGCCGTCGGCGGCGGCGCCCGCGACATGGCGCACCGACCACTCCTCGCCCTGCCAGGACTCGGCTCTGCCGAAGCCTCCGTACCGCTCTCCCGGCTCGCCTGAGCGATCGGTCGGCTTCTCGCCGCCACGGGGGCGGTTGCGGCGCGGAGACACGTGACACCTCACGGGGCAAGTCCGGACAGTTCCCTTCCAGCGTAAGGGCCGAAGTCACGGGTACCTGCCCCCGCAGCATGAGACCGTGGCTCAAATCAGGCGCAGTTACCGGACAATCGCAACAACTTTGCGCCTACCCGTGCCCATGGCACGTGTCAGGCGTTGTTGCCAGTGGGGGAGTGACGCGTCGGCCGCAAGGAGGCAGATGGCGATGCGCGTTGGAACTTTCGTACTGGCGGCCCAGTTTCCGGGCCAGGGGCAGGGGGAGGCGCTGCACCGCGCGGTGCGCTCCGCCGAGGTCGCGGAGGAGTCCGGGCTGGATTCCGTGTGGCTGGCCGAGCACCATTTCGTTCCGTACGGGGTGTGCCCGTCGGCGGTGACCCTTGCGGCCCTGCTGCTCGGGCGTACGCGGCGGATCCGGGTCGGCACGGCCGTGAGCGTCCTGCCGAGCGCCCATCCGGTGGCGCTCGGCGAGCAGGCCGCGCTGCTGCATCTCACCTCGGACGGACGGTTCTCGCTCGGGGTGGGCCGCGGTGGGCCCTGGGTCGACCTGGAGGTGTTCGGCGCCGGCCTCGCCGCGTACGAGAGGGGCTTCCCCGAATCCCTCGATCTGCTGCTGCGCTGGCTGCGCGAGCCCCAAGTCGGTGCGCAGGGTGAGCGGTTCAGCTTCCGCCCGGTGCCGGTCGTGCCACGGCCCGACGAGCTCATCGACGGCCCGCCCGGCGGACCCGAGGTCATCGTCGCATGCACGTCGCCGAAGAGCGTGCGTCTCGCCGCGGAGCGCGGGCTGGCGATGCTGCTCGGGATGCACTGCGGCGACGAGGAGAAGGCGGACATGGTCGCTCTGTGGCGCACGCACGCGCTGGCAGCCGGCCACGCGCCCGAGACGGTCGCTTCGGCCGGCCATGTGTCGGCCGGACTGGTGCAGATCGGCGACCACAGCCGCGAGGCCACCGAAACCCTGGTGAAGACGATGCCCGGCTGGCTCAGGCAGGGCCT
This sequence comes from Streptomyces sp. NPDC006208, assembly GCF_040613775.1. NCBI lineage: Bacteria > Bacillati > Actinomycetota > Actinomycetes > Kitasatosporales > Streptomycetaceae > Streptomyces > Streptomyces sp. NPDC006208. The sequence goes on along the minus strand of NZ_JBEXSW010000010.1, from coordinate 111,144 downwards.
GGACGCCCATGTCACCGTCGACGGCCGGCACCGCGCGATGCGCGACCCGGTGGCGTACACCGAACTGCTGTGCACGCTGCATCCCGTGGGCCCGCCCCGGCGTGCGGCGGACCGGCTCGCGGCGACCGCCGAGCGCACCGGGATCACTCGTTTCGCACTGCTCGCCGAGGGCTCGGGCGATCTCGCCGCCACCGAGGAGAACGTACGGCGGCTGGGCACGGAGGTACTGCCCCTGCTCGGCTGAGGACACAGTGCGACCCACAGGTCCGGGTCCGGGTCGTCCGGGAGGTGCTGCCGCTCCGACATCAGTTGCACCTCCCGCGATGGGGAGCGGCAGCAAAAGACTTCAGCAGTCGCGCAGTTCGGGCGACTGATTGAGCAGCTGACCCCGTACGGAGGTGAAGCGGGCGAGCCGCTCGTCGACCGAAGAGTCCAGCGGGAACACCGCGACGCGGTGGCAGTTCTGGAATGCCAGACGCACCCCGAAGTGCCGTTGCAGCGCACCGCGAATCGCGTCACTCGCGAGCGCGCGCAGCAGCTGACCACGTGCCTGCTCGTCCGGCGGAGGCGTCTGGTTGTCGGCGAAGTCCCCGCCGTCCACCTTCAGCTGAGCCACCAGAGAACTGATCATCTCCCATGCGTAGGGCAGGGAGGTCCGGACGCAGTCGACGAAAGCGGCTTCGTCGACCTCGCCTCGCTCGGCCTGTTCCAACAGCGCCGGTGAGACGTCGAGCGACATGGGTTCTCCTCTCGCGGCCCCGCCGAACGGGGCCTTACGGGCAGGGAAGGAGGAAACGGACGTGCGCCGACATACCAACGACACACGACAACGCAGAGTGCATGCGCCGCGACCTCCCGCTTCCACGGTAAGTGCGCTGTCCGGACCGCACCAGGAGATTGGGAACACAACCGGCCAAATAACGAAGGGTGCTTCCAGGGCGAATCGCGCGCAACACCGTGCGTCGAGTAGCGTTGCCGACCATGCGCCTCGTCATCGCCCGCTGCTCCGTGGACTACGCGGGCCGGCTCACCGCCCATCTGCCCTCTGCCCCCAGGTTGATCCTGGTCAAGGCCGACGGGAGCGTCTCGATCCATGCCGACGACCGAGCGTACAAACCACTGAACTGGATGTCACCGCCGTGCACGCTGAAGGAGGGCGACGGCAGCGTGTGGACCGTGGTGAACAAAGCGGGCGAGAAACTGATCATTACGATGGAGGAAATCCTCCATGACTCGTCGCACGAACTCGGTGTCGACCCCGGCCTGATCAAAGACGGCGTGGAAGCGCACCTCCAGGAGCTTCTCGCCGACCGGATCGAGACACTCGGCGAGGGATACAGCCTGATCCGGCGCGAATACCCCACCGCCATCGGCCCTGTGGACATCCTCTGCCGGGACGCCGACGGCTCGACGGTCGCGGTGGAGATCAAGCGGCGCGGCGAGATCGACGGCGTGGAGCAGCTCACCCGCTATCTGGAGCTGCTGAACCGCGACCCGCATCTGGCGCCGGTGAAGGGCGTGTTCGCGGCGCAGGAGATCAAGCCCCAGGCACGGGTACTGGCGACGGACCGCGGCATCGGCTGTGTGGTGCTCGACTACGAAGCGCTGCGGGGCATCGAGGACGACAAGCTGCGGCTCTTCTGAGATTCGTCAGCTGAGTGAACATTGACCGGCCCCGGGCGCGCGCAGCGGCTCCGGGGCCGCGGTGTCGTGTGAGGCACGCGTTGCTCCCGGGTCGCGTCGGCCGCGCCGGGGTCCCCACGATGCAGGGGCGCATCGCCCGACGGCGGGCGCCGGAGGACCGCCATGGGGCGAGCAGGCGGGCCGCAGTGCCGCCCCGCGCCCCGCAAGAGGCCGGCCGACGGGACCACACCCGACGCAGACCGCCGGATCGGCCCGCACGGTCGGAACGGACGAAGGCGCACCGGCGCCCCGGCCCCTGGCTGCGTCGTCAGATCACCGGCGGGGAGTAGCCGGCAGCACCCGGGGTCGCGGAGGCGCTGCTCGTCACCGATTCGCTGCCGCCGGGCGAGGACGGCGTCGAGCTCGGAGTCGGCGTGGGGGTCGGAGTCGGGGTGGGGGTAGGAGTCGGCGTCCGTGTCGGGGTCCTCGTCGGAGTCGGCGACTTCGTCGGCTTCGTGGGCGGCTTCGAGGTCGACGGCCCGGTGCCCGGCGTCGACGCACTCGACGACGGCCCCTCCCCCGGCGTCGACGGGTCGCTCGTCGACGAACTCGGGCTCGGCGAGCCCGAGTCCGAGGGCTTGGCGCTCTTGTCCTTGTCGTCCTTGTCCTCGTCCTCGTCGGCCGGCGCACCGTCTGCCGGATCCGAAGTGTCCCAGCCGTCCGCGCTGTCGCCCTCGTTCACGGACTGGCCGGTCCCGATGTCGTCGCTCGGTGTCTCCTCCTTGTCGGAGACCGTGCCGAGGGTGACCACCGTGCCCAGAACGGCGGCAAGCAGCGCGCCCGCGCCCGCCGCGACCATATTGCGCCGGGCGCCGAAGAGCACGGCACGGCGGCCCGTGGGCCGGTCGTCGTCCGAGGGCGTCTCGCGCCGGGTCACGACCGTCTGCGGCTCGTTCGCGGGCAGAGCCCGCAACGGCGATGTCCTGGCAACCGACTCCAGGGCGGCGAGGGCGCGGACGGCCGGGACACCGCGCGGCGGAGAGACGGGCTCCGCCGGCCGTTCGGCGGCCGGCGGCTCGTCGCCCGGGGTGCCGCCGGCCGGCGACGTGCCCTCCGCACGGTCCGCGACAAGGGCCAGCGCCCGCCGTCCAGCGACCGTGCCGTTCTTGTCGGCCAGCGCGCCGCGCATGCCGATGGATGCCTCCAGTTCGGCCCTGGCCCGGTCCAGACTTCCGGTGCACACCGCCAGAACGCCCAACTCGTGGTGGAAGTAGGCCTCTTCGGCGACCTCACCGGATATTCGGGCGGCTTCGGAGCCGGCCCGCAGCGCACGCTCCCATGCTCCCCAGTGCTGCCCCGCGGCGAACGCGGGCGCGGCGCTGCGTGCGAGCAGGACGGCCGTGCTGGGGTGTCCGGGCTCGCGGCCCGGCACCAGCGTGCCGAGAGCGGCCATGATCGCGTCCGCCTCGGCGACAGCACGCTCCGGAGTCACCGAGGGATGCCCCGCCCACCAGGCATAGTGCTGGGCCGCGGTGTGGGCGGTGGCGGCCGCGTCCTCCGCGTAGCCCTTCTCGGTGAGCTGAGCGAGGACCCCCGCGGCCAGCCGGTAGCGGGAGCCGACCGGAGTGAGCAGTCCGCAGCTCATCAGTTCGCCGAGTGCGGCGTCGGCGTGGGTGTCGCCCACCAGCGCCGGCAGATGCGCCTGGTGCGGGACCTCACCGCCGAGGGCGACGGCGAATCGCAACGTCTGGCGGGCGGATTCGCTGAGCCGGGAGGCGAGCAGCGAGGAGGGCGCGGCGCCCTCCCCCAGCGACGGCAGCGGAACGTCCTTGCCCTGGGCCGCGGCGAAGGGCGCGAACTCCTCGAACGCCTCCGGGTCGGCACGCAGGCTGTCGCACTGCCGGAGCAGCGCACCGGCCTGCACGAAGCGCAGCGGCAGTCCTTCGGACTCGAACCAGAGGTCACCGGCCCAGTTCTGCTCGTCCTCGCTGAGCGGTCGGTCGACCGTGCGCTCCAGCAGCTCCAGGGCTGCGGCCCGGCCCAGACCGCTGAGCATGACCTCTTCGAGGTGCGAGTCAGAGGCGGGCGAGGGGACGTCGGGGGTCGCCGCGACGAGGAAGGCACACTCGGGAGCGGCGTCCAGCAGCTCGCCGAGCGCGGCCTCGCCGAACTCGAGATCGTCGAGGAGGACGATCGCGCCGATGTCACGGACGTACCCGGCGAACGCCTCGGGGTCCGGCCGGTGCCGGGGCGCGGCGTACACGGTGGCGAACAGCTCCTGGAGCAGTTCGGCGGGGGTGCGGTGGAAGCCGCTGAGCCGTACGACGCCGTCGGGCGCGAGGCCCCCGCAGCGCTCGGCGACGGCGTCGAGCAGGGCGCTGCGGCCGGAGCCGGCGGGACCGGTCAGCCGCACGGAGCGGCCGCGGCCCAGCAGGCGTACGAGCCGCTCGCGCTCCTCGTCCCGCTCCAGCAGCGGGAGCCGCGGCGAGGCGGGTCCCGGCGGTACGGGCGGCTGCGCGGCACGCTGGAACTCGGCGCGCTCGGCGGCGGTGCGCCGGGCGGGCGGACCGGGCTGCTCCCCCGGCGGGCATGGTTCGACCTCGCTGCCGTCGACCGGGTTGACGGTGAGCAGCAAGTCGCCCGCGACGAGCCGGACCGTACGGACGGGTGCCGGCAAGGACGGTGCGCGGTCCGGCGTGATGGCATCACGCGGCGGACGAGCCGGTCCCGCGCCGTCGCCGAAGCTGTCGTTGTCCATGGTCAAAGCCCCCAGATGCGGTTAGCTCTAGCCTCGCTCCGCCAGGACCGGGAAATCCTGGTGCCGGAGCCGCGTGCGAATGCCCTCCCGGCCTGTCTGCACGCCCGCTGTCGCTTCGGGTCCGGTGCCTGCCTCACGGGTCCGTCGAAAGGGCAGGCGATCGAACCCTAGACGTTCGCACGGCATCGCGAAACCGCCGGGGTCTCCCCCGCCCCGGACGTGACCGTCTCGTGAGGATTCCCTGCTCGTAGCGGTCAGACCCGGGGGAGCGATTCGGCCGCGATACCGCCTTCGATGGCGAGGATGCGATGCAGCCGGGTGGCCACCAGCAGGCGCTGCATCTGCGGCGGTACGCCGCGCAGCACCAGTCGGCGGCCGCACCGGCCGGCCCGCCGGTGCGCGCCCATGATGACCCCGAGCCCGGTGGCGTCCCACGAGTCGAGGTGTGTCAGGTCGAGCACCAGGTCGCCGACTCCGTCGTCGACGGCCGAGTGCAGCACCGTACGGGCGTCCGCCGCGCTGCGGACGTCGAGGCGGCCCCCGACGACCAGCTCGGTGTGGTCGCCCCTGATGTGCATATGCGCTCCCCGAGAGTGCTCTGTGACGTCACGTCTTTCTTTGCAACCACTGACTGCCGCAAGGCCGAGGCGGTTGCTGCTTGTAAGCGAACCGATACCGAAATCACCCCGGAGGGTGATGGTGGATCAGTGCTTGTAGAAGCCCTGCCCGCTCTTGCGGCCGATGTCACCCGCATCCACCATCCGGCGCATCAGCTCCGGCGGGGCGAACTTCTCGTCCTGGGACTCGGTGTAGATGTTGCTGGTGGCGTTCACCAGGATGTCCACACCGGTCAGGTCGGCGGTGGCGAGGGGCCCCATGGCGTGGCCGAAGCCCAGCTTGCAGGCGATGTCGATGTCCTCGGCGGTGGCCACGCCCGATTCGTACAGCTTCGCGGCCTCGACGACGAGCGCCGAGATGAGGCGGGTGGTGACAAAACCGGCGATGTCGCGGTTCACGACGATGCAGGTCTTGCCGACCGACTCGGCGAACTCACGTGCGGTGGCGAGGGTTTCGTCGCTGGTCTTGTAGCCGCGCACCAGCTCGCACAGCTGCATCATCGGCACCGGCGAGAAGAAATGGGTGCCGACGACGCGCTCCGGACGCTCCGTCACCGCCGCGATCTTGGTGATCGGGATGGCGGAGGTGTTGGAGGCGAGCACGGCGTCGTCCCGGACGATCTTGTCGAGAGCCCGGAAGATCTCGTGCTTGACCTCGAGCTTCTCGAAGACGGCCTCGACGACGATGTCCGCGTCGGCGACGGCGTCCAGGTCGGTCGAGGTGGTGATACGCGCCAACGCCGCGTCCGCGTCGGCCTCTTCGAGCCTGCCCTTGGCCACGAACCGGTCGTAGGAAGCCTTGATGCCGTCCAGGCCGCGGGTCAGGGCCGCGTCGGTGACATCCCGCAGAACGACGTCCCAGCCCGCCTGGGCGGAGACCTGCGCGATACCGGACCCCATGAGTCCGGCCCCGATGACGGCGAGCTTCCTGGCCACTGCGGCACTCCTTAACAACTGTTTACATGTGGGCTCTCTGCCGGAGGTTAGCGCCCGTGAGGGGCTGTCGGGTGGGGAAGAGATGCGCGTCACGTCTCGTATTGCGGACATCACACTGACGAGGGTGCGCCCGGTGGCTCCGAGCGGCGTGCGGCGGCGCCCGGGGTGACGGTGGGCACACGTCCCTGCCCCCCGCGCCGTGCGTAACTAGGCTGGCCTCATGGTCAATCTGACGCGCATCTACACACGTACCGGCGACAAGGGCACCACCGCCCTCGGCGACATGAGCCGCACCGCCAAGACCGATCTGCGGATCTCCGCGTACGCCGACGCCAACGAGGCCAATGCCGTCCTCGGCACGGCCATCGCACTGGGCAATCTGGGCGAGGATGTCGTGAAGGTCCTCGTCCGGGTGCAGAACGACCTGTTCGACGTCGGCGCGGATCTGTCGACGCCGGTGGTCGCGGACCCCAAGTACCCGCCGCTGCGGGTGGAGCAGTCGTACATCGACAAGCTGGAGGCCGACTGCGACCGCTTCCTGGAGGAGCTGGAGAAGCTGCGCTCCTTCATCCTTCCGGGTGGCACTGCGGGCGCGGCGCTGCTCCACCAGGCCTGCACGGTGGTCCGGCGGGCGGAGCGTTCGACGTGGGCGGCGCTGGAGGTGCACGGCGAGACGATGAACGCGCTGACGGCGACGTATCTCAACCGGCTCTCCGACCTGCTGTTCATTCTGGCGAGGACGGCGAACAAGGAGATCGGCGACGTCCTGTGGGTACCGGGCGGGGACCGCTAGGAACGGTCCACCCGGACCGGCTCGCGCTCCCCGGCGCGGTCCGTGTCCGTGCCCTGCGCCGGGGCCTTCCTGGGCCAGAGCGCATAGCTGAGCGCGATCAGACCGTGAATGCCGACCGCGCGCCACGAGGCGTACATCCAGTCCCGCAGTGAACCGGTGCGGCTCGCGTCACCCACGTACCAGACGGCCAGTTGCAGCAGCACCGTGGCGACGGCCCCCGCGATCAGTGTGCCGAGCCAGATCCTGCCCTCGTGGCGCGCCCTGGCCATGCCGTACTTCGGCGGTCCCACCGGGCGCGGGGCACCGCCGAAGCGGTGGGCGGCGTGACCGTCCAGCCACTTGATCGTGCGGTGGCCGTGGCCGACGGTGAAGCCGATGTAGAGCGCGGCCAGACCGTGCTTCCAGCTGGGTTCGGCGCCGTTCTTGAGGTCGATCGCGGTGACCACCAGCAGCACGACCTCGAGCAGCGGCTCCATCAGCAGCACGGCCGCGCCCAGCCTGCGCATCTTCGCCAGGTACCGCAACGCGAGCCCGAGGGCCAGCAGCACCCAGAATCCGACCTCGCAGACAACGATCAGCGTGACGATCACGGCAGTCTCCCTTCCTTCCCGTCCAGACTCCCGGCGCCGGAGGCACGAATCGTCGTCGCCAGTGACGAAGTGGCACTGCATCCTTCGATGTAGTGGGGCATCCGTCCGTGCGATGAGGCAGGCCGGGGCCCGGTCCGTGTTTGATGGAGGGGTGACCTTCCCCCGCCCGCACCGCGACGATGCCTTCCTCGCGGTCGCCGGTCTGCTCATCGGCCTGCTGCTGTGGTCCCTCGGGCTGCACAGCCGGGGCGCCCCCGCCCTGTTGCCCGCGTGGACGGCGCTGGTGCCGCTGACGGTGATGGCCGCACTGGAGCTGGTGCGCAGGATCATGCCCCGTACCGTGCTGAACATCGGTACGGTCGCGGTCGTCGCGGACCAGTTCACCCCGGGCAACATCGCGACGGTCGTCATGTTCGCGGACCTCGTGTATGCGGCCGTGCTGTACGGAACCCCCGCCACCGCCCGCCGTGTCCCGGTGACGACCGGCCTGATCAGCATCGGGGTGACCATCGGCTTCCTGGCCTGGCTCCGGGATCCGGTGGCGCTGCTCATCGGCGTGGTGACGGCGCTGGTGTCGTTCTTCCCTGCGGTCACCGGTGTGATCGTGCGCAATCACCGCGACGCCGCGGACTCGGCCCGGCTGCGTGCCGAGCAGACAGCGCTGCTCGCGGAGATGGACCGGGCCCAGGCGGTGGTGGCCGAGCGTGCCCGGATGGCCCGTGAGCTGCACGACATGGTGGCCAACCATCTGTCGGCCATCGCGATCCACTCCACGGCCGCGCTGTCGCTCGACGATGCGGCGACCACCCGGCAGGCGCTGGGGGTGATCCGGGAGAACAGCGTCGAGGGGCTGGCGGAGATGCGCCGGCTGATCGGGCTGCTGCGGGACAGCAGCGGCGACGCCGAGCCGGCCGCGGCTCCCACGCTGGACGGTCTCGAGGCGCTGGTGGAGCAGGCGAGGAGCAACGGCGGGTCGAGCGGGCTGACCTTCGCACTCGACGACCGCAGGGACAGAGGAGAGCGGCTGCCCGCTCCGGTCGAGCTCGCGGCGTACCGGATCGTCCAGGAGTCGCTGACCAATGCGATCAAGCATGCGGCAGCGGGTGAGGTGCAGATCAGCGTGTCCGGTGCGACGGGTGAGCCGCTGGTCGTGACGGTGACCAGTCCGTTCGGGCAACGGCAGGGACCGCGCGCCCCCGGCTCCGGAGCCGGTCTGGTCGGTATGCACGAGCGGGTGGCCCTTCTGGACGGGACGTTCGAGGCCGGTCCGGCCGCCGGTCCGCCCGGGGGGCCGCAGAAAGTCTGGTGTGTACGGGCGGAGCTGCCCCCGCTGAACGACAAGGAGCCCTCGGCATGACGTCCCCCGCAGTCCCGCCGCACGAGCCCGGCAGGGACGGCCCGCACACCATCAGCGTGCTGGTGGCCGAGGACCAGAGCGCCGTGCGCGCGGGTCTGGTCCTGATCCTGCGCAGCGCTGCGGACATCGAGGTGGTCGGCGAAGCCGCGGACGGCGAGGAGGCGGTACGGCTGGCCCGTGAGCTGCGCCCCGATCTGGTGCTGATGGATGTGCAGATGCCGAAGCTGGACGGGGTCTCGGCGACCCGGCAGGTGACGGCCGAGCGGCTGGCGGACGTGCTCGTACTGACGACGTTCGATCTCGACGAGTACGTCTTCGGGGCGCTGCGGGCCGGGGCCTCCGGCTTTCTGCTGAAGAACACCGAAGCGAAGGATCTGCTCGATGCGGTGCGCACGGTGGCGCGCGGCGAAGGGCTGATCGCGCCCGCCGTGACGCGCAGGCTGATCGCGGAGTTCGCCTCGGCCGCACCGGTACGGCCGGCGGACGCGCCGGACCCGGCCGTTCTCGATGTGCTGACGCGACGGGAGCGCGAGGTGCTCTCGTGTCTCGGCGCGGGGCTGTCGAACGCCGAGATCGCCGGCCGGCTGTCGATGGCGGAGACCACGGTGAAGACGCATGTCAGCCGTCTGCTGGGGAAGCTGGAGCTGCGCAGCCGGGTCCAAGCAGCCGTGCTGGCCCAGGAGTTGGGGGTCTGAGGAACAGGCCCGGATCCGCGTTCGACTTTGGTCTGGACCTATTGACGATTGGTCCAGACCTTCCTACTCTCGCGGCACGGCACACTGCGGTGAGCCCCGCCGAGTGCCTGCACGGACCAACCCCCTTACTGTCCGTACGTATCTCGAGGAGCACCCTTGAGCACGAGTACCCCCCGCACCAGACGCAGATTCAGATCCAGAGCGACGGCGGGACTCACCGCCCTGCTGCTCCCCCTGGCCGCCATGGTCGGCCTCGCCACGCCGGCCCAGGCGGCCACGTCCGCGACAGCCACCTACACCAAGGTCCAGGACTGGGGCACCGGATTCGAGGGCAAGTGGACGGTGAAGAACACCGGCACCACCTCGATCGCCTCCTGGACCGTGGAGTGGGACTTCCCCTCCGGTACGTCCGTCACCTCCGCCTGGGACGCCGACGTCACCAGCGCCGGCACCCACTGGACGGCCAAGAACAAGAGCTGGAACGGCACGCTGGCCCCCGGCGCCTCCGTCTCGTTCGGCTTCAACGGCGCAGGCCCCGGCTCGCCGGGCAACTGCAAGATCAACGGCGGCTCCTGCGACGGCGGCAGCGTCCCCGGGGACAACCCGCCCTCCGCCCCCGGCACCCCGTCCGCGAGCAACATCACCAACACCGCGGTGACGCTGAGCTGGACCGCGGCCACCGACGACAAGGGCATCAAGAACTACGACGTCCTGCGCGACGGCACCACGGTCGCGACCGTCACCGGGCTCACGTACACCAACACCGGGCTGACCGCCGGCACCGACTACTCGTACACCGTGCGGGCGCGTGACACCGCCGACCAGACCGGACCCGTCAGCGGCGCGCGCGCCGTGCGGACCACCGGCGGCGGCACCGACCCGGGCCCCGGCCCCGGTGGCAAGGTCAAGCTGGGCTACTTCACCGAGTGGGGTGTCTACGGGCGCAACTACCACGTGAAGAACCTGGTGACCTCCGGCTCCGCGTCGAAGATCACGCACATCAACTACGCGTTCGGCAATGTCTCCGGCGGCCGCTGCACCATCGGTGACGCCTACGCCGACTACGACAAGGCGTACACCGCCGACCAGTCCGTCGACGGCGTCGCCGACACCTGGGACCAGCCGCTGCGCGGCAACTTCAACCAGCTGCGCAAGCTGAAGGCCAAGTACCCGCACATCAAGGTCCTCTGGTCGTTCGGCGGCTGGACCTGGTCCGGCGGCTTCGGCCAGGCGGCCGCCAACCCGACCGCCTTCGCGCAGTCCTGCTACGACCTGGTCGAGGACCCCCGCTGGGCCGATGTCTTCGACGGCATCGACCTGGACTGGGAGTACCCGAACGCCTGCGGTCTGTCCTGCGACACCAGCGGCCCCGCCGCGTTCAAGAACATGATGCAGGCCATGCGCGCCAAGTTCGGTACGAACAACCTCGTCACGGCGGCCGTCACGGCCGACGCGTCGTCCGGCGGCAAGATCGACGCCGCCGACTACGGGGGCGCCGCGCAATACGTCAACTGGTACAACGTGATGACGTACGACTTCTTCGGCGCCTGGGCGGCGCAGGGCCCGACGGCTCCGCACTCCCCGCTCACCTCGTACCCGGGCATCCCGCAGGCAGGCTTCAACTCCGCCGAGGCGATCGCCAAGTTCAAGGCGAAGGGCGTGCCCTCGTCGAAGCTTCTGCTGGGCATCGGCTTCTACGGGCGCGGCTGGACCGGCGTGACGCAGGCGGCACCCGGCGGTACCGCGACCGGCCCGGCCGCCGGTACCTACGAGCAGGGCATCGAGGACTACAAGGTCCTCAAGAACACCTGCCCGGCCACCGGGACGATCGCCGGCACCGCGTACGCCAAGTGCGGCAGCAACTGGTGGAGCTACGACACCCCGGCCACCGTCGGCTCCAAGATGAGCTGGGCGAACGGCCAGGGCCTGGGAGGCGCGTTCTTCTGGGAGTTCAGCGGCGACACGGCGAACGGAGAGCTGGTCAGCGCGATCAACAGCGGGCTGGGATAGCCGCACCCGGCACCTCGTAGCGCCAAGGGCCGTCAGCAGCCAGTCTGCTGACGGCCCTTCACTTCCAGTGGTAGCGTCCGGATCATGGCTGGATCACACGGGGGAACGGGCCGGCTGCTCGCGATCAGCGACCTTCATACGGCCTATCGGGACAATCGCGCGATCGTGGAAGGCCTGCAACCCGAGTCGCCCGCGGACTGGCTTCTCGTCGCCGGCGACGTCGGAGAACTCGTCGCCGACATCGAACGGACGCTGGCCCTGCTCGCCGAGCGGTACGACACGGTGGTGTGGACACCCGGCAACCACGAACTGTGGACGCCCCGCGCCGATCCGGTCCAGTTACGCGGCCAGGAGCGGTACGAGCACCTGGTGGCGATCTGCCGCCGTCTCGGCGTCATCACCCCGGAGGATCCGTATCCGGTGTGGCACGGCGAGGGCGGCCCGGTCGTGATCGCCCCTCTCTTCGTGCTGTACGACTACAGCTTCCACGCGCCCGGCACCTCCACGAAGGAGGAGTCTCTGGCGGCCGCGTACCGCGCGGGCGTGGTGTGCAGCGACGAGTTCCTGCTGCACCCGGACCCGTATCCCAGCCAGGACGCCTGGTGCCGGGCCAGGCTGGAGATCACCGAGGCGCGGCTGGCGCAGTGCGATCCGGCGCTGCCGACCGTCCTGGTCAACCACTTCCCGCTGACGCGACACCCCACCGAGGTATTGCGCTACCCGGAGTTCGCACAGTGGTGCGGCACCGTCGGCACCGCCGACTGGCATCGCAGATTCCGTGCGGTCACCGTCGTCTACGGGCATCTGCACATCCCGCGGACGATGTGGGCCGACGGGGTGCGGTTCGAGGAGGTGTCGGTGGGCTATCCGCGGGAGTGGAAGGACCGGCCGGCGTCCGTGCGCGCGCCCCGGGTCATCCTGCCCGCGCCCGACCAGGCCTGATGCCGTCCAGGCAGCATTGGCCCTCCCCCGGACTCCGTCCAGGGGGAGAGGCTGCCTATTCAGGCGACATCGACTCTCCCCCAGACTCCGTCCGGGGGACCCCCATCCAACGAGGCTGCCTATTCAGGCGACATTGACTCGTTGGCCGGGAGGTGCCGCCTCCAGCCAGGCGAGGAAGCCGGTCAGCGCGTCCTCGCTCATCGCCAGCTCCAGGCGGGTGCCGCGGTGCAGACACCCGAGCACGATCGCGTCGGAGAGCAGCGCCAGCTCCTCCTCGCCCTCGGGACTGCGGCGTGCGAGCACCTCGATCGCCGAGCGCTCGAGGCCCCGGCGCGGGCGGGGAGCGTACGAGAAGACCCGGAACCACTCGATCCGGTCGCCGCTGTAGCGGGCGACTCCGTAGACCCAGCCTTTGCCGGAGAGATCGGTCTTCTCCGGCACGTTCCAGCGCAGGCTGCAGTCGAAGGTGCCGCCCGAGCGCTGGATCAGCCGTCTGCGGAGCCCGAAGACGAACAACCCGATCACTACCAGTGCGACGACCAGGCAGCTCACAAGCAGAGCGAGGACCATCTCCACCGACCTCCTCGCATCGTCCCGTAGCCGAAATTCACATGAGCCTGCATCGCCTCAGCCGCGGCAGGGTCTGGAATGGATCCGACCCGGCCGCGGCTGAGGACAAAACTGCCGGCGGGGTGACTAGTGCACCGCCACCGCGCGCAGCCGGACATCGGCACGACGCTCGGCGGCACCGTCCGCGTCCGACTTGGCACGCTCCAGCGCACGCTCGGCGCGCTGGACATCGATCTCGTCCGCCAGCTCGGCGATCTCCGCGAGCAGCGACAGCTTGTTGTCCGCGAACGAGATGAAACCGCCGTGCACCGCGGCGACGACAGTCCTCGCCCCGTCCTCGGAGGTCGTACGGATGGTCACCGGGCCCGACTCCAGCACACCGAGCAGCGGCTGGTGACCGGGCATGACGCCGATGTCGCCGGACGTGGTGCGCGCGACGACCAGGGTGGCCTCGCCGGACCAGACCTGCCGGTCGGCGGCGACCAGCTCGACGTGCAGCTCAGCAGCCAAGGGTGGCTCCTCGGGTCACCACCCGGCGGTTGTGCCGGGTGTTGGGTCATAAGTCTAGTAGGGCCCGGAAATACCGAAGCGTCCGGGCCGCCCCAGGCCTTTCGACCTGGGCCTCCCCCGCCGGAGGCAGGGGGAGGGGGCGTACTGAAGGGGGCGGGGGGCACCCGCCCCCTTCAGCGAGTCAGGGGACTCAGGAGACGCCGAGCTCCTTGGCGTTGGCCTTGAGGTCCTCGATGCCACCGCACATGAAGAACGCCTGCTCGGGGAAGTGGTCGTACTCACCGTCGCAGATCGCGTTGAACGCGGAGATCGACTCGTCCAGCGGCACGTCCGAACCGTCCACGCCGGTGAACTGCTTCGCCGCGTGGGTGTTCTGGGACAGGAAGCGCTCGACACGACGGGCACGGTGGACAACCAGCTTGTCCTCCTCGCCCAGCTCGTCGATACCGAGGATCGCGATGATGTCCTGGAGGTCCTTGTACTTCTGCAGGATGCCCTTGACGCGCATGGCGGCGTCGTAGTGGTCCTGCGCGATGTAACGCGGGTCCAGGATGCGGGACGTCGAGTCCAGCGGGTCCACCGCGGGGTAGATGCCCTTCTCGGAGATCGGACGGGAGAGAACCGTCGTCGCGTCGAGGTGGGCGAAGGTGGTGGCCGGCGCCGGGTCGGTCAGGTCGTCCGCGGGGACGTAGATCGCCTGCATCGAGGTGATCGAGTGACCACGGGTCGACGTGATGCGCTCCTGCAGCAGACCCATCTCGTCCGCCAGGTTCGGCTGGTAACCCACCGCGGACGGCATACGGCCGAGCAGGGTGGACACCTCGGAACCGGCCTGGGTGAACCGGAAGATGTTGTCGATGAAGAAGAGCACGTCCTGCTTCTGCACATCGCGGAAGTACTCCGCCATGGTCAGACCGGCCAGGGCGACGCGCAGACGGGTGCCCGGGGGCTCGTCCATCTGGCCGAAGACCAGCGCGGTCTTCTCCAGAACGCCGGACTCCTCCATCTCGCCGATGAGGTCGTTGCCCTCACGCGTACGCTCACCGACACCCGCGAAGACGGAAACGCCCTCGTGGAGGTTGGCGACACGCATGATCATTTCCTGGATCAGAACGGTCTTGCCGACACCGGCACCACCGAACAGACCGATCTTTCCACCCTTGACGTACGGGGTGAGAAGGTCGACGACCTTCAGGCCGGTCTCGAACATCTCGGTCTTGGACTCGAGCTGGTCGAAGGCCGGGGCCTTGCGGTGGATCGGCCAGCGCTCGCCGACGTTGGCGTTCTCCTCGGGGTGGTTCAGCACCTCACCGAGGGTGTTGAACACCTTGCCCTTGGTGAAGTCGCCGACCGGGACGCTGATGCCCGCGCCCGTGTCGGTCACCGGGGCCTGGCGGACCAGACCGTCGGTGGGCTGCATCGAGATGGTGCGGACGATGCCGTCACCGAGGTGCTGGGCAACCTCGAGCGTCAGCGTCTTCTTGGCGCCGTCCTGGGCCGGGTCAGCGACCTCGACGTGCAGCGCGTTGTAGATCTCCGGCATCGCGTCGACGGGGAACTCCACGTCGACGACCGGGCCGATGACCCGGGCGACGCGGCCCGTGGCGGCGGCCGTCTCAACAGTGGTCGTCATTACTTGTCACTCCCCGCGGTCGCGTCGGCCAGGGCACTGGAGCCACCGACGATCTCGCTGATTTCCTGGGTGATTTCGGCCTGGCGGGCCGCGTTGGCAAGTCGGGAGAGCGTGTTGATCAGCTCGCCCGCGTTGTCGGTCGCCGACTTCATCGCCCGGCGGCGGGCCGCGTGCTCGGAAGCGGCGGCCTGCAGCAGTGCGTTGTAGACACGGCTCTCGACGTAGCGCGGAAGCAGGGCGTCGAGGACGTCCTCCGCCGACGGCTCGAAGTCGAACAGCGGAAGGATCTCGCCCTTCGTACCGCTCTCCTCCGCCGCCTTCTCAAGGCTGAGCGGCAGCATCCGGTTGTCGACGGGGTTCTGCGTCATCATCGACACGAACTCCGTGAAGACGATGTGCAGCTCGTCGACGCCGCCCTCCGCGGTGTCCTTCTGGACAGCCTCGATGAGCGGGCCGGCGACCTTCTTGGCGTCCGCGTACTCCGGGCTGTCCGTGAACCCGGTCCACGAGTCCGTGACCTTGCGCTCACGGAAGCCGTAGTAGGCGACACCCTTGCGGCCGACGATGTACGTGTCGACCTCCTTGCCCTCGCCGCGAAGCCGCTCGGTGAGCCGGTCGGCCGCCTTGATGGCATTGGAGGAGTAGCCGCCGGCCAGACCGCGGTCGCTCGTGATGAGCAGAACCGCGGCACGGGTCGGGGCCTCCGCCTCCGTGGTCAGGGGGTGCTTGGTGTTCGATCCGGTCGCCACCGCCGTGACCGCGCGGGTGAGCTCGGTCGCGTACGGCGTGGAGGCCGCCACCTTGCGCTGTGCCTTGACGATGCGCGAGGCGGCGATCATCTCCATCGCCTTGGTGATCTTCTTCGTCGCGGTGACGGACCGGATGCGACGCTTGTAGACCCGGAGCTGCGCTCCCATGAGTCAGGTCCCTTCCGTCGTCACTTCGAGACGTTGACGGTCGCCGGAGCGTCCTCGCCGAGCAGCTTGCCGTCGTGCGTCTCGAACTGCTTCTTGAACGTCGCAATGGAGTCCGCGACCTTGGTCAGGGTGTCGTCCGACATCTTTCCGCCCTCGCGGATCGACGTCATCAGGCCGCCCTCCTCGCGGTGCAGGTACTCCAGCAGCTCGCGCTCGAAGCGGCGGATGTCCTGAACCGGGACGTCGTCCATCTTGCCGGTGGTGCCGGCCCAGACGGAGACGACCTGGTCCTCGGTCGACATCGGCTGGTACTGCGCCTGCTTCAGCAGCTCTACCATGCGCTTACCGCGCTCCAGCGAGGCCTTCGAGGCGGCGTCCAGGTCGGAACCGAAGGCGGCGAACGCCTCGAGCTCACGGAACTGTGCGAGGTCCACACGGAGGCGGCCGGAAACCTGCTTCATGGCCTTGTGCTGGGCGGAGCCACCGACACGGGAGACCGAGATACCGACGTTCAGGGCCGGACGCTGGCCGGCGTTGAACAGGTCGGACTCCAGGAAGCACTGGCCGTCGGTGATGGAGATGACGTTGGTCGGGATGAACGCCGACACGTCGTTCGCCTTGGTCTCGACGATCGGCAGACCCGTCATCGAACCGGCGCCCATCTCGTCGGAGAGCTTCGCGCAGCGCTCCAGCAGACGGGAGTGCAGGTAGAAGACGTCACCCGGGTAGGCCTCACGGCCCGGCGGGCGGCGCAGCAGCAGCGACACGGCGCGGTAGGCGTCGGCCTGCTTCGACAGGTCGTCGAAGATGATCAGGACGTGCTTGCCCTGGTACATCCAGTGCTGACCGATGGCCGAACCGGTGTACGGCGCAAGGTACTTGAAGCCGGCCGGGTCGGACGCCGGGGCGGCGACGATGGTCGTGTACTCCAGGGCACCGGCCTCCTCCAGCGCGCCGCGCACGGACGCGATGGTGGAGCCCTTCTGGCCGATGGCGACGTAGATGCAGCGGACCTGCTTGTTCACGTCGCCCGAGCGCCAGTTGTCGCGCTGGTTGATGATCGTGTCGACGGCCAGGGCGGTCTTGCCGGTCTGACGGTCACCGATGATCAGCTGACGCTGACCACGGCCGATCGGGGTCATCGCGTCGACGGCCTTGTAGCCCGTCTCCATCGGCTCGTGCACCGACTTACGCACCATGACGCCGGGCGCCTGCAGCTCAAGCGCGCGGCGGCCGTCGGTCTCGATCTCGCCGAGGCCGTCGATCGGGTTGCCGAGCGGGTCGACAACACGGCCGAGGTAGCCCTCGCCGACGGCTACGGACAGGACCTCGCCGGTACGGGTGACCGGCTGACCCTCCTCGACGCCGCTGAACTCGCCGAGGATGATGGCACCGATCTCGCGCTCCTCGAGGTTGAGGGCGAGGCCGAGGGTGCCGTCCTCGAACTTCAGCAGCTCGTTTGCCATGGCCGAGGGAAGACCCTCGACCTTCGCGATGCCGTCGCCGGCAAGGCTGACCGTACCGACCTCCTCGCGCGAGGCCGCGTCCGGCTGGTACGACTGGACAAAGTTCTCCAGCGCGTCCCGGATCTCCTCCGGCCGGATCGTGAGCTCCGCCATCTGGGTTCCCTGCTCTCCTTGTTGGGCCCGAAGTTTCTTTGGGGGTCTGGGGGCCGACCCCCAGGAATCTTCTGCAATCTCTGCACGGCCCAACCGGGCCGCTTGCCATGCTTGTTGAATTGGTGCCGTCAGCCGGCGATGCGCCGCTTCGCCTCGGCGATCCGGTCCGCGATCGTGCCGTTGATGACCTCGTCGCCGACCCGCACCTGGATCCCGCCGAGGACCGACGGGTCCACCTCGAGGTTGAGGTGCATCTCGCGGCCGTACATCCGCGCCAGACCGGCGCCGAGGCGCTGCTTCTGCGCATCGGTCAGCGGTACCGCCGTGGTGACGACGGCCACCGTCCGGTCCCGGCGCGCCGCGGCGAGCGTGGACAGGGACTCGAGTCCCGCCTCCAGGCTACGTCCCCGGGGCTGGGTCACAAGACGGACAACCAGACGCTCGGTGACCGGATCGGCCTTCCCGCCGAGCAGGCTGCGCAGCAGCTCACTCTTGGCGGACGCCGGCGCCGACCGGTCGGTCAGCGCGGACCGCAGCTCGGTGCTGGAGCCGAGGATCCGGCCGAACCGGAACAGCTCGTCCTCGACGTCGTCGAGGACACCGGTCCGCTGCGCGGCGGTGAGGTCGGCGATGTTCGCCAGCTCCTCGAGCGCGTCGACCAGGTCACGCGACTGCGACCAGCGGGACCGCACCATGCCGGTGATCAGGTCGGCGGTCTCGCCGCCCACCTGCCCGCCGAACAGGCGCCCGGCCAGCTGGGCCTTGGCCTCGCCGGCCTGCGCCGGGTCGGTCAGGACCCGACGCAGCGACACCTCGCGGTGGAGCAGTGCGGTCACGGCGGCCAGCTCGTCCGCGAGCTTCTTCGCGTCGACCGACGTGTTGTCGGTCAGCGCGTCGAGGGACTCGCGTGCGGCGGCCAGCGCCTCGCGGCTCGCACCGTTCATCGGGTGGCCTCAGCCTTCGAAGCGCCGTCCTCGAGGGCCTCGAGGAAGCGGTCGATGGTGCGGCTCTGGCGGGCGTGATCCTCGAGGGACTCACCGACCAGCTTGCCGGCCAGTTCGGTGGCGAGCTTGCCCACGTCCTGACGCAGCGCCGCGGCCGCGGCCTTGCGGTCGGCCTCGATCTGGGCGTGGCCGGCCGCGATGATCTCCTCGCGCTGCCGCTGGCCTTCCGCCTTCATCTCCTGGATGATCGCGGTGCCCTGCTCGGTGGCCTCCTGGCGCAGCCGCGCGGCCTCGTGACGGGCCTCGGCGAGCTGAGCCTTGTACTGCTCGAGTACGCTCTCGGCTTCGATCTTGGCCGCATCGGCCTTCTCGATGCCGCCTTCGATGGCCTCGCGACGCTCTTCCAGAACCTTGTTGATGTTCGGAAGAAGCTTCTTCGCGAGGAAGAAGAAGACGATCGCGAAGGAGATCAGGCCGATGACGAGCTCATCCGGGTGCGGAATGAGCGGGTTCTGCTCCTCCGCAGCCGCGAGCTGAACCAGAGGGTTCACATCAGTGCCTTCCGTAAAGAGGTTGGGCTGTCTTCGGATCAGGCGCGGAAGACGAAGCCCATGACGATGCCGATGAGGGCGAGCGCCTCACAGAAGGCGAAACCCATGATCTGGTTGGTACGGATCAGACCGGCCGCCTCGGGCTGACGGGCGAGGGCCTGGGTGCCGTTACCGAAGATGATGCCGACGCCGACGCCGGGGCCGATCGCGGCAAGGCCGTAACCGATGGAGCCGAGGTTGCCGGTGACGGCGGCAAGGGTCTGGGACATGCCAGTTCTTCCTTCTCTTTCACGGACCGGTGGGGGTTGGCCACCGGACGTCTGTTGGGCAGGGGGTCGGGTCGCTCAGTGGCTCTTGGCGAGCGCGCCCTGGAGGTAGCTGCAGGCCAGGAGCACGAAGACATATGCCTGAACAGCCTGGATGAAGAGCTCGAAGGCGGTCATCACGATGACCATCACGAACGACGTGCCGGCGTAGATGATGCCGATGCCGTTCAGCAGGTACCAGCTGGCGAGCGTGAACATCACCAGCAGCATGTGACCCGCGAACATGTTCGCAAAGAGTCGGACCGCGTGCGTGAACGGCCGGATGATCAGGTTGGAGAAGAACTCCAGCACGACGATCAGCGGCAGGATCCAGCCGAGCGACTTGTCGTAGCCGGTGATGTTCTTCCAGGCGCCGACGAAGCCGTGCGTCTTGAACGTCAGGCCGACCCAGATCACGTACACCAGCAGGGCCATGGCGGCCGGGTAGGCGATGATCGAGGTCACCGGGAACTGGGCCAGCGGGATCACGGCCCACATGTTCATGATCCAGATGAAGAAGAACAGGGAGACCATCAGCGGGACGTACTTCTCGCCGTCCTTCTTGCCGATGATCTCGTAGACGATCCCGCGGCGGACGAAGTCGTAACCCGCCTCACCGACCATCTGCATCTTGCCGGGGACCAGCTTCGGCTTGCTGAACGCGGCCCAGAAGAACCCGACGACAACCACCGAGGCGAGCAGCGCAAGCAGCATTGCCTTGTTGAACTCAAAGCTGCCGACGGTGAAGATGGGCTTGAACAGGAAGGAATGCAGACCTGGTGCCGGGAAGCCACAGTCCCTGAAGATCTGGCAGCTTGCGTCAAAGGCGAGCATCTGGGGGTCAGCACTCACCGCGGGCTCCTTCAGCGTGGCGCATAGGTACGGCAACCTCGTTGTGTCGGCGCGGCGCGCAGCCGCGGTTCGGCACTGGACTGGTGTTTCGGATGTGGGAGCGGCTGTCAGGCGTTGAGCCTCGCGTTGGAACAGGCGTCAGCTCAGATGCCCGCGCCCGCAGTGCCGCAGTTGGCACCGGACGATAGCAGGAGAACGAACTGCCACTTATCCCGGCCCTACCTCTCACGTCGCCGAGCCCGTCTTCTCGGGCGCCCGGCCCTTCGCGGCTTCGGGATCGACGTAGAGGATCTTCGCCTTCATGTAAGCACGTGCCTGTGCGCCGACCCAGACAATGGTCGCCGCGAGGAGCGTGAAGGCGAAGGTCTTGGCGTCGAACAGGGTGGTGTCCTTGAAGACGGCCATGAAGACGAGGAGCAACAGCAGCTGGGCCGTGTACAGCATCAGGCCCATCGCCTGGAAGAGGTGCGGGAACGACTTCGCCGTCCGCTGGAGCACGACCATCCCGATCCCCATGAAGAGGATGACCACCAGGGTGCCGACCACCGCACCGAGCGCTCCCTTTCCACCGGCGACCACCCCGCTGATCACGGCGGCGATCACGCCGGCGGCTGCGGTGGGTACGGCGGCGAGGAGAAGAGTGCGTGCGTCATTGGACGGCATGGCGGCAGCTCCGCTTGCTGGTGGGGGCAGTGGTGTCGTCATGGACGAGCGTGATCCCGGTCCGAGATGTACCTCGGGGCCAACGGACCGTCGCACTACGGTCCTTCGGCTCTGTCCTGGGTTCTCGTGAACGGTATCACAAACTATTTGATGAGGTCTTTACCCGACGGTGTGCCAACTCTCACACATGAGAGCGACTGCGCGCGTGTGTGCACGAAAGATGTTCGCTATGTCTGGTAATAGGCGACATATGCGGCGCCGGTCAACCCCGGGTGCCGGCCTTGCGCCGGTCCGGGAAGCGTGAGCGGGGGCCGATCGCCGTCGCACCGTTGGCGCCGTGGACGCCTTGAACGCCCGCCGCGACCGGGGTGCGCTCCCCCAGCTCGTCCTCGATCTCCGGGAACCCTGTCTCCACCGGCCCGGCCGCCGACACGGCGGCCTGCGGCTGCCGGCGTACCCGGCTGCGCCGGTAGCGCGGCGGGACGAACGCCTCCGCCCACCTCGGGGCCCTCGGCGTGAAGCGCGGCAGCAGCAACAGCACCAGGCCGACCGCGCTCAGCGCGACGATGAGCAGCACGATCCACATCGACGCCGAGTGCACCGAGTACGCCACGACGCCGAACGCGATCAGAGCCGACCAGAAGTACATGATCAGCACCGCGCGGCTGTGCGAGTGGCCGATCTCCAGCAGCCGGTGGTGCAGATGCCCGCGGTCCGCCGCGAAGGGCGACTGGCCCTTCCAGGTGCGGCGGACGATCGCGAGCACCAGGTCGGCGATCGGGATCGCGATGATCGTCAGCGGCAGCAGCAGCGGGATGAAGACCGGCAGCGCCGCATGCGTGGCCTCACGCGTACCGCCCTCGAAGAGCTTGAGGGCGTCCATGTCGACCTGGCCGGTGACCGAGATCGCCGCCGCCGCCAGCACCAGACCGATCAGCATCGAGCCGGAGTCGCCCATGAAGATCCGGGCGGGGTGCATGTTGTGGGGCAGGAAGCCCAGGCACATGCCCATCAGGATCGCGGTGAACAGGGTGGCGGGGGCGGCCGCCTCGAGCATGTACCCGAACCAGATCCGGTACGAGTACAGGAAGAACGCCGCGGCGGCGATGCACACCATGCCGGCGGCCAGGCCGTCGAGACCGTCGACGAAGTTCACCGCGTTGATGGTGATGACGACCAGGGCGACGGTCAGCAGCGTGCCCTGCCAGCTGGTCAGCGAGACGGTGCCGACACCGGGGACCGGAATCCACAGGATCGTCAGACCCTGCATCACCATCACACCCGCGGCGATCATCTGGCCGCCGAGTTTGATCAGCGCATCGATCTCGAACTTGTCGTCCAGGACGCCGATGATCCAGATCAGCGCGGCGCCGGACAGCAGGGCGCGTGGCTCGTTGGACAGTTCGAACACGCTGTTCAGGTTGGACAGGTGGTCGGCGACGAGCAGACCTGCGCACAGCCCGAAGAACATCGCGATGCCGCCCAGTCGCGGCGTCGGTTCACGATGCACGTCACGGGCACGGATCTCCGGCATCGCGCCGGTCGCGATGGCGAACTTGCGCACCGGACCGGTCAGCAGATACGTCACCGCGGCCGTGACACAGAGCGTCAGCAGGTAATCACGCACGGGCTGCCCCACAGGAATCGCTGGCCATCTCAGCCCCACACCCTAGCTGTGGTGGCCACATGCTTGAGGACATCCGGGGAGCTGTGATGGTTGCACAGCCGCCCGTCTAACCCGCAAACGGAGGAAATCTCCCCACCAGCTCACGCACCTGAGCCGGCAGTTCCCGGGCCTGTTCCCCTTCGCTGCGCAGCGCGGCCGTGAACAGCACGGCGATCCGCGCCATCTCCCGCTGTCCCATGCCCTGGGTGGTGACCGCGGCGGTGCCCAGCCGGATGCCGCGGCCGTCCCCGTACGGCAGGGCGCAGGTGTCCAGCACCATGCCCGCGGCGGCGAGGCGGCCGCGGGCCGTCCTGCCGTCCACGCCGAGAGCTGCGGGATCGGCGCCGATCAGATGGGTGTCGGTGCCGCCGGTCAGCACCGTGAAACCCTCCGCCTCGAGCCCCTCGGCGAGTACCCGGGCGTTGGCCACCACCTGATGGGCGTATGCCGTGTACGCCGGTGTCGCCGCCTCGCCGAAGGCGACCGCCTTGGCGGCGATCGAGTGCATCTGGGCGCCTCCCTGGGTGAACGGGAAGACCGCCCGGTCGATGCGCTCGGCCAGCTCCGACCCGCACAGGATCATTCCGCCGCGAGGTCCGCGCAGGACTTTGTGTGTCGTTGCGCACACCACGTCGGCGTGCGGCACGGGGCTGGGGGCCGCGCCGCCGGCGATCAGTCCCATCGGGTGCGCGGCGTCGGCGATCAGATAGGCACCGACCTCGTCCGCGATCTCGCGGAAGGCGGCGTAGTCGGGATGGCGGGGATACGAGATCGAGCCGCAGACGATCGCCTTGGGACGGTGGTGCCGGGCGAGGGTGCGGACCTGGTGGTAGTCGATGAGCCCGGTCTCCGCGTCGACCCCGTAGGCGATGAAGTCGAACCACCGGCCCGAGAAGTTCGCCGGCGAGCCATGGGTGAGGTGGCCGCCGTACGCAAGGCCCATCGCGAGCACCTTGTCCCCCGGCTTCAGCAGCGCGGCGTACGCCGCGAGCACGGCGGAGGACCCGGAGTGGGGCTGCACGTTGGCGTGTTCGGCGCCGAACAGGGCGGTGGCGCGCTCGACGGCGATCCGCTCGGCGGCGTCGACGAGTTCGCAGCCGCCGTGGTGGCGGGCGCCGGGGTAGCCCTCGGCGTACTTGTTGGCGAGCGGCGAGCCGAGCGCGGCGAGGACCGCGGGCGAGGTGAAGTTCTCGGCGGCGATGAGCTGGAGCGTCGAGCTCTGACGATGTGCCTCGCCCAACAGGATGTCCGCGATCTGCGGGTCCTGGCGGCGCAGCGTGTCGAAGGACGGGCCCTCGTAGGTGGGATGAACGGCAGCAGGCACGTGATGGGTCACGGACATGACGGCTCCGGTCCTCGGGGGAGCTGCGGCACCTCCAATGTAGGACCCGGGCCGTTGCCGCGCGCGGTGTACGGCTCCGCCCGTGCGGCCGTGTTCCGCACCCGGGCGGGCCGCACGGCGCGCCCTGCTCAGGACCGGGTCGGGACGCCCGTCAGTGCCGTCACCACCGGCTCCAGAGCCTGGTGGATCTCGTCGCCGATCGACCGGAAGAACGTGATCGGCGCCCCGTACGGGTCGTACACCTCGTCCGCGTCCGGGCTGGGCGCCAGCAGCCACCCGCGCAGAGCCGCCGCCGCGCGCACCAGGGCGCGTGCGCGTTCCACCACGCCCTCCTCCTGCGCGTCGGGAAGCGTGGCGGGGTCTATCGCGCGCACGAGGCGCGTGAACTCCTTGAGTGTGAAGGTCCGCAGGCCCGCGGAGTGGCCCATGGAGATGACCTGGGCGCGGTGGTCCCGGGTCGCGGTGAGGACCAGGTCCGCTCGGATGACATGTTCGTCGAGCAGTTCGCGGCCCACGAACCCGCTCGCGTCCGCGCCGAAGTCGGCGAGGACGATCTCGGCGTTGGCCTCCATCGGAGCGCCTTCGTGACCCCAGGTGCCGGCACTCTCCACGATCAGACCGCCCGCGAGGTGATCGCCGAGGCGCACGCTCAGGGCATGGCGGGTCAGCCGCTCGGTGATCGGCGAGCGGCAGACGTTGCCGGTGCTGACGTGGAGGATGCGGAAGGTCGATGCCGCACTGCTGGATTCCGCTATGCCACGCCCCTCAGGGGCGGTCACTGTGCTTGTCCTCGGATGCTCGCTTCGCTCACGGAGCCACCTCGAGGTCCGGTACCACCTTGCGCAGCTCGTCCGCCGAGAGTGCACCCTCGCGCAGCAGCACCGGGACCTTGCCCGTGACGTCGACGATGGAGGACGGCACGATGCCCGGGGTCGGGCCGCCGTCCAGGTAGACGGAGACGGAGTCGCCGAGCATCTCCTGGGCGGCGTCGCAGTCCTCGGGCGAGGGGTGTCCCGTGAGGTTGGCACTGGAGACGGCCATCGGGCCGACCTCGGTGAGCAGTTCGATCGCGACCGGGTGCAGCGGCATACGGATGGCGACCGTGCCACGGGTGTCGCCGAGGTCCCACTGGAGCGACGGCTGGTGCTTGGCGACCAGCGTCAGCGCACCCGGCCAGAACGCGTCGACGAGCTCCCATGCCTGCTCGGAGAAGTCGGTGACCAGGCCGTGCAGGGTGTTCGGGGAGCCGATCAGGACGGGGGTGGGCATGGAGCGGCCGCGCCCCTTGGCCGCCAGAAGATCCGCGACGGCCTCGGACGTGAAGGCGTCCGCACCGATCCCGTAAACGGTGTCGGTGGGCAGCACGACCAGCTCGCCGCGGCGGACCGCCGACGCCGCTTCGCGCAGGCCGGTCGTACGGTCGCTCACGTCGTTGCAGTCGTATCGCCGTGCCATTTAACGGGCCTCCTCGTGCATGTACTGGACGTCGATGCCGTCTGTCACGGCATGGCCTTGCGTGCGGTCGCGAACCGTGGCCGCTTGTTGAGGTCGGCGTGGTCGGCCGCGTCCGCCCACCCGGACTCCTCGTTGAAGATCCACGGCACCTGTCCGCCCTGCGTGTCCGCGTGCTCGATGACGACGAGCCCGCCGGGCCGCAGCAGCCGGTGCGCGGTGCGCTCCAGACCGCGGATGGTGTCGAGTCCGTCCTCGCCGGAGAAGAGGGCCATCTGCGGGTCGTGGTCACGCGCCTCGGGGGCGACATACTCCCACTCGGTGAGCGGAATGTAAGGGGGGTTGGAGATGACAAGGTCGACCTGGCCGTCGAGCTCGGGCAGCGCGCGCAGCGCATCGCCCTGGTGGACGGTGACCCTGGAGCCCTCGGCGTTCTTGCGGGTCCACAGCAGAGCGTCCTCGCTCAGCTCCACGGCGTGCACCCGCGAGCGCGGCACCTCCTGTGCCATGGCCAGCGCGATCGCCCCGGAGCCCGTGCACAGATCGACGATGAGCGGCTCGACGACGTCCATGGCCCGTACGGCGTCTATCGCCCAGCCGACGACCGACTCGGTCTCTGGGCGGGGCACGAAGACGCCCGGGCCGACCTGCAGCTCCAGATAGCGGAAGAAGGCCCGTCCGGTGATGTGCTGGAGCGGCTCGCGGGCCTCGCGGCGGGCGACGGCCTCCCAGTAGCGGGCGTCGAAGTCCGCGTCCTTGACGTTGTGGAGCTCCCCGCGCTTGACGCCGTGCACATACGCGGCGAGCTCCTCGGCGTCGAAGCGTGGTGAGGGCACGCCGGCGTCGGCCAGCCGCTGGGTGGCCTGGGCCACCTCGGCAAGCAGAAGGTTCACGCGAGTCCTCCGAGCACTGCAGGGTTGTTCAGGGGGTGTTACTGGGCGGCTGCCAGCTTGGCGGCGGAGTCGGCGTCGACGCAGGCCTGGATGACCGCGTCCAGTTCGCCGTCGAGCACCTGGTCCAAGTTGTACGCCTTGAATCCGACCCGGTGGTCCGAGATCCGGTTCTCCGGGAAGTTGTACGTACGGATCTTCTCCGAGCGGTCGACCGTACGGACCTGGCTGCGGCGGGCGTCCGCGGCCTCCTTCTCGGCCTCCTCCTGCGCCGCGGCAAGGAGCCTGGAGCGCAGGATACGCATGGCCTGCTCCTTGTTCTGGAGCTGGCTCTTCTCGTTCTGGCAGGAGGCGACGATGCCGGTCGGCAGGTGGGTGATGCGCACCGCGGAGTCGGTCGTGTTGACGGACTGGCCGCCGGGGCCCGACGAGCGGTACACGTCGATCCGCAGATCGTTGGCGTGGATCTCGACGTCGATCTCCTCGGCCTCGGGGGTCACGAGGACACCGGCCGCGGAAGTGTGGATACGGCCCTGGGACTCGGTGGCCGGCACGCGCTGGACGCGGTGCACCCCGCCCTCGTACTTCAGCCGGGCCCAGACCCCCTGGCCGGGCTCGGTGGCGCCCTGGCCGCCCTTGGTCTTCACCGCGACCTGGACGTCCTTGTAGCCGCCCAGCTCGGACTCGGTGGCGTCGATGATCTCGGTCTTCCAGCCGACGCGCTCGGCGTAGCGCAGATACATGCGCAGCAGGTCGCCGGCGAACAGGGCGGACTCGTCGCCGCCCGCGCCCGCCTTCACCTCGAGGATGACGTCCTTGTCGTCGCTGGGGTCGCGCGGCACCAGCAGCAGGCGCAGCTTCTCGGTGAGCTCCTCGCGCTGCTTCTCCAGCTCCTTGACCTCGGCTGCGAACTCCGGGTCGTCCTGGGCCAGTTCACGCGCCGTCACGATGTCGTCACCGGACTGCTTCCAGGAGCGGTACGTGCCGACGATCGGCGTCAGCTCGGCGTAGCGCTTGCCCAGCTTGCGTGCGTTCGCCTGGTCCGCGTGGACCGAAGGGTCGGCGAGCTTCTTCTCGAGATCGGCGTGCTCGCCGATCAGTTCCTCGACCGCCTCGAACATCGGGGGCTCCTGGTTTTTGTACACGAAAGGGGGCTGCTCAGAACGGACAAAGCGCCGGCCCCGGCCACCCCGGAACAGGGGTGGCCGAGGACCGGCGCAATGGCTCGCTACTTCTTGGCGGAGCCGGCAGCCTTGCCGAAGCGGGCCTCGAAGCGGGCCACACGGCCACCGGTGTCGAGGATCTTCTGCTTGCCCGTGTAGAACGGGTGGCACTCGGAGCAGACCTCGGCGCGGACGGAACCGGCCTCGATGGTGCTACGGGTGGTGAACGACGCGCCACAGGTGCAGCTGACCTGGGTCTCGACGTACTTGGGGTGGATGTCGCGCTTCAAGGGTGTCTCCTAGTTTCGGGAGGGCGCCGGGTCGCACGCGCGGATTGCGGGTGCGTGAACCGGGGCCGACGTACCAGTCTGCCAGGACCGGCCGTATCTCCCAAAACGGGGGTGGACGCCGAAGTATTCCTGGGCCGCGTCCCGGGTACTACGGGCGCTTCACGGCCTCGGTCGGCTGCTCGCCGCGTACGACGTCGGCGGCCTCGCCCTTGTCCCCCGCCGACTTCTCGAGCGCGGCCGCGGGGATGGGACGGTCCTGCTTGAGCGCGCTCCACACCTTGCGTGCGTCCCCCTTCAGGGGAACGACGCGGTTGGGGTCCACGGGGTCGTAGCGGACCGGCATCGTGACCATGTGCACGTCGTCGGCGCCGAGGCGGCCGAGCCCCTCGGCGAAGCCCATGAGCTCGCCCACCGAGTCGAGCTCCGAGTCCGGGGTGATCGCCTTGGTGGCGGCGTCGGCGAGGTCGACCATCTTCTTCGGGTCGGAGAGGACGCCGACGTCCTTGACCTGCTCGATGAACGCCTTCATGAACGCCTGCTGCAGCTGGATACGGCCCAGATCGCTGCCGTCGCCGACGCTCTTGCGGGTGCGCACGAGTCCGAGCGACTGCTCGCCGTCGAGCCGGTGCGTGCCGGGCTCGAGGGTCAGGTGGCTCTTGGAGTCCTCGATGGACTGCGTGGTGGTGATCTCGACACCGCCGAGCTCGTCGATGAGCTTCTTGAAGCCGGTGAAGTCGACCTCGATGTAGTGGTCCATGCGGATGCCGGACATCTTCTCGACGGTTTTCACCGCGCAGGCCGGCCCGCCGACCTCGTATGCGGTGTTGAACATGACGCGCCGGCCGCCCTCGACCGCCTTGCCGTTGTCGTCGGTGCACCCGGGCCGCTCGATGAGGGTGTCGCGCGGTATCGAGACCACGCTCGCCTTCTTGTGCCCCTGGTAGACGTGCACGACCATCGCGGTGTCGGAGCGGGCGACGCCGTCGTCGGTGCCGTACCCGGAGTTCGCGCCGGAGCGGGAGTCGGAGCCGAGGACGAGGATGTCCATCGAACCGTTGTCGATGTTCTTGGGGCGGTCGGTGCCCAGGCGCTGGTTGATGTCGACGCCCTGGAGATTGCCGTTGAGCTTGACGTAGACGTAGCCGAGGCCGGAGCCGCCGACCAGCAGCAGGCCTGCAGCCGACCAGGCGGCGACGGTCGCCGCCCGTCGGGCGGGCGTGGGCTGCTTACGGCGTGTGCCGCGACCGCCACGTATTCGGCCGCCGCCGCTTCTCTGCTCGGTCATGGTCCCCTCTGTTCTCGATGCTCCCGCTGTCCCCCGCCGGTGGCACTCCGGGCGCGGAGCCGTCATGTGTCAGACGCTGGACGAGCAAGCAGCGTTGCACGACGCGCAGGGCCCACCGCCGATGGCGGTGGGCCCTGATGGCACGTCGGCCGAGTGCGGGCGAACCCGCTCTCACCTGCGGCGTCAGCCGAAGAGGTTGTACTGCTGGTAGCCGCCGCCGATCGACACGCGTGTGGCGAAGATCTCGCCGGAGGCCTTCCCGGTGCCCGGGTAGAGGTACAGCGTGCCGCCCGGCGTACGGGCCACGAAGTCGGCCTTTCCGTCGTTGGTCACGTCGCCGGGGGCCGCGAAGGCGTTGTAGCCCGCCCAGTCACGGACCTTGAGCTTCGCCTCGTAGGGGGCGGAGCCGTTGCCGGTGCCCTTGAGCAGGTAGACCGAGCCGTCGGTGCCGCGCGCGATCAGGTCCGTGCGGCCGTCACCGTTGAAGTCGCCCTTGCCGCGCAGGGAGTTGAAGCTGCCGTATCCGCTGACGCCGCCGACGCGGGCACCGAAGGTGCCGTTGCCCTTGCCGGGGTAGACCCAGAGCTTGCCGGCCGAGTCCACGGAGATCAGGTCGGGCAGCCGGTCGCCGGTGGCATCGCCGGGGACGGCGATGAACTTACGGGTGCCCCAGCCGTCGGCGATCTTCGTGTCGGTGTAGGTGGAACTGGAGGCCGAGCGGTGCCGCCAGTAGACGTCACCGTCGGACTTCCGCCGGATGACGTAGTCCTGGTACCCGTCACGGTTCAGGTCGGCCTGGAGCACCACGTTGTACGCGCTCCAGGAGCCGGTCAGCGACGTACGGGCCTCGAAGCCCTTGCCGGTGGACTTCTTGTAGTAGCCCTTGCCGTCGGTCGAGCGGACGAACAGGTCGGCCTGGCCGTCACGGGTCACGTCGGTGTCGTCGACGCGGGGGCGGACAGCCGGCGAGTACGCCGAGACCTTGGTGAACACCTCGAAGGTGCCCTCGACGTTGCACGCCTGGGCCTGAGTGCCTATGCCCCAGGAGACGACGCCGACGACCTTGTTGTTGACGATCAGCGGGCCGCCGGAGTCGCCGGGGCAGGTGGTCGTGCCGGTGGCGTCGTCGCCGGTGCCGAGCGGACCGGTGCAGATCATCTTCCCGGGCTGGAAGAGGCTGGGCTCGTTCGGCAGGCTCTCGTTGAAGTTCTCGGTGCAGTCGATGTCCGACTGGATGGGGAGCGTCGCCTTGAGCAGCGTCGAGGACAGGTCGGCGTTCTCGTCGGAGCCGGTGAGCCCCCAGCCGTACACCGTGCCCTTGGTGCCCTGGGCGTAGAGCGCGGTGTCGGTGGGCTTGGCCATCTCCAGGGTGGGGTGGCTCACCGGCTTGGAGAGGGTGAGCAGCGCGATGTCGTTGGCGTTGCCGTCGCTGCCGTAGCCGGCGCGCACCCAGCTGCGCTGGACGTCGACGAACTGGCCCTCGGCGTTGTCGGGCCCGCCGAGGAGCTTGCTCGTGCCTGCCAGGACCGCACCGCGCTTGCCCCAGTCCTGCCGTACGCCGTTCTCGTCGTACAGGCAGTGGGCGGCGGTCAGCACCTTGTTGGGCGCGACCAGCGTGCCGCCGCAGGTGAAGTAGTAGTTGCCGTCGCCGTACACGTCGAAGAGCAGCTGCACCATCCAGCCGCCGGAGGTGCTGGTGCCGCCGATGATGCGCGTCTGCGCCTGCGGCTCGGTGTCGGCCGTGTCCGGCTCGACGACCTTGACGCCCTCCGGCGCCTTCATGGACGGGGTCGTGTTGCCGTCGGCCTCACCGGCGTACGACGTCGCCGCCAGCGTTCCGCCGGTCAGCAGCGCCAGGGCGGCGGCCGCTGCGGGGATGATCCGGCTGAGACGGCGTCTGTGACGGCCTCCGGAACGGGAAATGCGCACTCAGG
The DNA here is from genome assembly GCF_040613775.1 of Streptomyces sp. NPDC006208. Classification (NCBI taxonomy): domain Bacteria; kingdom Bacillati; phylum Actinomycetota; class Actinomycetes; order Kitasatosporales; family Streptomycetaceae; genus Streptomyces; species Streptomyces sp. NPDC006208. Next base: position 80,237 of record NZ_JBEXSW010000010.1, on the reverse strand, counting down.
TCCCCCCAGGGAAAGTTTCTGTGCATCAGAAAATACGATCGAAGAGGGCGCGATCGTATCGGGGGGCGCTGACACGACATGGGGCCGCCCCCGTGATCCGGCGTACCGGATACGGGGGCGGCCCTTCGAACGACGTACGACCGGCGGTCGGGTCAGTCGTTGTTGCCCGAGGACGGGGTCGTCTTCTGGATCTGCAGCAGGAACTCGCCGTTCGACTTCGTCTGCTTCATCTTGTCGAGCAGCAGCTCGATCGCCTGCTGCTGGTCGAGCGCGTGCAGCACGCGGCGCAGCTTCCAGACGACGGCGAGCTCGTCGCTGCCGAGCAGGATCTCTTCCTTACGGGTACCGGACGCGTCCACGTCCACCGCCGGGAAGATGCGCTTGTCGGCGAGCTTGCGGTCGAGCTTGAGCTCCATGTTGCCGGTGCCCTTGAACTCCTCGAAGATCACCTCGTCCATGCGTGAACCTGTGTCCACCAAAGCCGTCGCGAGGATGGTCAAAGATCCGCCGTCCTCGATGTTGCGCGCGGCACCGAAGAAGCGCTTCGGCGGGTACAGCGCGGTCGAGTCGACACCACCGGACAGGATGCGGCCGGAGGCCGGCGCCGCAAGGTTGTACGCACGGCCCAGGCGGGTGATCGAGTCCAGCAGGACGACCACGTCGTGACCCAGCTCGACGAGACGCTTGGCGCGCTCGATGGCCAGCTCGGCGACGGTGGTGTGGTCCTCGGCCGGACGGTCGAAGGTCGAGGAGATGACCTCGCCCTTGACCGACCGCTGCATGTCGGTGACCTCTTCCGGACGCTCGTCGACCAGGACGACCATCAGGTGGCACTCGGGGTTGTTGTGGGTGATCGCGTTGGCGACCGCCTGCATGATCATGGTCTTGCCGGTCTTCGGCGGGGCCACGATCAGGCCGCGCTGGCCCTTACCGATCGGCGACACGAGGTCGATGATGCGGGTGGTCAGCACACCCGGGTCGGTCTCCAGGCGGAGCCGGTCCTGCGGGTAGAGCGGGGTCAGCTTGTTGAACTCCGGGCGCCCGCGGCCGGATTCGGCCGCCATCCCGTTCGCCGAGTCGAGGCGGACCAGCGCGTTGAACTTCTCGCGGCGCTCGCCTTCCTTGGGCTGGCGGACCGCACCGGTGACGTGGTCACCCTTGCGCAGACCGTTCTTGCGGACCTGGGCGAGGGACACGTACACGTCGTTCGGGCCGGGCAGGTAGCCGGAGGTCCGGATGAACGCGTAGTTGTCCAGGATGTCCAGGATGCCCGCGACGGGGATCAGGACGTCGTCCTCGGAGACCTGCGGCTCGCTCGCGAAGTCCTCGCGGCCACGACGGCCCCGGCGGTCGCGGTAGCGGCCGCGGCGTCCGCGCCGGCCACCGGCCTCGTCGTCGAAGTCGTCCTGCGGTCCGGCGCCCTGCGGGCCCTGCTGGCCGCCCTGGCGCTGCTGGCGCTGGCCGCCCTGCTGGTCGTCGCCCTTGCCGCGGCGGTCGCGGTCACGGTCGCGCTGACGCTCACGGCGGTCGCCGCGCTCGCCTCCACGCTCCGCTCCGCGGTCACTGCGCTCGCCGCGCTGACCGCGCTCCTGACGGCCCTGGCGGCCGTCGGCGCTGTCCTGGGCCGACACTGCGACGGCGGCCTCGGCCTTGGCCTCGGGCTGCGCCTCCGTCCGGACCTCGACGGCGGTGTCGCCGCGGGTCTCGGTACGGGTCTCGGGGCTGCCCGCCTGCGCGGTGGCACGGCGACGGCGGCGCTCCGCGGCCGGCTGGTCGTCGCCTGCCGACGGACCGGGAATGTCGATCTGCTGCTGGGCGACGGCCTTGTCGGCCTTCGCGGCCGTCTCGGCCGCTGCCGACTCGTCACCCGTCCGGGTCTTGGAGGTGGTACGCCGCTTCGGCTTGGTCGCGGCCTCGCCGGTGCCTGCCTCGGCGCTCTTCGCCGGGGTGGAGGCTCCGGCTCCGGCCTGCGCCTCCTTGATGACCTCGATCAGCTGGCTCTTGCGCATCCGCGCTGTGCCCCTGATGCCGAGGCCGGACGCGACCTGCTGCAGCTCGGCCAGGACCATGCCCTCGAGGCCGGTGCCGGAGCGGCGGCGCCGTGAGGTGGTGCCCGAGGCAGCACCTGCGGCGGGCGCGGTGGTGTCGACACTGCTGTCGGCAGTCACGCCCATCAGATCGGTGGTGTCGCTCACGAAGGGTCCTTCCCTGGAGCGGACGTCGGCCTTCTGGCTCGGCGACCGGTTGTGCTGTCCGACCGCGGTCCTGCTGTGCGGACCGTGCCGGAGCGGTGGTCCCGCCGACAATCAACGGCGGAGAGATATACGTGCATACGTGCAAGGCCCGGCCCGAGATCCCCCTGCTCGGCCCACTCCTGGGAAAAGCGAGGGGTGTCGTGCCGGTTCCGGAGCGTGCTCGAAACTGCTCAGGCAGGCTGCTCAGGCAGTTTGGGAGGCTCCCGGAAGGATGGTGGCCCCGACGGGGACCGCGATGCACCGCGCCTCAACGACGTCGGTTGCAGACTTGAGGTTAACACTACCGGCTCCAACAAACATTCCCCCTCTCCCTCACCGGCAATCTTGTGTCACTGCGTGTACCGCCGCGGGTGTCTACGGTGCCAGCGGCAGAACGCTGGCGCCCGCCGCATCGAAAGTGAGCCGATTGGCCGCCCATTCCTCGCCCGCCAGACGGGCGACCTTGTCGGCCACACCCTCCTCGGCCAGTGCGAGAACCGTGGGGCCCGCACCGGAGATGACTGCAGGGACGCCGTCGGCGCGCAGACGGTTCACAAGGTCGATGCTCTGCGGCATCGCCGGAGCCCGGTACTCCTGGTGGAGCCGGTCCTCGGTGGCCGGCAGCAGCAGCTCAGGACGCCTGGTCAGCGCCTCGACGAGCAGCGCGGCCCGGCCGGCGTTTGCCGCTGCGTCCACGTGCGGGACGGTGCGCGGCAGCAGCCCGCGGGCGGTCTCGGTCAGCACCGGCTTGCCGGGGACGAAAACCACCGGAACGACGGAATCTGTGGGATCCATCCTGATGGCACGCGCCGCGCCCGCGTCCGTCCAGGCGAGCGTGAAGCCGCCGAGCAGGCAGGCGGCCACATTGTCGGGGTGCCCCTCGATCTCGGTGGCGAGCTCCAGCAGCGCCGCGTCGTCGAGCTTGGCATCGCCCCCTATCGTCACCGCGCGGGCGGCGACGATACCGGCGCAGATGGCCGCGGACGACGAGCCGAGTCCCCGCCCGTGCGGGATGCGGTTGGCACACACGACCTCGAGGCCGCGCGGCTGCCCACCGAGCAGGTCGAAGGCCGTACGCAGGGAGCGTACGAGGAGGTGACTCTCGTCGCGGGGCAGCGTCGACGCGCCCTCACCCGCGATGTCGATGTGCAGACCGGAGTCCGCGACCCGGACGACGACGTCGTCGTACAGGCCGAGCGACAGTCCGAAGGCATCGAAGCCCGGACCGAGATTGGCGCTGGTGGCGGGGACGCGCACCCGGACGGCGGCGGCGCGGAACGCTGGACCGGCCATCGCTCGAGGACACTCCTTGATTCTGGATTCGTATCGGACCGCAGATGCGGAACTACGGGATCTGCGAGTTTTGTTCGAGAGGTACGAACACCCACGGGCCTCACGGGCAACAGCACCGCGGCATATGCGGCGGGGGGTTCGGTACAGCCTATCGAAGGAAGGTTCACCTGCGACATAGGGCGCACAGGAGGCGCACGATGCGTGTCGCGCGGCCTCCTGTGCCTCTATGCAGGCCCTTGCCCCGCTTGCCATACTTTCCGGTAGGCAGTCGGCGCCTCCCGGCGGCAATCGGCCGTGCCGGACGGGCTGTTGTGGCCGCCCGGCACGACGGCGGTCACGCCAGGCCGAGGCGCTCCGCGGCAGCCGCGGCGTCGACCGGAACGGTGACCGGCTGCGGTGCTCCGGCGACCGCCCAGTCGGGATCCTTCAGACCGTTTCCGGTGACCGTGCAGACGATCCGCTGGCCCCTGTCGACCTTGCCCTGCTCGGCCGCCTTGAGCAGACCGGCGACCGAGGCGGCCGACGCCGGCTCGACGAAGACGCCCTCCTTCGAGGCCAACAGCCGGTAGGCGCGCAGGATCTCACGGTCCGTCACCTCGTCGATGAACCCGCCCGACTCGTCGCGCGCGGCGAGCGCGTGCTGCCAGGAGGCCGGATTCCCGATCCGGATCGCGGTGGCGATGGTGGACGGGTCCTTGACCACCTCGCCGCGCACGATCGGCGCCGAACCGGAGGCCTGGAAGCCCCACATCCGCGGGGTGTGCGTGGACATCTTGTCCGCGGAGTACTCCTTGTAGCCCTTCCAGTACGCCGTGATGTTGCCGGCGTTGCCGACGGGCAGCACATGGATGTCGGGGGCGTCGCCGAGCGCGTCGACAATCTCGAACGACGCCGTCTTCTGACCCTCGATGCGGAACGGATTGACCGAATTGACCAGCGCCACCGGGTAGTTCTCCGACAGGCCGCGGGCCAGGTTCAGGCAGTCGTCGAAGTTTCCGTCGACCTGAAGGATCTTCGAGCCGTACACGAGGGCCTGGCCCATCTTGCCGAGCGCGATCTTGCCCTGCGGCACCAGCACCGCGCAGACCATTCCGGCCCGTACGGCATAGGCGGCGGCCGACGCGGAGGTGTTGCCGGTGGAGGCGCAGATGACGGCCTGCGCTCCCTCTTCCTTCGCCTTGGTGATGGCCATGGTCATACCGCGGTCCTTGAAGGACCCGGTGGGGTTGGCTCCCTCGACCTTGAGATGGACCTCGCATCCGGTGAGCTCGGAGAGGACCTGCGCCGGGACGAGCGGCGTGCCACCCTCGCGCAGCGTGACGACCGGCGTCGTGTCCGTGACCGGAAGACGGTCCCGGTATTCCTCGATGATGCCGCGCCACTGGTGGGTGCCGTTGGTGGTCATGGGTCCCTTACTCCCCTTCAACACGCATGATGCTGGCGACACCACGCACGGTGTCGAGCTTGCGCAGCGCCTCGACGGTCCCGGAGAGGGCCGCGTCGGGCGCGCGGTGGGTGACGACGACGAGGGAGGCCTCGCCGTCCTTGCCCTGCTGGCGCACCGTATCGATGGATACGCCGTGCTCGGCGAAGACCGTCGCCACCTGGGCGAGGACGCCCGGCTTGTCGGCCACGTCGAGGCTGATGTGGTACCGCGTCACCACGTCACCCATGGGGCTCACGGGCAGCTGCGTGTACGCGGACTCGCCGGGCCCCGTTGCCTCGGCGAGCCTGTTGCGGCAGACGGCGACGAGGTCGCCGAGCACCGCGGATGCGGTCGGGGCGCCGCCGGCGCCGGGACCGTAGAACATCAGCTGGCCGGCGGCGTCCGCCTCGACGAAGACGGCGTTGTACGCCTCGCGCACGGAGGCCAGCGGGTGGCTGAGCGGGATCATCGCCGGGTGGACGCGGGCGGTGACGGACCGCCCGTCGGCGGCGCGCTCACAGATCGCGAGGAGTTTGACGGTGCAGCCCATGCGCCTCGCGGAGACGATGTCGGCGGCGGTGACCTCGGTCAGGCCCTCGCGGTAGACGTCGTCGAGGCGTACGCGGGTGTGGAAGGCGATCCCGGCGAGGATGGCGGCCTTGGCCGCGGCGTCGAAGCCCTCGACGTCGGCGGTCGGGTCGGCCTCGGCGTAACCGAGGGCGGTGGCCTCGTCGAGCGCCTCGGAGTATCCGGCGCCCGAGCTGTCCATCTTGTCGAGGATGAAGTTGGTCGTGCCGTTGACGATGCCGAGCACGCGGTTGACCTTGTCGCCGGCCAGCGACTCGCGCAGGGGGCGGATCAGCGGGATCGCCCCCGCGACGGCCGCCTCGAAGTACAGGTCCCGGCCGTGCTGCTCGGCAGCGGCGTAGAGGGTCGCGCCGTCCTCGGCGAGCAGCGCCTTGTTGGCGGAGACGACGGACGCGCCGTGCTCGAACGCGGTGGTGATGAGGGTCCGGGCGGGCTCGATGCCGCCGATGACCTCGATGACGACGTCGATGTCGCCGCGTTTGACGAGTGCGGTCGCATCGGTGGTGATCAGCGAGGCATCGATACCGGCCCGCACCTTGGAGGGGCGGCGCACGGCGACCCCGGCGAGCTCCACCGGGGCGCCGATGCGTGCGGCGAGGTCGTCGGCGTGCGTCGTCATGATGCGCGCCACCTCTGAGCCGACCACTCCACAGCCCAGCAGCGCCACCTTCAGCGGACGCGTACGCATCATCCGACCTCGTTTCCTTTACTTCTACGGTTGGACCAGTCTCACGCACCGGACGGAAGTTTCTATCCCCCGTCCAGATTCCGAGATATCTATTTCATCAGCCGACATCGAGACGCAGAAGATCTTCCTCCGTCTCGCGCCGGACGATCACCCGCGCCTCACCGTCCCTGACGGCGACAACGGGCGGGCGAAGTGCGTGGTTGTAGTTGCTGGCCATGGAGCGGCAGTACGCGCCGGTGGCCGGCACGGCGATCAGATCGCCGGGCGCGAGGTCGGCAGGCAGGAACGCGTCCTTCACCACGATGTCGCCGCTCTCACAGTGCTTGCCGACGACACGGCTGAGCATGGGGGCCGCATCGGAGGTACGCGAGACGAGAGCGACGCTGTACTCGGCGTCGTACAGAGCGGTGCGGATGTTGTCCGACATGCCGCCGTCGACACTGACGTACGTCCGCAGCCCTTCGAGGGGCTTGACGGTGCCGACCTCGTACAGCGTGAACGCGGTGGGACCGACGATCGCGCGCCCCGGCTCGACCGAGATCCGCGGCGTCCTCAGCCCGGCGGCCTCACACTCACGGGTGACGATCTCGCCGAGCGCCTTGGCGATGTCGTGCGGCTCGCGGGGGTCGTCCTCGGAGGTGTAGGCGATACCGAGGCCGCCGCCGAGGTCGATCTCGGGCAGTTCGACACCGTGCTCGTCGCGTACCGCGGCGAGAAGCTGGACGACGCGCCGCGCGGAGACCTCGAAGCCGGCCATGTCGAAGATCTGCGACCCGATGTGCGAATGAATTCCGATGAGTTCGAGACCGTCGAGCCTGAGGGCCCGGCGGACGGCTTCCGCCGCCTGCCCACCGGCCAGCGCGATGCCGAACTTCTGGTCCTCGTGCGCGGTGGCGATGAACTCGTGGGTGTGCGCCTCGACGCCGACGGTGACGCGGATCTGCACCCGCTGCCGCTTCCCGAGGCTCTGGGCGATGTGGGCGACGCGGACGATCTCCTGGAAGGAGTCGAGGACGATCCGCCCGACGCCGACGCGCACGGCCCTCTCGATCTCCTGCTCGGACTTGTTGTTGCCGTGGAAGGCGATGCGTTCGGCGGGCATGCCGGCGTCGAGCGCGGTCGTCAGCTCTCCCCCGGAACACACGTCGAGATTGAGTCCTTCCTCCGTGAGCCACCGCACGACGGCCCTGCTGAGGAACGCCTTGCCGGCGTAGAACACGTCCGCGTCCTTGCCGAACGCGTCGGCCCAGGCGCGGCAGCGGGCCCGGAAGTCGGCCTCGTCGAGGAAGTAGGCGGGCGTGCCGAACTCCTCGGCGAGCCGGGTGACTTCGATCCCTCCGACGCTGACGACCCCGTCGTCGTTGCGGCTGACCGTGCGGGCCCACACCTTCTCGTCGAGCGCGTTCAGGTCGGTGGGCGGGGCGGTGTAGTGGCCCTCGGGAAGAACATCGGCGTGACGGGGCCCGGCGGGGTGTGCGGATCGGCTCATCTGTCTCTCTCACATCTCACAGGTATTCGGGTGCGCTGATGCCGAGGAGGAACAGGCCACCGGCGAGCACCGTCCCGGCGGCTTCGGCAAGGGCGAGCCGGGAACGGTGGGCGGCCGAGGGTTTCTCGTCGCCGACGGGCAGCACCGTGTGCTGGAACGCGAGAAAGGCATCGGCGGTGACGTCCAGATGGCGGGCGATACGGTCCGGGGCGCGCAGACGGGCGGCGTCGGCGGTGGCGACCGGGTAGTCACGGACGGCGGCCGTGAGGGCCGGGGCGTCGACGTGCTCCTCGGGGGCGGCGGCCATACCGAGCCGTGCGGCGGCGCGAGCCAGCGCCCTGGTCCGGGAGTAGGCGTACCGCACCCGGAAGAGGGGGTTGCGTTCGTGCTGGACGAGCCACTCGTCGCCGGTCCTGGGCCGGTCGTGCGCGGCGGCCGAGAGGACGGCCCAGCGGGCGGCGTCGGGCCCGAGTCGTTCGTAGAAATCCTCATCGGGCGCGGGCACGACCTTGAGGACCGTCTCGCCTCCGGCGATGACGTCGGTGCGGGCACCTTGGGTGCTGAGCAGATGTGAGACGGCCGAGGTCCACAGAGCGGCGCGCCGGTCGCCCGAGATCCGGAACCGCACGGAGGTCCCGGCGAGCGAGGCCCCGGATCCGTACGTCCTGCCGCGCTCGCGCACCGTGCGGACGAGCATCTGCTGGGTGCCGCCGCCGAGGGTGATGTTGAGGAACCCGGGGCCGGTGATGTCGACCCGCTCGATACCGGACGCCTGGGCGATCCGGTCCCGCAGCATCTCGGCCACCCGCCGCGGCTCCTGAGCGGCGGCCTTGGCAAGCCGCAGCGCGATCCCGGTCGCGTAGTCCCCGTGTCCACCCGGCCGGGGCCGCTCCAGCTTGATGCTGCCGGATTCGGGCACGGGCGCCTGGAGCACACCTTCCTCCACGGCACGCCGCACGGCGTGGTGGACGGTAAGGGAGAGCTCAGCCGGTGTCACGGGACAAGCGTAGGGGAGGGAGGGGGGCCCTTCGCGAACCGGTTTCGCGATGCGGTCAACCCCGAGTGCTCCCCGCCCGCCCGGCTCCGTGCCTGCCGTCGACGGACGGCGGCCCCTCCCGGTGCATCAACCGGCGTACGAGCCGTACGAGCTCGGCCGGCTCGAAGGGCTTGGCGAGAAAGGCGTCGACGCCGGCGGCGATCCCGTTGTCCACCTCGTACTGGGTACAGGCGCTGATGATGGCGACGGGCAGATGACGGGTGCGGGGATCGGCGCGGAGTCGGGCGGCGGTGCGCAGCCCGTCGAGCCGGGGCATGACGACATCAAGGGTGACGACATCGGGCCGGACCTGATGCACGACGTCCAGGCATTCGGCACCATCGGCCGCGGTCACGACCTCGAAGCCCTCCAGCTCGAGGTTGACCCTGATCAGCTGCCGAATCACTCGATTGTCATCAACAACGAGAACTCGGCGAGACACGCCGGACACAACTCGAGAGTAGGTCGGCGAACGGGGCTGCGTCCGGGTTTTGCCCACTTCCGACCCGGGTGGGGGACGGGGAGGCGGGGCGGGGGGCGCGCCACCGACTCCGGCCGGCACGCCGGGTGGCGCGCCACCGGGGGCGGGAGCGCAGGGTCGGGTCGGGGCGTGCCGCCCCGGGGCGTCGGGGGGGCGCTCCCCCGGTGGCGCGCCGGGCCGGGTGGGGTCGGGTCGGGGGTGTGTGCCACCCGGGGGCGGGCGCTCCGGGCCGGGTGAGGTCACGCCGGGGGTGTGTGCCACCCGGGGGCGGGCGCTCCGGGTCGGGGGCGTGTCGTCCCGGGGGCGTCGGGGCGGGTCGGGGGCGTGCGGGTCGCGCTGCGCTGGGGGTTGCGCTCGGGGCGGGGCCGGAGTGGCGAAAGCGGGGGCCTACAGCCGGGCTAGAGCCAGGGACCGCCTCCGGAGGGCGGCCCGTGGCGGCCAGTGAGCGCGCAGGTACGCCGACGCAGTATCGCCGGTGCTCCTTGAGACTTACCCCGGGCGGCCGGGTGTACCTGCGGCTCGTGTTCTCGGACTCCGACTGGACCGGAATCACAGCGCACAAGGCAGGGAGATGACCCGTGCGGCACCCGCCGTGAAGCTGGAAATACCTGTTCACGACGACCCTCTGGGAGCTGGTAGGGTTCTATCCGTCGCCGCGCAACAGCGGGGCGTACGCCCCCGTAGCTCAGGGGATAGAGCAACGGCCTCCGGAGCCGTGTGCGCAGGTTCGAATCCTGCCGGGGGCACCCTTCATGAGGTGCCCAAAGACCCCGCCATCAGCGCTTTAGCTGAGGACGGGGTCTTGGCGTATGTGCAGCCGTATGCCGCTCGGAGCGGGCGTATGTCGGGGGCTGCGGACTATTCGTGGACAGGATCTTGGGGCGTAAGCCCAGGTCGCACCCAGGAATGGCGAAGGCCCCGGACAGGTCCAGGGGCCTCGATCCGTAGCGCCTTGAGCGTGTCGTTCGAACCAGCAGGTCCTCGACGTGGAAGTCCCTCAGCCAGTGGCCTTGGCGATGATGCGGTCCATCTCCTCCCGGCCGAAGGCTCGCAGGGTCGTACTACGGACGTTGCCCAACGCGCCGGTCTGCAGGAGCACTGCGGTGGCAGTCTCGTCGTCGGGTGCCTCTACGACAGCCACGATGTCGTACGGACCGACGGTCCAGTAGAGGTTCAGGACCTTCACCCCGAGCTTCTGTGCCGCTGCGGTGAAGGCCTCGGCGCGTTGCGGGGTGTCCTTGTAGCCGCGGACCCCCTGGTCGGTCCAGTTCAGCAGCGCAACAAACGTGGGCATGTCCTTACCCCTGTAAGTAGACACAACAAGTCGTGGTCAATCGTGGGCATCATGCGCGTAATGCGCATGAGAAGCGCATCCAAAGGAGTGACGGGGAGCCATCACATGCTGCCTCGAGCGGTGGGCAGCCCGTCGACACAAATGAAGGCGACACGGCAGCGAACGCGGACGGCAACGGCAGTCAGCAGTACCCCCGGTGGTCCTCGGCCGGTCGGCCTGGCTTCATGGCCTTGCCCGACATGCACCCCCAGGGCTTCGGCGTAGTCGGGTGGCGTCCGATTTGTGCTCAAGCGAGGCCAACTTCGACAAGATCAAGACGGTTCGCGAAACCGCCATGGCACGGGAGGGGCGGCGGCGTCCCGCCACGGTGCGAACCCGCCACCTCACCCTCCTTCCCAGCCCTTGCTTCACCTATCGAAATTCGATAGATTCCCATCGCAACTCGATGGAAGGATGGGCCGTGGGAAAGCTGACAGTGCGTGCGTTGCGCGCCGTGCTCGCGGTGGTGCTCGCCGGCACCGTGTTCGTACAGGCATTGATGGTGTGGGCGTTGGCCACCGACCCCGAAGACGGGTCGCTCCCGCTGACCCCGCTGCGCGTGATCACGATCCTGGGCATGGTGTCGGCGCAGGTCGCCCTGGTCTGCGTATGGCGGCTGGTGACGATGGTGCGACGCGGAACCGTGTTCTCCCAAGCCGCCTTCCGGTACGTGGACGGGATGATCGGCGCGATCGTGGCGGCTGCCCTCGTGTGGTTCGCGGTCACGGTCCTCAACGCGCCGGGTCAGCGGGAGGACCCGGGCGTCACCGTCATCATGGGCGGGGTCGGCGTGGCCATCCTGGGGGTCGCGCTCATCGTGATCGTGCTGCGGATGCTGCTCGCCCAGGCCGTCGCGCGCGACGTCGAAGCGGCGCAGTTGCAGGCCGAGTTGGACGAGGTGATCTGATGCCGATCGCCGTCGACATCGACGTGATGCTGGCCAGGCGGAAGATGTCCGTGGGCGAGCTCGCGGACCGCGTAGGGATCACGCCCGCCAACCTGGCGGTACTCAAGAACGGCCGCGCCAAGGCGGTACGCTTCGCGACGCTCGCCGCGCTCTGCGAGGTGCTCAAGTGCCAGCCGGGCGACCTTCTGCGCTGGGAGGCCGAGGACGCCGCCGGCGGATGACGTGCCCCCGGCCGGGCCTGCGCTCCTGTCTTCGCCCCGCGTCAGCCTGCAGCAAGCCAGACTGATGGCCACCGCCCAGCATGGTCGAGGTTGATCCCCGCGACCGGGCAGTGCTGGCTCATGGAGAGGGAGCATGCGGCGCCACGGCCCGAGACCGGTACCAGAAACGCAACACTGCCGAAAGGCGATCAACCGGCTGAAGCAGCACCGGGCGGTGGCCACGCGCTATGACGAGCCCGTTACGTCTCCCCCGGCACCGGTGGCTCCACCCAGCCGTGTCGGACGGCGTGACCGCCGAGCTGCATCCGGGTCCGAACTCCGGCCATGTCCATGAGGTGGCGCAGGCGTCGGTGCAGCGTGCGCGGTGACAGGCCCAGCTGTGTCGCGGCCGTCTGGTCGGTCAGGCCGGCCAGCAGGAGCGCGAGGATCCTCCGGTCGAGGTCGGTCGGGCCCTCCTCCCCGAGCTGGACGGTGGGTTCGGCTTCTCCGCCGGTGCCCGACAACTCCAGCGGGTGGGCGGCGCGCCATACCGTCTCGAACAGCGCGTCCAGCGCGTCCAGCAGGCCGCTGCGGTGCAGCAGCACTGCGCCGGGTTCTCCGGCCGGCGTGGTCGCGAGCGGGACGAGGCCGAGTTCGGCGTCGGCCAGCACGAGTTTCATCGGCAGCTGGTCGGCGACACGCAGCTGCACGCCGTTGCGCAGTGAATCGATCGCATCGGTGATGATGCCCGGCTCTGCCAGCACGGCCCGGTCCAGTACCGCTCGGAAGTGCACGCCGCGGCCGATGGCCATGGGTTCGGCCGTGTTCTCGTCGGGCGGCACGGCGACGAACGGTGCGGTGATGAAGGTGCGGACCTGCGTGCGTGCTGCTTGCTGCACCTGTAGGAAGCGATGGCGAATGGCGTCGACGCCCGTGACGACCTCGATCAGATCGCTGATGCTGCTCCCGGTCATCGCCGCCCGGTGCTCCTCGGCGAAGGTCACCAGTGCCTGCTCGGCCATGCGCAGCCCGTCCCGGCGCTGGCTGATGAGAGCACCGAGCGCCATGGCCGGCGGCGCGGCGGTGAACTGCTCGTCCGCCGACCTGATCGCCAGTCCCCACCCGACCAGGCGGGACAAGGCCTTGTCGACGTGGGCCTGCGATACGACGAGCAGATCCGACAGCAGCATCGCGGTGGAGTTCGGCCGTCCGAGCAGCGCCCGGTACACGCGCTCGTCATCGGGTTCGAGGCCCAGAACATCCAGCATCGGCGACCGACTCCCTTCCGCTTGCCGCAGCGGGGAGAGTATGCGCCACGGCGGCAGACCTTGAATAGTGCCTGCTGGGAGCGGGTGCGAAGGGGAGGGCCCCGAGGAGTCGCCTCCCCGGGGCCCTGGAGTGCGGTTCATCGCAGGCCGTACGCCCGGATGATCTCGTTCTTGACGCTGAAGCCGCTGTCCGTCTCCGCGCTCGCGCGGACCGAGATGTAGCCGCCGGGCTTCTTGGCCGTCCTGAACGCACCCGTCCAGTAGCCGTCGGCGCCCTTGGTCAGGGTCACCTTCTGCCAGGTGGCGCCGTCGTCGTACGAGACATCCAGCGTCACCTTGGTGACGCTGCCCGGCACGTTGCCGAGGTCCATCGACACCGGCTTGAGCGCGATCTTCTGGGTCGCGTTGGCCTTGACGTCGCCGTGCAGGTCCGACTCCAGCTTGTAGTCCAGGTTCAGCACCGAGAACCGCTCGAAGAAGTCCGAGTCGACGGTGTCGGACATGAACGTCCACTCGGTGTGGGTGCGCGTCGACAGCCGGAAGACGTCACCGGGCCGCTCCGCGTCGAGGACGGCGCGGTAGGGCAGGTTGCCCGCCGGCACCTCCACCCACTGCATGTCTCCGCCGACCGGGTTGTCGTGGATCAGCGTGTCGCCCTGGAAGATCTGCAGGTGGGACGGCGTCTCACCCCACGGCAGGAAGCCGCCCAGGCGCATGGTGTCGCTGGCGGAGGCCCACGCCTGCACGTTCCAGGTCATGTAGTTCTGCCAGCGGGAGTTGTACACGCCGAAGGACTCGCTCTGGCCCGGCCGGGTCGCCGGAGCGAACCAGTCCAGACGCGTGGTGCTGCCCTTGGCATAGGTGTTGTCGCCCGACACCATCACCCACGGCAGGTTCCCGTCGATGCCCTGCGCGTGGAACTCCCTCCAGACCTGGCCCGGGGTCACCCACTCGGTGCGGGTGCCCGGGTGCCACTCGCGCTCGGGGAAGTTGAACGACGGGCTGAGGGTGAAGTCGGATCGGTAGCCCTCCGCCAACCGGCCGCCCGCGGCCGAGTAGTAGCGGGCGTCGACCCGGGCGAGGTCGCCCTTGGCCGGCTTGTAGACCAGGGCCCGGTCCGGCACCTGGCCGGGGTAGTCCCGGGTCAGGTCGTAGACGAACGGCGTGTACTCGGTCTGCTTCACGGTCAGTTTGAAGATGCCGGCCTTGGCCATCGCGACAAGGGTCCTGCCCGAGTCGCGGTGGACGGTGGCGACCGGGACGGCCGACTCACCGACGTACTCCATCACTGCACCGACACCGTCGTTGACCACGATCAGCGCCTTGGCACCGGCCGCGACCGCGGCCTCCGTGCGCTCCTGCGGCGAGACCTCGTCGCTGCGCTCGACGACGGCGACCTTGCCCTTTGCCCTGACCTTCTCGTACGCGGCCGCCGATCCGTTGCCCGCGTAGACGGCGCCCAGCGTGTCCGTGGCGGTGCCCAGAGCGCTGCCCGCCTGCACCAGTGCGTCGAAGCGGAGGCGACCGCCCAACGCGCTCAGGCTGAGCTGCGGCTCACCCTTGCGCCAGCGGGTGGTCAGCATGAACTCGCCCTGCTTCATCGGCTCCGTCGGCGCGACGTAGACGTCGTCGTACGTCGGCGGCAGCACGTACGCGCTGCGGTAGTCCATGTACGGGTCGAGGCCCTTGTAGTGAACGTTGAAGTCGACCTTGCGCTGGCGGTCCTCGCTGCGCTGCGGCGCCTCGGTCTGCAGCAGGTGTGCCTTGCTCGCGTCCAGCACCACGTCCGCGGAGCCGTCCTTGAGCACGGTCTCCGGGTCGACCAGCACGGCCAGACCCGAGCGGTCCGCCTTCTCGCCGGCCACGTCGAGGTACCCCGCGACGGTGTACAGGCCGGGTGCCATGCGCATGGTGGTCGAGCCGTCGACGTAGACCGACCACGGCCAGACGTCGCCGGCCAGGTTGATTGAGACCCAGCCGGCGGCGGGCTTGCCGTCCCGGCCGACCAGCTTGATGTTCAGGTCGTAGCGCTCCTCCTCCTTGAGCAGCGCCACCGCCGTGCGGGTCACCGGCTTCCCGGTGGCCGCGTCGGTCGCTGTCACGTAGCCGACGTGCCGGCCTGCCGAGGCGGCTTGCGGGTCACCGGTCACCGGTACGGCGGCGGTGCCGCCCGCCGGGACGGTCACCTTGGTGGCTCCGAGTGTGAAGGGACCGCCGTCGTTGGTCAGTGCCAGGTTCAACGTGGCGTCGGCGGAACCGGTGTTGGTGAAGGTCAGATCCTTCGTGACGGCGACGTCGCTCGGCTTGTGCGGCCATGTGTAGTTGCCGAAGAAGAGCGATCCGGTGCCGCGGACCGTGGTGCGCACGGCGGCGGCCACGTCGAGACGGCCGGTGCCGACCTCGTACGGCGAGTACCCGCCGTCCAGGCCCTTCGCGGTGCTCGTCAGGTGTTCCTTGAGCTGCGCGCCGGTCCAGTCCGGGTGCTGCTGGGCCAGGATCGCCGCCGCGCCGGCCACGTGCGGGGTGGCCATCGAGGTGCCGCTGATGGTGCGGTAAAGGCCCTCACCACCGTCCGTCATCTCCTGCGAGCGGGCTGCGGTGATGTCCACGCCGGGCGCCGCGATGTCCGGCTTCATGCCGCCGGACCAGGCCAGCGGGCCGGTGCTGGAGAAGGACGCGAGCCGGTCCTCCTTGTCCGTGGCTGCCACGGTCAGCGCCGAGGAGGCCGCGCCCGGGGCGGAGATGCTCTCCGGGCCGGCGTTGCCGGCGGCTATGACGAACAGCGTGCCGTACTGCGCGGACAGCGCGTCGACCGTCTGCGACATCGGGTCGCTGCCGTCCGTCGGGTAGGAGTCGCCGAGGCTCATGTTGACGACGTCCGCACCGGACTCGGCGGCCCACTGCATGCCGGCCATGACCCAGGAGTCCTGGCCGTAGCCCTCCGTGCCGCCGAGCACCTTGCCGACGAACAGGTCGGCACCGGGGGCGACACCCTTGTTGTCGCCTTTGGAGGCGGCGCCCGAACCGACGATCGTGCCGGACACATGCGTGCCGTGCCCGTTGACGTCGGTGACGGACTCGCCCGGCACGAAGCTGGCCGTGCCGTCGATCAGGCCGGCGAAGTCGGGGTGGTTGACGTCGATGCCGGTGTCGAGCACCGCGACCTTGACGCCCTTTCCGGTGTAGCCGGCCGCCCAGGCCTCGGACGCGCCGATCAGCGGCACGCTCTCCTTCAGGTTGGCCTTCACGCGACCGTCGAGCCACAGCTTCGCCACACCCGCGCCCAACGTCGCGCTGCCCCGCGGCGCGACGGTGGTCCAGAAGGTGCGGGCCTGCCGCTTCTCGGTGCTGAGCGAGGCACCGCGGATGCCCTTGAGCTTGCGGGTCAGCTTGCTGCCCCGGGGGGCCGTCGGCTCGACGGCCGCGCGGGACTTCGGCTGGGCGTACGTCGCGATCAGCGGCATCGCAGCCGACTTCGCGTCGTCGTAGCCCATCTCGATCAGGTCGGTGACGTTGAACAGCCGCCGGTCCAGTTTGTCCGTGCCCAGCAGCGGCGCCGCCTCGTCCGGAATGACGAACAGGTCGCCCTTGATCTCCTGGAGTTTCACCCCGCCGACGGCGCTGTCCGGCCGGTCGACGTCGGCGATCTGCTTGCCGTCGGCCGTCGTGGTGACCGTGACGACGTCGCCGGTGACCAGGGTGACCTTGTGGGTCGCCGAGGGCTTGGCGGGAACGGCGGGCTTGCTCGGAACGGCTTGTGCGGGCGCTTGCAGAACTGCGAGCCCCGACGCCAGCAGCGGCACCGCGGTGACGGCCGAGATCAGCCGCCGGCGCCTGCGCCGCAAGGCGGAAGACTGAGAGGAGGAGGACATGCCATGGGTCTATCGGCCAGTTCACGCCGACGTGAAGACCGGATGACGGCAAGTCCACGCCATGGCAAGGACTTGCCGGCCGCAAACCGCGTGCATCCAGGCGAGGTTGCACCTTTCAGACATGGGCATGCAGCCGGCGGTTGCAGCGCGAAGCCCTTGTCGAACGCTCGCCGCCCGGTGACGGCCTTGACTCACCGGGACTTGTCCGGCCGATCACGTCCGGAGCCAAATGACGAGGGTTGTCGCTGTCGCGGTGCCAAGGAAGACGTAGCCGCGCTTGTGGTAGCGCGGCGCCACGGCCCTGTGCTCCCTCGACGAGCAGCGGGACACCGACCGAAGATGCGCGGCCGAGCCGGGGCTGCCTCTTGTTCCCCGTGCCGAAGACCACATGGGCAGGCCTCGACGGGTTCCTGTCTCCCATCCGTCCTACGCTTGAACCGAGGCATCGAAATTCTTCGTCAACGCCCCGGGGTGATGACGATGCTCGACTTGTCATCCAGGTTGTCGGACATCCCCACTGTGCGGGGTCGGGCACCCTGGCCCCATCACGAGTACGTCAAGGGTTGGGGCGTGTTTGCGCTGCCCTTCGACTCCGGTCACGTGCTCGCGCTCCGAGTCTTTCCTGAGAACAGCTTCGGGCCTTACCGCACGCTGTGGCATCGTGATCCGAGCGGCAGCTGGTCGATCCTCGTCCACGGAGCACGACTGGACACAGCATGCCCCCGGTACTACGGCGCGGCCTGCGACCGCACGGGATACGCCCGTATCGGGCTCACCTGGACGGGCCCGTCCTCCCTGCAGGTGACGATGGATGCTCCTTCACTGGACTGGACTCTCACCGCCTCCTCGACCCGCCTCCTCGGCTTCCTCAACAGCATCAGCGTGGCGCTGCCGCTCGCCACGTGGCGAGCGGCATCTTTGGTACGGGCTCGGGAGCGAGTGGCCCGCGAACTGGGAATGGGGCACCTTCAGATGTCCGGCGTGATGCCGAGCGGTCACACCGGAACCCTCATGCCGCAGCAGATGTACTTCATCGATGACTCACGAGCCACGCTCGACGGCGTCGACCTCGGACTCCCCGTCCGCCTGCAGGACAATCCGCGGATCGGTGACGTGGCCCTGCCGGCCCGCGGCGTCCTCGCGATCGGCCAGGCAGTCTGGCAGATCCTGGATCCGACCGAATACGAACGCACCCGCTCCGAGACCGCCCGGCAGTCCTAGGGTTGACCCGTAATTGATCTACGGGTTGGTGCGGCTGTGGTCGCCGGCCAGGTGGCTTCCGCGATGGGCATCCCGGCGTTCAGCCATCGCATGATGCATGCGCACCGGGGTCTACAAGAACACCGCGCGTGGGCTCGTTGTCCTGGTGTTCGGGTGCAAGCCCGCCGGCGGGTTTGAGCGAAGCTCATTCGAATCGACGGCAGTTGACTGGCTCACCCCCGAAGAGGTCGCCGATCGCATGGCCGAGGTCTGCGCGGTTCGCCTGCTCAATGCGTTGGACGGTAGCGGCCCGCATGGTCGCAGTCACGACGGCAAGCGTCTCCTGAGGACCGCCTAAGAAGTCGTGCAGAAAAGGCGGACGAACTATTCCCGAATCTCCCGGACGAACCGGTGGTGCGCGGCTGAGCCGATCAATCTCCTGACCGGGTGAGCCAGGAGTTGGACGGCTGCTCGGAGCAAGGGCGAGGTCAGTGCCGAACTACTGCACATTTGTGAAGACGCGGGATTTCGTGTCGGTGGCTGCCGCCGAACCGGCGGTTACGACGGGAGGCCGACGTCCGTCGTAGGCTGAATCTCGCCCGTGATGGACAGGAGGCCGAGGTGGCCGAGACGACGGTGGCCGAGGTGATGGCCGAGCTGGCCGAGCTTGAGGACCCGAAGATTCGCGAGGTGAACGAGAAACACGGTGACGATCACGGTGTGAACCTCAGCAAGCTGCGCGCGCTCGCGAAGCGGCTGAAGACGCAGCAGGAACTCGCATGCCGGCTTTGGGAGACAAAGGACACCGCGGCGAGACTGCTGGCGATCCTGATCTGCCGCCCCAAGGCGTTCGAGCGTGACGAGTTGGACGTCATGTTGCGCAAGGCGCGCACACCCAAGGTGCACGACTGGCTCGTGAACTACGTGGTGAAGAAGAACCCGCACTCCGAAGAGCTGCGCCTGGCCTGGTCCGCCGATCCGGATCCAGTGGTCGCGAGTGCCGGCTGGGCTCTGACCACCGAACGCGTGGCGAAGAAGCCCGAGGGCCTCGACCTCGCAGGACTGCTCGATGTCATCGAGGCGGAGATGAAAGACGCCCCGGATCGCCTGCAGTGGGCAATGAACCACTGCCTGGCTCAGATCGGGATCGAGCACGCCGAGTACCGAACCCGGGCAATCGACATCGGTGAGCGCCTGGAGGTGCTCAAGGACTACCCGACTTCCCCGGGCTGCACGTCTCCGTTCGCGCCCGTCTGGATCACCGAGATGGTGCGCCGACAGCACGATGAGTAGGAAGGTTCACGCTCACGCTCGGTGGCGCTGCTCCCGTCCGGTGTGCCCACGCCCTGGCTGCGGATCCCGCCTGGGACGAGGCCCGGACTCTCGCCCGCCGGTTCCTCCTAGATCTGCTGGGCGATTGGCGTCAGCCACTGCCGCGCCCCGTGCGGCCGCACGCCGGTGCCTACTGAGCACGTCCACGCCGACACCTGTGCGCCGACAAGCCGCCCTGCTCTGCCGCCTGGCGGGCCACACCGCAGGCCCGCCACCTGGGATACACACCGCGCCACGCGGCAAACCTGATGCCCAACGGGCGGGCAAGTGGCGGACAGTGGTCCGACACACCACCCCTTGAGCGCCGGGAAACGGGCAGACGCGTGACGGCCGCCTCCAGCGAACCCACCAGTTGTGCCGGATCAGTTGACGGTGGATGTCTCGGCGACTGCGTATGCCTCCAGGCCCGGGGTCGCGAGGAGCTGCGCGACGCAGGCCGTCGAACCACCGACGTACGTGCTCACCAGGTCGACGTCGCCGCCCACACACCAGGCACGATCCTGAGGCCACCACAGGTCGGGGATCTCGAGCCACATCTCGTGGGGGTCTCGCGCCGGCGAGTCGGCATCGTCGAGAGGTCCGGCGAGCAGGATCTCGTCGCGGCCGGGGGTGCGGAAGACCGGGGTTTCGTCCCAGTCGTAGTGGCCGTAGCCGTCCCACAGGCCGTACCAGCAGCGGTCAGGGGTACGGGTGTGTCGGGACAGCACGGAGATCAGGGTGCGGGCCACGTCGGCAGGGGTCGGGCCCTCGTGCGGGTGCTCGTCCCAGACGCCGGGAACGGCCGGGGTGTCGTCGTTGCGGTAGCGGACGGGATCTTGGGCGCCGATCAGCTCGTGCCAGCGCGCCCCCGCGGACACGGACCGGCCGTACACGGCGGCGACCCGGTCCCACCGCACCGGTTCCTCACCGATTCGGGCCGGATGGAGGATCCGCGCGTACGCGTCGAAGCCGGGTGCGCACACCCCCGCCACCGTGCCGAATCCGTCATTGTCGGGTGGACGCTGCTCCAGCCAGCGGGCGGGTGCGGGGTTGCGCCGCTCGACGCGGAGGCGTCCGTAGACGGACGGGGGCGACATCGGGTGAGCGCGCATGCCTCGCAGCCTAACCACGCGCGCTCGGGTCAGTCGCACTCGCTCACCTGGTCCTCGATGCAGCGGTTGGCAGCCTCAACGACGCCGGCCGACTCGGGGTCTTCTCCGCGATCACCGCCTCACCCGGCGCCCAAGTCCACTACCGCCGGCGACGCGACGACCACCGGCAAGTGGCCGGTCACATGTCGGCGGACCGTCGGTCGTGGCTGCGGCGGCTGTGGCCTGGTGCTGTCGCCGCCAGTCGGACCGGTGCAGCGGCCTGGCTGCGGACAGGGCGAGGGCGAGCAGGACGCGGTGGCTGTCGCTGCCGATGCGGATCCAATCCCGATCGGGGTGGCGCGGGCCCCTTCGCACCGCTGCCGGCGCTCCGGTGGTGCCAGGGCTCTGCAACCAGATCCGGGTGCATGGTTGTGATGCGTCCGGTGGACGCTTAATATGCGTCCACCGGACGCATAGATGCCCGTTGTGCAGGCGCCCACGGTAGGAGGACCCCTGACGTGACCGACACCGCACATGCCTTCCTCCCAGCGCAGGAAGACCACGCGCTGGTCAGTCCGGAGACCGCCCGCTGCACGCGGGAGCAGACCGGGTTGCCGGTCACGGGGTTCTCCTTCCAGCCGCTGTGGGACGACATGGTCCGCACCGACTTCGATCTGTCCGCATGACCGGCCCGCAGGAGTGGGCGCAGACAGGGCCCGAGGCCGTGGCGGCCGGAGTTGAGGTCACGCCGGAGGGCCCCGCGGTGAACGGTGGCCAGGGTCCCGCGATCGGCTCGGCCGCCTGGTGGGAGCAGCGCTACGAAGCCCGGGCCCGTCAGCGGCCCCGGCCCGGCGGGCTGACCCTCGGCGCGATCATGGACGTCGCGTTGGCGATCGCCGACGGCAACGGCCTCGATGCGCTGACGATGCGTGCGGTGGCCGACCGGATGAACGTCAGGCACACCTCCCTGTACCGGCATGTGGCCAGCCGCGACGAACTGCTCGTGGAGCTGGTCGATCACATGCTGGGCGAGGTCCGCCTCCCCGGGCCCGGACCGGACTGGCGCGCCCGCACCGAGGCCGGCGCCCGGGAGTACCGGCGTGTACTGAGTGCGCACCACGCCTTGGTCCCCCAGATGACCCGGGGTCAGCTCCTCGGCCCGAACGCCCTGCGCGCCCGCGAGCACGGCCTGCGGTTGCTCACGGATGGGGGGTGGCCGCCCGAGCAGGCGGTGCGGATCTACCTCACCATCACGCACTTCGTGGTCGGGGCCGTGCTCCTGGACAGCGGTGGCGCGGCGCGCACGGCCGAACAGCGGTCGGCGATGGCCGGTCTGTTCGCCTCGCTTCCAGCCGGACGGTTTCCGCTGGTCACCGCCCATTCCGCCCTCCTCGGCGGACCGGACGGCGACGACGAGTTCGAATTCGGCCTGCGGTGTCTCCTGGACGGCATCGCACGCCTGAAGGGGGATGGCTAGTGCCTGGTTCCGCCCTGCCCACCGGCAGGCAGTGGTTCGCCGGCGGCACACGGGTCGCCGTTCGCGGACGTGCGGGTGCCCATACGCTTTTCGTCCGGCAGGACGGGCCGGCCGACGGCGCTCCGGTGACGCTCGTGCACGGATTCCCCACCTCGTCCCACGACTGGTCGCCGCTCGTGCCCGGGCTGGCGAGGCTGGGATTCCGGGTCACCACGTTCGACCTCCTCGGTTTCGGTTACAGCGACAAGCCGCGCAGGCACCGCTATTCGCTGCTGGAGCAGGCCGATCTGGTGGAGGACCTCTGGCGCCGGCTGGGCATCGGTGACACCGCGCTGGTCGCCCACGACTACGGGGTGAGCGTGGCCCAGGAGCTGCTCGCGCGGACCCCCCGCCGGATCACCCGGACGGCCTGGCTCAACGGGGGCCTGTACGCCGACCTGCACAGGCCGATCCGCATCCAGCGGCTGCTCCACGGACCGATGGGACCGTTGCTCGCCCACGCGATCAGCGAACGCGGCTTCCGCGCCTCGATGCGCCGGATCCTGGGCAGACCGGTCACGGACCGCGCGCTGCACGAGATGTGGGAGGGCATCGCCCTCGACCGAGGGCGGCTGCTGGCCCCGCAGTTGCTGCGCTACATCGATGAGCGGCGCGTGCACCAGGCCCGATGGGTCTCGGCCCTGGAGGGCTACGGGGGCCCGGCCCTCTTCGTATGGGGCCCTGCCGATCCGATCAGTGGTGCTCATGTCCTCGCCCGTATCCGGGAACGCATGCCGCACGCGGTCGTGGCCGAACTCGGTGGACCGCCCGCCGTCGGCCACTACCCCCAGATCGAGGCCCCGGAGGAGGTCGGTCCCCTCCTCGGTGCGTTCCTCGCCGGATCCTGAGCCTGATGGGCGGGCGGACCGGCGTCGTCCAGGCCCGGCGGGGCGCGTTGACATGTCATGAAGGCAACAGCGGCAAGGACGTTCGAGGTTGCGGCTGCACCGAGGGGCCTGTACAACCACTGACCGCGCTGAGCCGGACCCGGGTTTCACCGGGTCCGGCTCAGCGGCATGGGTCAGGCGTTGGGGCGCTTGCCGTGGTTCGCGCGCTTCTTCTTGCGGGCGCGGCGCTTGTTGCCTCGCTTCGACATGGGCACATCTCCCTCAATCGGGACTTTTCGTCAGTCTAGGGGCGGGCTGCGGGGTCCGCATCAGCGGTGCGGGACGGTACGCGCGTGCCGGTGTCGCCGGTCGCGTGCCGGTGCCATGCGGTCCGCAGCGGGGACCCGGACGCTCCCTCACCACGGGATGCGGCGGCGATCGCGGAAGAACCCACCCGTGGGACCGTCTCCGGCAGCAGCGCCGGCCGGCCGATCGTGTCCGCGCCCCGCTCGACGGTGGTGGGTGCCCACTCGCCGCCCATGTCGGTGCGCACCCAGCCCGGGCAGACCGCGTCGACCTTCACCGATGACGGGGTCGCGGCCGCGACAACCAGGGTGAGGGCATTGAGGGCGGCCTTCGCGATGCCGTAGGCGGCCGGGGAGGGAGTCGACTCGATCGGCCGCCCCGCCGGACGGGCCGAGGGCGGCGACCCGGGTCCGGACAACCGGATGGACGCCGGGTCGGCGCAGTGGCCCGGGATCCGGCGCGAGCGGGCGGTCGGCAGCCGGGTCCGGGACGAGTCCGGCAGGCGTCTGCCACGATGAGCCGCATGCGTACTGTCGGCATCGATCTCTCCGCCAGTCCCGACAACACGGCCGCCTCGGTGGTGACCTGGGGCTCCGCCCATGCCGTCGTGGAGCCGCCCCGGGCACGGTGCCGGGATGCCGAGATCGTCGGTCTGCTCGCCGGACTCGGGGCGGACGACCGTGCCGCCGTGGACACACCCTTCGGGTGGCCCGTCGGCTTCGTGCAGGCCGTTGCCGCGCATGCCGCGCATCAGCCATGGCCGGGGCGTGGGCTGGACAGCACCGTGCACCGCCTGTCGTCGCTGCGGTTCCGGCGTACGGACCAGCTCGTGTGGGACGCCCTCAAGCCGGGACAGCCGCCACTGTCCGCTCCCTTCGACCGGATCGGGGCCATGGTCGCGCGGTGGG
Organism: Streptomyces sp. NPDC006208; assembly: GCF_040613775.1. NCBI lineage: Bacteria > Bacillati > Actinomycetota > Actinomycetes > Kitasatosporales > Streptomycetaceae > Streptomyces > Streptomyces sp. NPDC006208. Next base: position 56,263 of record NZ_JBEXSW010000010.1, on the reverse strand, counting down.
CGCACATCGAGGACGAACTCGCCGTCCGGGGGCGGGCGGTGGACCGGGCCGGGACGGGCGACATCTGCGAGGTGTATCCGCGAGCGACCCGGCAGAACTGGCGGCTGGGCAGGGTGCGTTCCGTGGCGGAGCTGGTGCATGCCGCTCCGTGGCTCCGCTGCGACGGCGAGGTGCGGGCGGCGTACGAGAGCAGCGAGCACGCCTTCGACGCGCTGGTCTGTGCGCTCACCGCGCGTGCAGTGGCCCAGGGGTTGACACGGCCGCCCGTGGGGGCGGACCTGGAGATGGCGCGCATCGAGGGCTGGATTCATGTGCCCGTCGTCGGCAGCCTGCCGCGGCTGCTGGGACATGAACGCGCCCCCACCGCGTAAGTCGCGGCAGGGGCGCGGGGGTCGAGCGTCTCAGGCCGGGGTCGGTGCACCCTCCGCGGCCGCGGGGACCGTGGTCTCGCGCGGCGTGAGCAGACGTTGCGCCAGGAAGCCGAAGGCGACGCCGAACACCGTCCACAGCACCGCCTGGACCGCCAGCGATGCCAGGCGGAACTCCCACAGCACTGCCGCCGGGAAGCCCTTCGCCACCGCGTCCTCGTTCGAGGGCAGGAAGACGAACGCGATCGTCACCGCGGCGATGAAGCCCGCGCCGGCGACCAGAGTTGCGTTCCAGTTGCCCAGGCGCGGCGCCAGGCGGCGGCCCGCGATGGTGGCCGCGATGCCGAGCAGCACGCTGAGCAGGATCATCAGGAAGAACAGCGTGGTGCGCTTGCCGATGGTGTCCGGGTTGCCGACAGCCGGCGGGGTGGCCGGGTACTTCAGGAACGGCACCAGGAAGACCGTGGTGAACGCGGCCGCCGCGGTGATGGCCGCAGTCGCGCGCGGGGTGAAGCGGCCCAGGCGGCCGAGCAGGAAGCAGAACGCCAGCGACGCGATGCCGCCCAGCGCAACGCCGTAGACGAGGACGCCGGTGCCGAGGCCTGCGGTCGACTGCACCGCGCGGCTGACCAGTTCCTCTTCCTCCTCGGCCTCGGCCGCGGCTCCGCCGTGTCCGGCGTGGGCCGCTTCCTCTGCCGCCGCGGCCTCTTCGACCGCGATCGAGGCGTCCACCTGGGGCTCGCCCAGGCTGTAGGCGACGGCGAAGGCGAAGAGCGCGGCTATCAGGCCCGCGAGCATGCCACGGACCAGTAGATTTCTGACAGTTGAGGCGTACACGTACTCAAGCCTCTCAGTGGCAGGGGAAGCCGAGCAGGTGACGCCCGTCGTGCACCCATTCGTGCACGTCGGCGCCGGCGAAGACGGAGGTGGCGCCCTGTTCGGCACCCACGAAGTACAGGGCGACGAGGGCGAGGAGGCCGATGAACACCGCCCAGGGCAGTACCGCCCGCACGGGGAGAGAGGTCAGTTCGGGTACGGCAGGGGTGGAAACGGCGCCTGAGACGACAGCCTCGGCCATGGCGGAACCTCCTTGGGGAACACGCGTCCCATACGGTGGTGCGCGACGACGGTCCGCGGGTCTGACTCGCCGCCGCGGACGCGCCCGTGCAAGGGCTTCCGCTGCGGCACTACAGTGGCGCGACCGTGCCGGACTCTCACCGGGCTTCCGTCTCGCCGTCGTCGTGATGATTGAAATTGTCGCGGTGACCGTACCGCGACGCTTACATCTGGCCAAGGGGCTGAGGCGTGAATCACTCGCTTCCGCCCCCGTGCGCCTCCTGTACGCCCCCTGCTTGCTGTTGAGTAGGGTGCCCGGATGCGAGCACGCCGATGACCGTACGAGTCACCCTCATCTCGCCCGCGATGAGCGTGGCGCTACGGGACGCCCGGTTCGACGACGGCCTGCCGCTGGATCCCGCCGGGATCGCGAGTCTGGAGCGGACCGAGCGCATGAGCGGGCGTGCGTACGTGTCGGACTCGGCACGCTGCCGCGCAACCGCAAAGGGCCTTGGGCTGGACGCCGAAGCTCTGCCCGCGCTCGCGGGCTGCGCCATGGGACGCTGGCGAGGGCTGCAGCTGGACGAGGTCGCGGCCGCCGATCAGGCCGCCGTCACCTCCTGGCTGACCGACCCCGGTTCCGCACCCCATGGCGGGGAGTCGCTGCGGGACCTGCGGATCCGGGTCGGCGCCTGGCTCGACGCGTCGGCCGACCGCGACGGCGGTGGCCTCGTCTGTGTGGTCGAACCCGACGTCGTACGTGCCGCGTTCGTCCACGCCCTGGCCGCGCCCGACAACGCCTTCTGGCGGCTGGACGTCCGGCCGCTCACCGCGACCGGACTCAGTGGCCGGGCAGGGCGCTGGAACGTTCAGGCCGGGCGGCCGCTCGTCGCGCCAGGCGGGTAGGAGCGGGCGGGGCCTCGTACGCCAGTCGGCGACGGGTACGGCTGAGCATCATGCGGGCCATCGCGGGGTGGAAGAGGCGTACGACCCCGAAGTACAGCCTGCCGCGCAGGTTGTGGGTCCTGACCACCGTCGTCAGGGTGACCGTGTCCTCGTCCTCGTCCACAAGGAGCGAGGCGCGGAAGTCCAGATGGGACGCGTCCTCGCCGAGCAGGATCTCGTGCGGGGCGGTCGCCCGCACCGGGAAGGGCAGAACCGCGCGCCAGGCCGCGGGGTCGCGGGGCATCCCGGGGTCCAGCGGCAGTTGCCAGGAATCGGTGAAGTCGGGGTCTTCGCAGGCTTGTCGGGCCAGGACAGCGCCCTCGGGAAAGCCGGCCGCGGACGGGCGTTCCCAGACCGCGCGGCGCATGAGGCGCGCCCAACGGGTCCAGCGGGTGGGGTGCGGCGCCTGGTCGGGGGTCGCCGCGCGGACGACGTTGTCGAGGAGTTCCTCGACCATCGTGTCGTGCAGGGGCCGGATCACCAGTGACCACAACAGGCTGTCCTTCAGGCCCTGTTGCTGCTCGAGGACATGGCGGACCCGGCAGCGTGAGGCACCGAGCGGCTCGATGCCGAAGGAGTGGTGGCCGGTGCCCGGCGGGGTGAAGTCGAAGCGGATGCTGCGGCCGGGTTCGTAGGCCCCGACCGAGTAGCGGACGAAGCCGTGGCCGCCGTCCGCACCGACGGCGAGAGGGCGGTCGAAGCGGATCGGGGGCCAGACCGGGGTCGGGCTGATCGGGTCGTCCTGCGAGCCGAGGTGGTCGAGCAGGGCGCCCACCACTGCGGCGGGGGCTTCGACGACGCGCTCGTGGACATTGCGTACCGTGCGCATTCCGCACCTCCATACGGTGGCGTATGTTCAACCGTACGGTAGCGTATGGGCATGGTGCAACCGAAGGCCCCAGGGCGGCAGAAGAGCCGGGAACGCAAGCGGCTCACCGCCGGCGACTGGGCAGACGCGGCGCTCGCCGCCATGGCGGAGCGCGGGCTCGCCGCCGTCGCCGTGGAGCCCCTCGCCGCCCGGCTCGGCACCACCAAGGGCAGCTTCTACTGGCATTTCGCCAACCGGGAGGCGCTGATCGAGGCCGCATTGCTCCGCTGGGAGGAGCTCTGCACCGAGGAGATCATCACGGCGCTGGAGGCCGAGCCGGACCCCGAGACGCGGCTGCGCATGCTCTTCCACGAGGCGACCGCGTCGGCCGCCGACGATCCGCTCGAGGTGTCCCTGCTCGCCACTGCGGCGCACCCTCAAGTCGCTGCCACACTACGGCGGGTGACGGAGCGTCGGGTCCGGTACGTGGCACAGCTCTTCGAGGAGCTCGGCTTCCCGCCCGAGGCGGCGCGCCAGCGGGGGCTGCTGGCGTACACGAGCTATCTCGGACACACCCAGCTCACGCACGCGGTGCCGCAGACGCTGCCGGCGGGGGCGGAGCGCGACGCATACCTGGAGTCGATGATGGACACGCTGCTGCGCCGCGACGCGTAAGAGGGCGGCCGGTCCGGGGGCGTGCGAGTCGGGCGGGGCGACCGCTCCGGGCCCGGGCGTGTGCGGCGGGCGGCGCAGGGCAGTGCCTGTCGGGCGGCGCTGCGGGCGGGGGCCGCTGCGCGGAGCTCCTCCCCCACTCCGCCCCCTACGGCCTGGCGGCCGTGGGAGGTACCCGAGATCGTGGGCCGGTGCCCCCACACCCCCTCGTGCGGCAGCTTCGCGCCACCGCCCAGCCCTTCGCGCGGGCGGCTTCACGGCGGCCCGGACCCCCGCCCGGGCACCGGTCATGCCGAGCGGCGCTTGCGCGGGGTCGCCTTCTTCGCCGTGGACTTGGCGGTCGTGGACTTGGCGGTCGACTTGGCCGCGGTCTTCGCGCCCGCCGTCTTCTTCGCCGCGGTCTTCTTCGCCGTCTTCGCCGTGGACTTGGTCGCCGCCGTCTTCTTCGCCGCCGTCTTCTTCGCGGTCGTGGCCGTCGACTTCTTCGCTTCCGGCGCCTTCGGGGCGGACCGGCCCTTGAGCTGCGTGACCTTCGCGACGTCGCCCTCTTCGCCGCGCGCCTCCTTCGCCGCGCGCACACTGCTCTCCAGTGCGGCCATCAGGTCGATCACCTTGCCACGGCCCTCCTCGGGAGGAGCCTCCGGCACCGTGACGCCGCCCTCGACCTTCGCGGCGATCATCTCCTCGACCGCTTCGCGGTAGTCGTCGTGCAGCGAGTCGAGTTCCACCTCGCCGAGGGTGGCCATCAAGGCGTCGGCCAGGTCGAGTTCGGCCTCGCGCACGGTGACCTCGGTCTGCGGCGCCACGCCCTCCGGTTCGCGGATCTCGTCCGGCCACAGCAGGCCGTGCATGGCGATCACATCGTCGACGACGCGCAGCATGCCGAGCCGCTCGCGCCCCCGGAGGGCGAATTTGGCGATGGCGACCTTCTGGCTGCGCTTGAGGGCCTCCCGCAGCAGGGTGTACGGCTTGGCGGCCGGGACCCCGTTGGCGGAGAGGTAGTACGCGGTGTCGATCTGGAGCGGGTCGATCTCCGATGCGGGGACGAAGGCGACGATCTCGATCGTCTTCGCCGTCGGCAGCGGCAGTGTGGCGAGGTCCTCGTCCGTGATCGGGATCAGGGTGCCGTCGGCATCCTCGTAGGCCTTGCCGATCTCCGCGGCACCGACCTCCTTCTCCTCCAGCTCGCAGACCTTGCGGTAGCGGATCCGGCCTCCGTCGGCCGAGTGGATCTGGCGGAAGGAGACGGAGCGGCTCTCGGTGGCGTTGACGAGCTTGATCGGGATGCTGACCAGACCGAAGGAGATCGCGCCGTTCCAAATGGATCGCACGTTCCATCCCTTTCATCCGCTTTTCATGGGATTCTCATCCTATGACGCCGATCACGGAGGTGGAGGGGCGGCGCCTGGCGCTCACCAATCTGGAGAAGGTGATCCACCCCGCCACGGGCACCACGAAGGGCGAGATCGTGCACTACTACGCCACCGCGGCGGAGGCGATCCTCCCTCATCTGCACCATCGCCCGCTGTCGTTCCTGCGGTACCCGGACGGCCCCGACGGGCAGCTGTTCTTCACCAAGAACCCGCCACCGGGAACCCCCGACTGGGTGGACACGGCCCTGGTGCCGCGTTCGGAGGATGTGAACGCCCACCAGGTCGTCGTACAGGATCTGCCGTCCCTGATCTGGGCGGCCAATCTGGTGGTGGAGTTCCATACGCCGCAGTGGCGGTCCGACGCGCCGGCCGTCGCCGACCGTATGGTCTTCGACCTCGACCCCGGCCCGCCCGCAGGCGTCGCCCAGTGCTGCGAGGTGGCGCTGTGGCTGCGCGAGCGGCTGGCGGCCGACGGCCTGGAGGCATATGTGAAGACCTCGGGCTCCAAGGGTCTGCATCTGCTCGTGCCGCTGGCGCCCACGCCCTCCCGGAAGGTCTCGGAGTACGCGAAGGCCCTGGCGGTCGAGGGCGAGGCGGCGCTGCCGAAGCTGGTGCTGCACCGGATGGCCAGGGCGCTGCGGCCCGGGAAGGTGTTCGTCGACCACAGCCAGAACGCCGCAGCGAAGACGACCGCTGCCCCCTACACCCTGCGCGCCCGCCCCGAGCCGACCGTGTCCGCACCGGTGACCTGGCAGGAGGTCGAGTCGGGCAGGGAGCTCTCCTTCCTGATGGGCGACATCGCACCGCGCCTCCAGGACTACGGGGACCTGCTCGATCCGCTCATCGATCCCGACCGGGCCGGGCACCTGCCATGAGCGCGCCCCGGCCGCCGCTGAAGGTCGCGCTCGCCGAGTCCGTGAGCGTGCTGCCGCGCGGAGCGGGGCTGGCGTACGAGCCGAAGTTCGACGGCCACCGTGTGGTGGTCTTCCGGATCGGCGGGGAGGTGCTGCTGCAGGCGCGCTCGGGCCGGATCATCACGGCCGCGTTCCCCGATCTCGCCGACGCCGCACGGCAGTTGCCGGACGGCACGGTGCTCGACGGGGAGGTGGTGGTGTGGCGGGACGGGCGTACGGACTTCGCGGCGGTGCAGAAGCGGGCGTCCGCCACACCCGGGCGGGCGCCGGGTCTCGCACGCCGGATGCCCGCCTCGTACGCCGCTTTCGATCTGCTGGCCGAGGCCGAGAAGGATCTGCGGGCGCTCGCGTACGAGAAGCGGCGCGAGCGGCTGGTCGCGCTGACCGCCGCGCTCGGGCCGCCTCTGCAGCCGGTGCCCATGACGCTGGACGCCGCGGAGGCGGCCACCTGGTTCGAGACGCTGCCCGCGTTGGGCATCGAGGGGCTGGTGGTCAAACGGCTGGATGGGACGTACCGCGGCGGCGTACGCGCCTGGCGGAAGCTGCGGCACACCCATACGCGTGATGCCGTGGTCGTCGGCTTCACGGGCAGGGCGACGCGGCCTGCCGCGCTGGTGCTCGTACTGCCCGACGACGACACACCGGTGGTGTCGAGCGTGCTGACGCCGGGCGTGCGCGCGCAGGCGGCAGCGGCGCTGGCCGGGCGGGCGACCGGCCGGCACGGTACGGCGATCGCGACCGGGGTGGGCGAGGTCGCGTACGAGTGTGTGGAGCCCGGGCCGACGGCCGAGGTGGAGCTGGGTACGACGCGGCACACGGTCACCACGGTGCTCAGGCTGCGACTGACCGGCGACCTCGACGCCGGCGATGACCATGACGATGACTCCGGTGACGACGACGTCGGCGGTGGCATCGATGACGACGGGACAATTAATCAAATTTGATTAGCCTGCCTCGTCCGGGGTATCTTCACGACGACTGGCAAGTAGTCAAGTTTGATGAGACGAGCGAGGAGACAGTGTGACGTTTCTGCCCGACACCGGATACACGCCGACCGCCGAGGAACTGACGAGCATCCAGGAGTGGTTCGCCTCCTACGACGCACACAGCGCCAAGCGTGACGTCGAGCGCATGGCGGATCTGGCCGTCTTCCCGCTCAACCTCGTCAGCGACGACTCGGCGGGCAACGGAGCATCGGCCCAGTGGGACCGGGAACAGTTCGTGGCGACCATGACCCAGGTGATGGGCGGCGGCAGCGACGACATCACCTTCGAGTCGACCCGGACGCCGGTCTTCCTCTCCTCCGCCATGGCCGTGGTGTTCACCGACTCGACCATGACCATGGACGGACACACCCAGCACCTGCGGTACGCCGACATCCTGATCCGGCGGGACGGGAAGTGGGCGTTCCAGACCATGCTGCAGAGCGGCTGGGGCGACAACCTCCGCTGACCGCCGACGCGTTCGGCCCCGCAACCAGGTCCGGCGGTCGCGGGCCGTCGCGTAGAGGCCGTCGATGTCCGCGGGCCCCGACACGCCGCCGAGCCGGGCGAGTGCGGGCACCTCCCCGTCCCGCAGGATCCGGACGTCCTGCGGCGGTACGGGCCGGATCTCCAGGCGCTCGGCGCCGACCACCGCCAGCACCGGCAGCACCGCCACGGCGAGCGCGTGCGCGGCGCGTTCGGCCCGGCGGCGGGCCAGGCGCAGACACGGGCTCGGCACAGCACGACCGGTCCTGACCTGCGGGTCGGCGATCAGGACCCGTTGCCGGGAGGCCGCGAGGGCGTGAACGGCGAACACCCCGCCGGGGCCCATCGCCAGGTGATCGATGTGGTCGGCGCCCGGCGCGTGGCACTGCGTGCACCACGCGCCGGCCGATCGCCTCCAGCCGGTCCAGCTCGCCGCCCAGCCGTTGCTGTGCGGCGAGTCGGGCGCGTCGCGGATCCGCCCGCAGCCGCCGTACGCCCGGCCCGCGGTGGCGGGTGCCGGGCCGGCCCACACCGGCCCCGGGGAGCGGGTCGCGGCTCGGCGTGCAGGGCCTCGCCGGGACGGTTGGGGCGAGGTCGTCGCCCGGATGGAGGGCCAGGCGCGCAAGGTGGGCGGCGGTCGGCACAGGCGGCGGTCCGAGGGTGACGTCGCCGGTCACAAAGGGTGCCAGGGCCGCCGGCACCTCGTCCCCGCACCCCTCGACGACCAGACTGACGCGACCGCTCGCCGGGTCGTACCAGGCGAGCGTGCGGCCGCTCGGGAGGGTGACGTACAGCCGGTCCCGGCCCGGCTCTCACGCGGGAGTCACCCGCAGTCCCTGCATGCCGCCACCCCCTGCACACGGTCCTTCGACCATGGGACCAGCCCCTGGCACCGGGGGCAACGGACCGGGAACCGAAGGACGCAGAGCGCCGTTGGCTGTAACCCCTCGTTACCGGACACGATGTCGGGGCGTTGGTGCACACTCTCCCCAGAAACCAAGGCTGTTGGGAGGGGGACGAGCGTGTTCGGGGGGATCGACGAGGTCGACTGGGCCTCATTGGAACATGCCTACGGCCCGGCCGACGACGTGCCGGCGCTGCTGCGCGGGCTCGCGTCCGCGGACCCCGAGGAGCGCGAGGCCGCGCTCGACCAGATGTACGGGGCGGTGCACCACCAGGGAGACGTGTACGACTCCACACTCGCCTGCATCCCGTTCCTGCTGGAACTTGTCACCGATCCGGCGGTGCAGGACCGCGGGGCCGTCATCGAGCTGCTGACCAGCATCGGCGGCATCGATCTGGACGGTGACGACGAACTCGACCCGGACGACGAGGAGTTCGAGAACGCCGCGAACTACGCGATGGCGGCGTCGGCGGTGACCGCGGGCGCGGATGTGTTCATCGAGGTCGCCGGGGCCGACGAGCGCGGGGTCCGCCTCGCCGCGCCGCTCGCGCTCGCCAGTCTGCACAGCGATCCGGTGCGGGTGCTGCGGCTGCTTCGGGAACGGCTCACGGTCGAGCCCGACGCCGAGGTGCGCTTCGCGTACGTCGAGGCCGCCGGACGCATCGCGCTGCGGCACAAGTGTCTGACGCCCGAGGTCGTGCAGTGGCTGACCGGACTGACCGCGACGGCGTACGGCCCCGGGCTGCGGCTCGCCGCGCTCGCCCAGCTGGCGCGGTGCGCGCCGGGCGCGCTGCCGGTCAATCTCGTCAGCGCGGTCACGGCACTGTTGCGCCAGCTGCGGGCGGACCCGGTGCCGCCCGCTCCCGGGGAGACCGCCGCCGGGCCGACCGCGCTGCCCACGCCGACGGGGCAGCTGCGGGGGAGCCGCGAGGCGGAGCCGGCCGGCCGCGGCGCGCCCTGGGCGGCGGACCTGCTGCGTACGCTCCACTGCGGTCTCGGGGATCGCGTGGACGACCGGATCGCCCTGCTGGCCGACCAGTTGTGCAGCCCGGACTGGGGCCAGCGGCTCGATGCCGTACGGATGAGCAGCGCCCTGCTGCGGACCTGGCGGGGCGCTTTCGATGAGCTGGTGACGCTGATCGGCGAGCAGCTCGCCGACCCCGAACCGCGGCTCGCCGGTGCGGCCGCCTGTGCGCTGGAGGAGCTGTTCGGTCTGGCGGAGCCCGCCGCCGACGCACTGGCGGAGCGGGTGGCCGCCGATCCGGGCGCGTGGGTGCGGGAGTGGCCCGGCGGCCCGCCCACCCTCGGCAGCGCGGTCACCGCGCTGGCCAGGACCGGGGACGCACGCGTGGTGCCGGTCCTGGCGCGGATCCTGGAGCGCGCCGAACTGCCGCGGGACCTCGGGGATGTGCTCGGCCACCTGGGAGCGGCCGGCGCGGTGCTCGCGCCGGCGCTGTGCGACAGGCTCGCCCGTCTGGAGCTCGACGGCCGGCTGTTCGAGCGGGCGCAGCCGCTGCTGCACGGGCTGTCGGCGCTGCGGGCCGCCACATCGTTACCCAAGGCTGCGCCGGAGGTCGTGGCAGCTGTGCTGCGACTGCTGCGAGGGGCGCCGAGCGTGCGGCGGGAGCGGGTCATCGAGTCGGCGCTGCGGACGCTGACGGCGTTCGGGCCGGACGCGGCGGAGGCGCTGCCCGAACTGCGGGGGTATGTGCGCCATGCGGGTCATCTGCCGGGGCCCCGCTCCAGGATCGTCAGCCCCGGATCCGGGTTCGGCGCCGGTTCCGGTTCCTGGCCGGGGGTTGGTTCCCGGTTCGGGGCCCTGTTCGACCCGGGGTTCGGTCCGGGGACGGGATTCGGCCCCGCGGCAGGGGCGGGGGCCGGGTTCGGGAGCGAACCGGGCTCCGGGTTCGGGGCGGGATCCGGCTTGGGAACGGGGTCGGGATCCGGCCCGGACATCGGCGCGGGATTCGCGGCAGGGGGCGACGGCGCCGGGAACGAGCCGTACGACGTGGACAGCAGACCCGGCTCCGCCGGGCACGGATTCGGGCGTCCCGGAGGTGCGCGGCCTCCCGGCAGCGGGTCCGGTCGGGGACAGGGGCAGCGCTTCACTCCGGGTGTCGACGCCGATTTCTCGCCGTTCTCGCCCGTCTTCACGCCCGCACTCACCGCCCGGACCGCGGCGGCCCTGTGGGCCATTCAGGGCGAGGCCGACGAGGTGCTCCCGGTACTGCGCACGGTGCTGGCCTCGGGCGACGAGGAGGCCAGGCGCTCGGCCGCCGGCGTCGCCGGGTCGCTGGGCGCGGCGGGTGCCTCTGCGGCGCCGCTGCTGCGCAGGCTGCTGCGGTCGGAACAGCCGGTGACCCGGGTGGAGGCGGCGGTGGCGCTGTGGCGGGTGACCGGGGACCCGGGGCAGTCCTGGCCGGTGCTGCGCTCGGCCTGGAAGGAGCTGCCGCACAGCCGGGTAGCCACTGCGAAGTGCCTCGCGGAGCTGACAATGGAGGGGCCGGCCGGAGCACAGCGGCTGGTGGTCGGCGAGCTGCTGTCCGTACGGCGCCACAACGCGATGGACACCGGATCGGGCAGCCATGACATCTTTACCGACGAGACGCTGCTGGACCTGTGCCGGCAGGCGGTGAACAGAGAGGGACCGACGGCGTGATCATCTTCGGCACCAAGGGCTACCTGTACCAGCTCGCGATACTGACGCTGGTGTGCGGCCACTGCGGCAATCCGTCCGCGCACACGCTCAGGAAGCGCGTCACCAAGTTCACGCTGTTCTTCGTGCCGCTGTTCCCGATCTCGACGAAGTACCTGACTCAGTGCACCTTCTGCGGTGCGGAGCAGAAGATCACCGCGGAGCAGGCGCAGCAGCTCCAGGTCCAGAACGCGGGCGGTCAGTCGTACAGCCAGGTGCAGCAGCCGGGACATCAGCAGCCGTACCAGCGGTGACCCGGACAGCTTCCGCCGCACGGCACGGGGGACACCTGCGCGAATAAGGTGGACGGGACGAACACCCTCGCACCATCGGGCCATGGCCCGCCGCAAGGAGAACCTTGAGCTCGACCACGCACCGCCTGATGTGCGCGGCGCTGCTGACGGCGGCCGCGGCCGGCGCACTGGCCGGCTGCGGCGACGAGGGTGGGCTCAAGAGCGCGGGCGCGACCCCGACAGCGATCGGACCGGTGCGGCTCTGGCCCGGACTGCCGCCGGTCACCGCGCCTCCGTTCGACTACGGCGAGAGCGACACCGAGTCCATCCCCGGCATCACGGTGCCGGACGGCGGCGTCCGTGCGCTCGATCCCGTCACCGTCGTCCGGAAGGACGCCGCCGCTCACCCGGACCAGCTCACCGGTCCGGTCAAGATCTACGAGAAGACCGTCGAACAGCTCGGGCAGTGCCGGCAGAAGCCGGCTGCGTGCCCGGTACTCCAGCCGTACTACCGCGATCTGACCGGCGACGGCCAGGACGAGCTGATCGTCGGCCTGCGCATGCCGGAGCAGCAGACGGCGGTGCGCTGCTACATGCCTGACAGAGGCGGCCTGACCCGGATCATGGCCACGTCCGACCAGCTGGTCAGCGTGGAGCTGGCGGGACGTGATGTGATCATGCGGTCGGTCTCGGCCGGGATCCCCGGGTACGAGTACCGGACCGCCTGGTCCTGGGACGAGCGGCAGCGGGCCATGCTGCCCACGCGCGACGAGATCGTGCGGGTGGCCACTCGGCGCACACCCGCACCGGACACCGCGCCGCCGGGGCCTTCCGGCTCCCCCGCGGCCCACGGCCCGGCTGCGGTGTACGACCCCGGTGCCGCGCCCGTCCCGCGGGCGGGAGCGGGCGGCGGGTCGGCGGGCGGTACGCCGTGAGGCGACCCCCGTGGCTCCGGCTGCCGCGCTGGACCGCGACACTCACCTGGAAGGCCGCGGTCTTCATCGCCGTGATGTGCTGTGCCCTCGCGGCCCTCCTCGGTGCCCTGGTGCATGTGTCGGTGACCCGTCAGACCGTGGAGCAGGCACGGGAGAAGGCGCTGGAGCAGCTCGACGAGGTGACCCGGGCCTACGAGGCGGGCGATCCCGTGCCCCCGCACGCGGGCCTCGATCCGCGGGGCCTGCCCGCATCGCTGCGCGAGCTCGCCGCGGCCGGCCGGCGCGGCACGATGGTCACCCGGTTCGACGGCCGCCCCACCATGTGGGCTGCCGGGCCCGCGGACGGGCGGGCGATTTCCGTACGCGTCGACTACAGCCTCGCTGCGAACACCATCAGCAATCTCGACCGGGCGATCCTTGGTTCCTCGGCACTCGCCATCGGCCTGACGCTGCTGGTAGGCGTCGTCGCGGTCACCCGGGTCACGCGCCGTCTGCATCTGACCGCCCAGGTCGCGCGGCGGATCAGCGCCGGCGATCTGGACGCCCGCGTCAACGACCCGCGTACCAAGGACCCCTCACGCCCGCAGGACGAGGTGGCCACGGTCTCCGCCGCCCTGGACACCATGGCCTCGACCCTTCAGGGCAAGCTGCTGAGCGAGCAGCGGTTCACCGCCGACGTTGCGCATGAGCTGCGTACTCCGCTGACCGGCCTGAGCGCGGCCGCCGAACTGCTGCCGGAGGGGCGCCCTGCGGAGCTCGTACGCGACCGGGTGCGGACGATGCGGTCGCTGACCGAGGATCTGCTGGAGATCTCCCGGCTGGACGCCGGCAGCGAGAGAGTCGATCTGGCGGTGCACGAGCTGCCGGAGCTGGCAGAGCGAGTGGTGCGGGCCTCCGGGACGGACACCGAGGTCCGGGTGGTGCGCGCCGCCAGTGTCGAGACCGACCGGCGGCGGCTGGAGCGGGTGCTCGGCAATCTCGTGTCCAATGCGCACCGGCACGGGCGACGGCCGGTGGAGCTGGTCGTGGACGGCCCGGTGGTGACGGTCCGTGACCATGGTGCGGGCTATCCGGACTATCTGGTGGAGCACGGGCCGCAGCGGTTCCGGACCGAGGGCGGCAGCAAGGGGCACGGTCTCGGACTGACCATCGCCGTGGGGCAGTCGGCGGTCATCGGGGCGGAACTGCGGTTCCTGAACGATCCGGAGGGCGGCGCCGTTGCCCGGGTCACGCTGCCGGAGTACGTACTGTTCACGGGATTCGATGAGATGCCAGACGGCAATCGGGGGTGCGATTCGTCCGATTCGCAGGCAGATTGAGCTACTTTGCGTGGCATGACCGCACCCACGGCGGACACTCCCCCGCCCGAGCCATGCCTCACCAGGCGCCGGGGCGTCGAACTCTCGCTCCTGGTCTGCGCCGTCCTCATCTCCGTGTACGGCTACATCGGCGTCGGTCTCGCACGCAGCGGGGCCGTGCCACCCGACGCCGTGGCCTACGGTGCCGGCCTGGGGGTCCTCGCACTCCTCGCCCATCTCGCCGTACGCTTCCGCGCCCCCTACGCCGACCCGCTGCTGCTGCCCATCGCGGTGCTGCTCAACGGCATCGGCCTGGTGCTGATCTACCGGCTCGACCTGGAGACTCCCGGCGTCCGGGCCGCGCCGACCCAGCTGGTGTGGTCGGCGCTCGGGGTCGCGCTGTTCACCGCGGCCGTGATCGCCCTGAGCGACCACCGGGTGCTGCAGCGGTACGCGTATGTCTCGGTCACCGCCGCCCTGGCCCTGCTGACCATGCCGATCTTCTTCCCGGCCGTGAACGGCGCGAAGATCTGGATCCGCGTCGGCGGACTGTCCTTCCAGCCGGGCGAGTTCGCGAAGATCCTGCTCGCGGTCTTCTTCGCCGCGTATCTGGCCGCCAACAGCAACGCGCTCGCCTGCACGGGCCGCAGAATCATCAGCAGGCTCCAGCTGCCCACCGGCCGCGTACTCGGTCCCGTGCTGGCGGTCTGGGCGGTCAGCGTGGGCGTGCTGGTGGTGGAGCGGGACCTCGGCTCGTCGCTGCTCTTCTTCGGACTGTTCGTCATCATGCTGTACGTCGCGACCGGCCGGACCGGCTGGATCGCCGTCGGACTGGTGCTCGCCGCGGCGGGGGCATTCGCCGTCGGCTCCCTCGAGCCCCATGTCCACGGCCGGGTCGAGGACTGGCTGCACCCCTTCGCGACCATCGAGGCGGGACAGGGGCCCAACCAGCTCGCCCAGTCGCTGTTCGCGTTCGCCTCCGGCGGCATGCTCGGCACCGGACTGGGTCGTGGGCACTCGGTCCTGATCGGCTTCGCCGCCAAATCCGACTTCATCCTCGCCACCGCGGGTGAAGAACTGGGTCTGGTGGGTCTGATGGCCATCGTCCTGCTGTACGCGCTGCTGGTGGAGCGCGGCTACCGGGCGGGGCTCGCCCTGCGTGACCCGTTCGGGCGGCTGCTCGCCGTCGGCCTGGCCTCGATCGTCGCGATTCAGGTCTTCGTCATCGCCGGCGGGGTGACGGGCCTGATCCCGCTCACCGGCATGGCGATGCCGTTCCTCGCCCAGGGCGGTTCGTCCGTCGTCACCAACTGGGTCATCGTCGCACTGCTGATCAAGGTCAGCGACTCGGCCCGCACGCCCGAGCGCGCACCGGTCGAGCCGGGTGTCGTCGCCGAATCCATGGAGGCCGGACGGTGATCCGCTGCATCCGGCACGCCGCGGTGTTCTGTCTGCTGCTGCTCGTCGCCCTGCTGGTCAATGCCGCGCGGGTGCAGATCATCCAGTCCGACCGCCTCGACAGCAACCCCGCCAACCGGCGCCTCGCCATTGCCCGTTACGCCGAACCGCGCGGCAACATCCTGGTGGACGGGAAGCCGGTCACCGGATCTCGGGACAGCGGGCAGCAACTGCGCTACGAGCGCACCTATGTCCACGGCCCGATGTACGCGCCGGTCACCGGGTACGCCTCACAGACCTACGGCACCAGCATGGTCGAAGATGCCGAGGACGACACCCTCGCCGGTACCAGCGACCTGCTCGCACCGCTGCCGCTGCTGCACGACCTGACCCGCTTCCGGCCGCATGCCGGCCATGTGGTCACCACCATCAGGGCCTCCATGCAGAAGGCGGCGTACGACGGGCTCGGCGGCCGGCGGGGCGCGGTCGCGGCGATCGAGCCGGGCACGGGCCGGATCCTGGCGCTGGTGAGCAGCCCGTCGTACGACCCCGGGGTGCTGTCGGGCACCGGGGAAGAGGTCACGGGCGCCTGGGAGCGGTTGAACCGGCTCATGAGTCAGCCGATGCTCAACCGGGCGATCCGGCAGACGTATCCGCCGGGCTCGACGTTCAAGATCGTGACAGCCGCCGCGGCACTGGACGCGGGAGTCGTCGACCATGTGGACACGCCGACCGGTGCGCCCGATCCGTACATCCTGCCCGGCACGCGCACCAGGCTCCCCAACGAGGCGGACCGTTGCCGCGACGCCTCGCTCGCGTACGCGATCCAGTGGTCGTGCAACACGGTGATGGCGCATCTCGGGGTGAAGATCGGACTGGCCGGGATGCTGAAGGCGGTCGGCGGGTTCGGCTTCAACGACCGGACCCTGAGGATTCCGTCGCCGGTGTCCCCGTCGAACTTCGACACGGACATGAGCGACGACCAGCTGGCGCTGTCGTCGATCGGGCAGTTCGACACGACGGCGACGCCGCTGCAGATGGCGATGGTGTCCGCGGCGGTCGCGGGCGGCGGGCATCTCAAGTACCCCTATCTGGTGGAACGGGTGACGAGGTCGGACGGCGACACGATCGCCCACTACGGCCGGCGGCCGTACCGGCAGGCGATGTACCCGGCGACCGCGCACCAGCTGCAGCGGCTGATGGTGCGGGTCGTCGAGGAGGGCACCGGCAGCAACGCCGCGATCAAGGGCGCCACGGTGGGCGGCAAGACCGGCACGGCCCAGCACGGCGTGGGCAACTCCGGTACGCCGTACGCCTGGTTCATCTCATGGGCGCAGGCGCACGGGGCGCCGCAGGCGGCGGTCGCGGTGGCGGTGGTCGTCGAGGACACCTCCGTGAACCGTGCGGACATCAGCGGGGGCGGCAGCGCGGCGCCGATCGCACGCGCGGTCATGGAGGCGGCGCTGCGGACCTCCAGGAGCTAGGGCCCGTTTCGGAAACCGGGGGGGAGCGTCGGTTCCGGAGGGAGGCGTTCGTCGTAGGGTGAAAGGCGGCCGAAGGAGGCCAACGGCCAAGGGAGTCATGTATGACGCGGTACCTGATCTCGTTCGATGACGGCGCGATGACCTTTTCCGAGGAGGAGTTGCCCGAGGTGGTCGAGGCCTCGCTCGAGGTGGTGCGGGAGGCTCGGGACGCCGCTGTGTGGGTCTTCGGTGGTGGACTGGAAAGGCAGCAGGCGAGCGTCGTGGCCACCGACGGGACCGTCACCGACGGGCCGTATCCGGAGACCAAGGCGGTCCTCGGCGGGTTCTCGATCATCGATGTGCCCTCACGTGAGGACGCGCTGGAGTGGGCTGCCAAGATCGCTGCCGCGTGCCGCTGTGCGCAAGAGGTCCGGGAGATCATGCCCGACCCGACCGTCTGATCGAAGACGACCCGCCGCGGCTGGGGCCTGGTTCGGAAGTGGCTTGTGACCTGCGGGACGGCATGCTGCGGGCCTGTGGGCGACGCGGTTGGGCGGCCCGGACCCGGACACTGACGGCATGAACGTGCCGGAAACACTGGAGATGATCGAGCGTCTCGACCCGGTGCTGAGCGCCTTCACGGAGGTCTGGGCAGAGCGCGCCCTGTCCGGCGAGCGCGACGCCGACCCCGGACTCCCCCTGTCCGGGCTGCCGTTCGCGGTGAAGGGACCGTCGGGCATCCGCTCGTACGCGGCACGGCGGCTGATCGCGGCGGGCGCGGTACCGGTCGGATCGACGGCTGTGCCCGGGCCGGGCACGTACTGGCAGACGTGGGGGCTCGGCGCGCACGGGCCCACCCGTAACCCCTGGCGGGCGGACCGCACGCCGGGCGGCTCGTCCGCGGGCTCCGCGGCGGCGGTCGCCGCGGGCATGGTGGGCCTGGCGACCGGCAGCGACGGAGCGGGATCGGTACGGATCCCGGCGGCCTGGTGCGGGGTCTTCGGGCTGAAGACGACGCACGGTCTGCTGCCGTCCCCTGACCGGACGGGCCTGGCCACAGCGGGGGTGCTGACCCGCACGGCGGAGGGCGCGCGCGGGTATCTGCGCACGGTGCTGGACGCCTACGAGCCGGCGGCTCCTGTGCTTCCGCTACGGGCGGTGTGGTCCGCGGATCTGGGCTTCGCGGCGACGGACCAGGAGGTCGCGGCGGTCGCGCGGGCGGCGGTGGAGCGGCTGGAGTCCGCGGGTGTCGTACGGACGGTGGGGGCGGGGTGTGCGCTGCTCGACCCCAGGGACGCGTGGACCCGGGTGCGGGCGGGGCGGCCCGGGGCGGGCGCGGCGGTGCGGTCCGAGAACGACTGCCGGCTCGACGGGCTGTTCGCCGGGGCGGACCTGCTGCTGACCCCGGCGACCCCCAACCGGCCGCACGGTCACGAGGGCCCTGGTGATCTCTACTCCACTGCGCTGACCTGGGCGTTCAACCTGAGCGGCCACCCGGCGGCGAGCATCCCCGCAGGCTTCACGAGCGACGGCTGCCCGGTCGGACTGCAACTGGTGGCTGCGCGCGGCGCGGACGTCTCACTGGTCGAAATGGCGGTGGCGGCGGAGCGTGGGCTGAATATCGTGCGGCCATGACCTACGAACTCGCCCAGGTGAACATAGGCCGTCTCAAACATCCCTTGGATTCCCCGGAGTTGAAGGATTTCGTGGACAATCTCGACCCTGTGAACGCCGTTGCCGACGCCGCGGACGGCTTCGTCTGGCGGCTCCAGAACGACTCCGGCAACGCGACGGATCTCCGGGTCTTCGGCGACGACTGGCTGCTGGTGAACATGTCGGTGTGGCGCGACACGAATGCGCTGACGGCGTTCATGTACCAGGGCACGCACCGCGAACTGCTGGCTCGGCGCTACGAGTTCTTCGAACGGGTGCAGGAGGTCATGACCACGATGTGGTGGGTGGAATCGGGCCACCGTCCGACGGTGCGCGAGGCCGAGGAACGCCTGCTGCATGTGCGTGAACACGGGCCGACAGAGCGTGCGTTCACGCTGCGGAAGTCGTTCCCGCCGCCGTCCTGACGGCGTGCTCGGCCACTGGCGGGACGCCGCCGGTCGACCACGGTCAGGTCGAGGTCGACGGGGAACGGGAGACCGGTCGTCATCCTCTTGCGAAAGACTTCGATCGGCAGACGGACCGACGGCCCGAGGTTGACCAGCCCCCCTCTCAGCCCCTTTCAGCCGCCCGGAAGTGCCTCACGGCGGGTCAGCCATTCCTGTGGGACGCCCTCGGTGCCCGTCGCCGCGCCCACGATGCCGCCCGTGATCGCGCATGTCGTGTCGACGTCCCCGAAGCCCTCCGCCGTGGACCAGAGCGCGGCCCTCAGATCGTCGTGGTGGCGGGCCGCCGTCCAGACCGCGAAGGGCACGGTGTCGTCCGCGCGGATCCTCTGGCCGTTGCCGAGGACGTCCGACGCCTTCCAGGGCTCCGTCGTCAACGGCAGCTCCGCCGCACGGGCCAGGCCCTCGCGGACCGCGCTGGGCGGGGTGCGGGAGGCGACCTCGGAGATGGTCAGCTCGCCGCGTGCGGAGAGTGCCGCCGCCGTGGCGACGGCCACCGCGCCCGCCACGCCCTCGGGATGGGCGTGGGTCACCCGGGCGGACAACTCAGCCTGCCGGACGACCAGTTCCAGATCCTCGTGGAACCAGGCGCCGAGCGGGGCCACCCGCATCGCCGCACCGTTGCCGAGACTGCCTCCGTCGAAGAGCCCGGGGGCGAGGGTGCGCCAGCTCGCGGGGTCCTCCAGGAGCTGGGGCAGCAGCATGTGCATGCCGTGGCCGTAGCCGCGCGCCGGATCGGCCTCGTACGTCAGGGCGAAGCAGGCGGCGAGCCGGTCCTGGTCGATCTCGCCGTGCAGGTCCAGCACGCGCTGGATCGCGAGCGCCATGGCCGTGTCATCCGTCCAGTGCCAGTCCGGCTCGGGCGGGGTGCGGCGCGCGCGGATCTCCTCGTACGCCTGCTCACGGTCGCGGAAGAGCGGGAACCAGCGCTCGCCGAACGCGTCCCCGAGGGCGAGCGCTTCGAGACTGCGGCGCGCGGCCGCCGGACCGGCGGGCGACGGTACGGAGGGGTCGGTGGTGGTCATGGCCGCCATCCTTCCGGGCCCCGCCGTCCGACGCACACGCTTATGCGCGGTCAGCCGGAGGCGCCCGCACCCTCCGCGATCGCCTCCTCGACCTCCGCCACCCGCGCCTGCTCCTCGGCCGCGAACCGTTCCCGGTCGAGCTGCTCGGCGATCTCCTCGTCCTGGGACATCAGCAGGTCGAGGTTCGAGTCACCCATCTCGAAGACGCCCATGTCGAGATACGCCTTCTGCAGCCGCTCACCCCACAGGCCGATGTCCTTGACGCAGGGCACGATCCGGCTGAACAGCAGCTTGCGGAACAGATGCAGGTACTCGGACTGCTCGGAGAGCTCTGCCGC
Organism: Streptomyces sp. NPDC006208; assembly: GCF_040613775.1. Classification (NCBI taxonomy): domain Bacteria; kingdom Bacillati; phylum Actinomycetota; class Actinomycetes; order Kitasatosporales; family Streptomycetaceae; genus Streptomyces; species Streptomyces sp. NPDC006208. The sequence continues at coordinate 36,252 of NZ_JBEXSW010000010.1, read as the reverse complement.
CTCCCGCTTCGGGATGCCGAAGTTCTCCAGCACCTCCACCCCGCGCAGCCGGTCGCGCATCAGATAGCAGCCCTCGATCACGAACTCCTCGCGCTCGCGCCGCTCGGCGTCGGTGAGCTGCTTGTAGTAGTCGCGCAGGGCCATGCGCCCGAAGGCGACATGCCGGGCTTCGTCCTGCATGACGTACGCGAGGATCTGCTTGGGCAGCGGCTTGTCCGTGGTGTCGCGGATCATGCCGAAAGCGGCCAGCGCGAGCCCCTCGATCAGCACCTGCATGCCGAGGTACGGCATGTCCCAGCGGGAGTCGCGCAGGGTGTCGCCGAGCAGCCCCTGAAGGTTGTCGTTGATCGGGTAGAGCATCCCGATCTTCTCGTGCAGGAAGCGGCTGTAGATCTCGGCGTGCCGGGCCTCGTCCATGGTCTGGGTGGCGGAGTAGAACTTGGCGTCCAGGTCCGGCACCGACTCGACGATCCGCGCCGCGCACACCATGGCGCCCTGTTCGCCGTGCAGGAACTGGCTGAACTGCCAGGACGTGTAGTGCCGGCGCAGGTCGCCCTTGTCCTTGTCGGTGAACTTGGCCCAGTACCGGGTGCCGTAGAGGGTGAGGACCTCGTCCGGCGTGCCGAGCGCGTCGTACGGATCGACCTCGAGGTCCCAGTCGATGCGCTTCTGGCCGTCCCACTGCTTGTCCTTGCCCTTCTGGTACAGAGCGAGGAGGCGGTCCCGGCCGTCTTCGTACTCCCAGCTGAAACGCGCCGAGCCGGACGCCGGGACCTCCCAGAGGGGGCGCTCGGGCGGGTGCATGTAGCGATCTTGGGTCGACACAGGCGGCTCCTTCGCCTCGTATCCCTTGCACACAAGGACAGTTGGCAGGCTCACACGTTGGTAGACGGATAGTCAACAAGTCGCGCACAAGGGATTGACGATGTTACTGACAGGGAGTCTCATAACCCTGACACCGGTAATCCCACCCGCGAGGTGCCCTCAGTCATGACAACCGTGTCCGAACGCGACGTGCAGCTGCTCCGCGACGCACTCGGCCCGCTCCGGGACCGTGAGCAGGTCGCCGCACGCCTGCTCGAATCCTCCGCCAAGCACTCCTTCGACCCCGACAAGGAACTCGACTGGGACTCCCCGCTCGAGGAGGGCAAGTGGTTCTGGCCGCCGGAGCTGCTCTCCCTCTACGACACGCCCCTGTGGCACAGGATGTCCGAGGAGCAGCGCCTGGAGCTGTCGCGTCACGAGTCCGCCTCGCTCGCCTCGCTCGGCATCTGGTTCGAGATCATCCTGATGCAGCTGCTGGTACGCCACATCTACGACAAGCCCCTGACCAGCAATCATGTCCGCTATGCGCTGACCGAGATCGCCGACGAGTGCCGGCACTCGATGATGTTCGCCCGGATGATCCAGAAGGGCGGTGCCCCGGCGTACCAGGTGCCGCGCGTCTACCACAACCTCGCACGCGTCCTGAAGACGATATCCACCACGCCCGGATCGTTCGCGGCGACACTGCTCGGCGAGGAGATCCTCGACTGGATGCAGCGCCTCACCTTCCCGGACGAGCGGGTGCAGACACTGGTGCGCGGCGTCACCCGTATCCACGTGGTGGAGGAGGCGCGCCATGTGCGGTACGCCCGCGAGGAGCTGCGCCGCCAGATGGTGACCGCGCCGCGGTGGGAGCAGGAGCTCACCCGGATCAGCTGCGGTGAGGCGGCGCGTGTCTTCTCCGTCTGCTTCGTCAATCCGACGGTGTACGACAACGTCGGTCTGGACCGCCGCGAGGCGGTCGCCCAGGTCAGGGCGAGCGGGCACCGGCGCGAGGTGATGCAGTCCGGGGCCAAGCGCCTGACCGACTTCCTGGACGACATCGGGGTGCTGCGGGGGCCCGGCCGCAAGCTCTGGAAGAGCTCCGGGCTCCTTGCCTGACCGACGCGTCACCGGACGTACCACCGGGCGAGCCTCCGGGCGCGTCGCCGGACGCATCATCGGAGAAAAGTACGGATGCCCGGCCCACGCGGTTACGCTGCGAAGCATGACCAGTCCCGCTCCCGCGACCCGCGCGTACCGACGGCTCAGCGTCGAGGAGCGCCGCACGCAACTGCTCGCTGCGGCGCTCACGCTCTTCGCGCACCGGCCGCCGGAGGAGGTCTCCCTCGACGATGTGGCGGAGGCGGCCGGGGTGTCCCGTCCGCTCGTCTACCGCTATTTCCCCGGCGGCAAGCAGCAGCTGTACGAGACGGCGCTGCGCTCCGCCGCCGACCAGCTGGAGAGCCGGTTCGCAGAGCCGGCGGCCGGGCCGCCCACCGAACGGCTCTCGCGCGTCCTGGACCGCTATCTCGCGTTCGTCGACGAGCACGACGCAGGGTTCAGCGCGCTGCTGCGCGGCGGGAGCGTCGCCGAGACCTCCCGTACGAGCACGATCGTCGACGAGGTGCGCAGGGCCGCGGCCGACCAGATACTCGTCCACCTCGGCGTCGCGGCCCCCGGATCCCGGCTGCGGATGATGGTGCGCACCTGGATCGCGGCCGTCGAGGCGGCGTCCCTGATCTGGCTCGACGAGGGCAAGCAGCCGGCCACCGACGAGTTGCGGGACTGGCTCATCGACCATCTGATCGCGCTGCTGGCGGCGACCGCGGCAACGGACGAGGAGACGGCGGGGATCATCACGGGCCTGATGGCGCAGGAGAGCACGGACGGTCCCGTGGGCCTGCTCGCCCGGAGGCTGGGGCCCGTGCTGGGCGACAGCACAGGTCTGCTGTGACGCCGGCCCGGTGAAGGCTGTGACACTGGAGCGGTGAAGAGCGAGAACACCCCCTTCGAAGGCGGACCGCTGGACGGGCGGGTGCTGCCGGTGATGGTCGGCCCGACCGGCCACCCGCCGAAGTGGTACCAGGTCCCCGTGCCGCAGGACGACGGCTCCCCGCCCGTCGTGTACGCGTACAAGCGCGTGCCCTTCGGCTACACCAAGCGGCTCGGGCTGCAGCGCGGCTGGAAGTACGCGTACGCGCCGGAGGGCGTGGAGCGCCGCGAGCTCAAGTGGCCCTGGTCGAAACCGAAGTCGCAGCCACCGGGGTAGGGACCGCGCCTCGCGGTGGTGTCCGGCGCCGAATTAGGATCACGGTCGACCGTGCCACCAGGGGGGAGCTTCGCATGGAGCCGCTGCAGCAGGACGATCCGCGCCGGATCGGGGCGTACACCACGCTGGCACGACTGCGGGAGTCGGCGAGCGCCGTGCACTACCTGGCGTCCGGCGCCGCTTCCGGATCAGGTTCCGACTCCCGTGCCGGCTCCGGCGATACGGCTGTCGTCGTCTCGGCCGCACGCCCGGAGCTGGCCGCCGTGCCCGCCTTCCGACGGCGTTTCGCGGCGGAGGCCAGGACGGCGGAACGTCTGGCCGGAGGCTGGGTACCCGAGCCGCTCGCGATGGCCACGGCCACGGACGGGCAGGAGCTGTGGACCGCGAGCGCATACGTCCCGGCGCTGACGTTGCGCGAGGCGATCGCGCTCGCCGGTCCGCTGCCCGAGCGGACGGTACGCATACTGGGCGCGGGGCTGGCCGAGACCCTGTCCCGGGTGCACGCGACAGGCACGGTGCTGCACGGTCTCGCACCGGACACGGTGCTGCTGACGGCGGACGGGCCGCGGCTCGCCGCGTACGGCGCGCTGGGCGCGGCGGCGGTCGCCCAGGCCCGTCCAGGCGGACAACTGTCCGTACAGCTCGGGTATCTGACACCGGAGCAGGCGACCGGAGCGGAACCCGGCCCGGCGTCGGACATCTTCGTCCTCGGCCTGCTGCTGGCCTACGCGGCGACGGGCACGGCACCGCTGGCGGACGCCGCCGGCATCGCGCACGGCGAACCCGAACTCGGCGCCGTTCCTGACGAGTTGCGCCCTCTGACCGCCCGCTGCCTGTCCAAGTCGCCCGAGGACCGCCCGACGGCGGGCACGGTGGCGGCGGATCTGGCCCTGGAGGGCGCGGCGGCTCTGGCCCGCGGAGGCTGGCTGCCCCAGCCGCTGTCGGCCGCGCTGGCCGCCCAGGCGGCACAGGCGGATGCCCTGCGATCGGGCGGTGCGGGCGCAACCGGTGGCACGCAGCACGACCCCCTCGGCTCGGGCGGGCCCGGAAACAGCAGCACGGCGCCCACGGCCTCGCTCGTCCCGGCGCAGGGCCGGACATCGCCCGCCCCCGGCGCGGTGGCGGGGCCGTTCGTCGCAGATGACGCGCCTCCGGCCGGGCCGGTCGGCGGCAACGCGCCGGCGTACGGCCCAGCGGGCCAGGACGCCCACCCGCACGGCAACGGCGCCGGCCACGCCACGCCCACCGACACCACGGCTTCGGCACACACCGCACCCGCGCCGGCTGTGTCCGGCCAGGCCCACCCCACCGGAGCGGACCGGGCTCCGTTGCCGACGCAAGGCCGGAACGCGCTCCCGGCCGCGCCTGCTGCCGGCCACGGCTTCGGGGGCGCCGCCGGAGGCGTCACGGACTCCGCGACCCTCGTCGTGCGGCGCGCCGCGGGCCCGCCCTCGGTTCCGCCGGCGCCCCCGAGCCTGTCGGGTGGGGTCCCCACGGTCCTCCCGCCGTCCCGGCGTGGACTCCTTGTGGCCGTGGCAGCCGGGGTCACCGGGCTCGCCGTCGGCGGAGGTGGCGTGTACGCCGTCGCCGCCGGGGACGACAAGGCCGCGCCCGCCCCGCAGCCGCCCGCGCCCCGGCGTACCCGGATGGCCGGGCTGGCGCCGGAGCCGGCCTGGCGGTACGAGCATCCCGAGGAGCCGGCCGGGGCCACGGTGTGGCGCGACCGGGTGCTGTTGCTGACCGACGGCAAGCAGGCCACGGGCGTGGATCTGCGCACGGGGCGGCGGCTCTGGGCCGTGCCCGAGGCTGCCTCGGGCTCCCGCGCGGTGCCGGTCGACGACCGGCTCTGTCTCGTCCATGCCGGGGACGAACTCCTGTGGATCGCCGCGCAGGACGGGAAGGTCGCCCACAAGGTCGCCGAGCGCACCTTCGCCGAGCCCGGCGAGAGCCTGGCCGTCGAGGGTGTGATCGGTGCGGACGGCACCAGCGTCTGGCTGACGGGTCATGTCTCCAGGTCCGTCGAGCGGAAGGTCAAGAAGCGCAAGAAGAAGGTCACCGTCCGGGAGGCGTACGTCATCGCCTACGACGCCGCCGCCCGCAAGCAGTTGTGGCGCGCCCGCGTACCGGAGGGGAAGGCCCCGCACCGACCCCGCTATGAACTGGTCGCCGCACGCGCCGACAGCATCCTCGTACGGCAGGACGGCCGCTCCCTCACCCCGGCCCAGTCCAAGCGGGCCAAGGGCGGGTCCGTCCTGCTCGGCTTCGACCGCGCCACCGGCAAGGCCCTCAAGTCCGTCGCACTCACCGGGGTCGGGCCGACGGCCTCCGTCGCCGGTGACACGGGCGGCAAGCTGTTCGGCGCCGCGGGCGGCGAGCTGCATGCGTACGACAGCGGCAACGGCAAGAGGCTGTGGCGCGTGCCCGCCGCGAAAACGCCGGGCGAGAAGGGTGTGTTCGCCTACGGTACGGCCACGGTACGCGGCCCCGCCCTGTACGCCGCCAACCGCTACCAGGAGGTGCGCGCCGTCGACATCGCGACGGGACGGGCACTGTGGAGCCGGTCCACCGAGACGCCCGCCTGGCGCGAGATCCCGCAGACCGCGCTGAGCCTCAGCGGCCGCACCGTGTTCGCCGGCGATGCCGCGGCGCTCACCGCCTTCGCGGCGCGCGACGGCCGGCGGCTGTGGAAGTTCCAGGAGGCCGGTACGCGGGACGCCGAGAACCCGCAGGCCGCGCCCCGTTATGTGCCGCTGGCCGGCGGCGAGGACCGGATCGTCGTACGGCGGGGCCGGACGTTCTACTCGCTCCCCGTGGACTGACGAACCCTCAGACGAGTGACCATGTTGCGCTGAACCGACCACCCGCCGCGCCCGCGCGGCGGTGCGCCCGCATGCTCTGGCCGTGAGAGTGGACGGCCCACCTCACCACGGGAGGTGACGAGGTGTCAGGCATCGTGAACGGCAGGCTGATCCGTACGGTGTGCACGGCGGCGGTGGTCGCGGTCACGGCGATCGCCGCCGGGCCGGCGTCCGCCGTACCGGCCGACGAGCAACCCCCGGACGTCACGGCGGAAGTGGCGGAAGCGGCCGAAGGCGCCGGCCCCGTGAAGGCCGTGAAGCCCACCGGCTCCGCCGACCCGGCCAAGCCCGCCAAGCCCACCGGCTCCGCCGACCCCGCCAAGCCCGCGGCGCCCGCCGGGCCTGCCCAGGGAGCCCCCGCGCTCTCCACCGTCTCGGGCATGCTCACCCGGCTCCAGGACCTGTACCGCCGCGCCGAAGAGGCCGGCGAGGCAGTCAACGCCGCCGAGCAGGCCCTCACGAAGCAGCGCGCCGCAGCGGCGCACCTCGGCCGCGCACTCACCGACGCGCGGCACGCCTTCGACGACAGCCGCAGCGCCGCAGGGCAACTCGCCCGAGAGCAGTACCGGGGGCACTCCGACCTGTCCTCCTACCTCCAGCTCCTCCTCGCCCGTGACCCGCAGAGCGCCCTCGACCAGGGCCATCTCATCGAACGGGCGGCAAACAGCCGGCTGGCCACCATGAGTCGGCTTCAGGCCGGCGCCCGTCGTGCGGACATGCTCGCGACCGCCGCGCGCAAGGCGCTCGACAAGGAACTGCTCCTCGCGGCCCGGCACAGGCAGGCCTATGGAACGGCCGCCGCCCGGCTGAAGGCGGTCGAGGAGATGCTCGCCTCCCTCTCCGCCGCCGAAATCGCCGCCCTGTCCGCCAAGGAGGAGTCCGACACCGCCGAGGCGCAGGCGAAGCTGCTGGCCACCGGCCTGCTGGACGCCGAGCACACGCCGTCCGCGCAGGGCAGTGCGGCAATGAAGTACGCCGTACAGCAGATCGGCAAGCCGTATGTCTCGGGGGCGGAGGGCCCGGACACGTACGACGGCTCGGGCCTCACCTCACAGGCGTGGGCCAGAGCCGGACGCACGATCCCCCGCACCAGCCAGGAGCAGTGGGCGGAGCTGCCCAAGGTGCCGCTGCAGTCACTTCGCCCCGGCGACCTGGTGATCTACTTCCCCGAGGCCACCCACGTGGCCGTCTATCTGGGCAACGGCACGGTGATTCACGCCCCCCGCCCCGGCGGCCGTGTGAAGGCCTCCCCCATCGCGGCGAACCCGCTGCTGGGTGCGGTCCGCCCTGACCCGGCCGGCCGGGCACTCGCGTCCTACACCCCGCCCAGGCTGCCGGACGGCGCGACGACCGGACCGGACAAGGGCCTCGACACCGGGGCCCGCAAGGAGCGGGACGCGGACGGGCAGACGGTCGAGCAAGCGCGGGAGTAGAGGCGTCCGAGCGGGCGGACGCCCCCACCTTTTCCCCTCAGGCGCGCGGAGCGTCCGCGACCTCCGCGAGGTACGCGCCCGTCCTGTCGGGGTCGTAGAAGAAGTCCTCGAAGTCCGCCGGGTTGTTGAACCCGTTCGCGAACCGGTCGGCGACCGGCTGCAGCTGACCGGCCGCACCGATCAGTTGCAGCACGTGCTCGGGCGGGACGCCGAGCATCGCGTTCGTCCACTTGGTGGCGTGCTGCGCCGTGTCCCAGTACCGGTCGAACGTGGCCTGCATCCAGGTCTCGTCGAACGGCTTCTCGCCCCGCTCGACGATCGACGCCAGATACGAGGCCGCGCACTTGGACGCCGAGTTGGAGCCCTGACCGGTGATCGGGTCGTTGGCGACGACGACATCGGCGACGCCGAGGACCAGACCCCCGCCGGGGAGCCGGCCGATGGGGTTGCGGACGGTGGGGGCGTACCGGCCGGCGAGCGTACCGCCCGCGTCGGTCAGCTCGACCCTGGTGGCCCGTGCGTACTCCCACGGCGTGAACTTCTCCATGAGCTCAAGCGTCAGGGAGAGATGCTCGGCCGGGTCCTTGACACCCTGGAAGACGTCGAGCGGGCCACCCGGAATGCCCTCCCAGAACAGGATGTCCGCGCGGCCGGACGTGGTGAGGGTCGGCATCACGAACAGTTCACCGACGCCGGGCACCAGATTGCAGCGCACCGCGTCGAACTCGGGGTGCTCGGGACGCGGGCCGAGCCCGTGGACATAGGAGACGGCAAGGGCGCGCTGCGGCTCGGAGTACGGGGAGCGGGACGCGTCCCGGCCGAACATCGAGACCAGCTCGCCCTTGCCGGCCGAGACCAGCACCAGGTCGTACGTACGGGAGAAGAAGTCCAGGTCGGAGACGGCCGCGCCGTGGATGACGAGCTGACCGCCGCGCTGGGCGAAGGTCTCCATCCAGCCTGCCATCTTCACGCGCTGGTCGACGGACTGCGCGTAGCCGTCCAGTTTGCCGACCCAGTCGATGGCGCGCGACGCGTCGGGGGCGGCGACGGAGACGCCGACGCCCTCGATCCTCGGAGCCTGGGTCTCCCAGAAGGTGATGCCGAGATCGCGCTCGTGCTGGAGCGCGGTGTGGAACATGCACTGCGTGGACATGACTCGGCCGGACCGGATCTCGTCCGCCGTACGGTTGGACATCAGCGTGACCTCGTAGCCTTGCGACTGCAGGCCGAGGGCGAGCTGGAGGCCGGACTGCCCGGCGCCGACTACGAGAATCTTCCGCATGGCTGGTGCTCTTTCGTCGATCAGCTATTCGGGGGTGGCTTCGAGGGCACGGGCGAGGAGCGCGAGGAGCGCCTCGATCACCGCGATCCGGCTACGGGCATCCATGATCACCACGGGTACGTGCGGCGGCACGGTCAGCGCCTCCCGTACGTCCCCGGCCTCGTATGCGGTCGTTCCCTCGAAGTGGTTGACGGCGACGATGTACGGCAGCCCGCAGCTCTCGAAGTAGTCGAGCGCCGGGAAGCAGTCCGCCAGCCGCCGGGTGTCGGCAAGCACGATCGCACCTATGGCGCCGCGCGCCAGGTCGTCCCACATGAACCAGAAGCGCTGCTGGCCGGGGGTCCCGAAGACGTACAGCACCAGGTCGTCGTCGAGCGTGATCCGGCCGAAGTCCATCGCCACCGTGGTGGTGCGCTTGCCGGGGGTGGCGGTGAGGTCGTCGGTCTCCTCGCCGGCCCGGGTCATCAGCGCCTCGGTCTGCAGCGGCGTGATCTCGGAGAGGGCGCCGACGAAGGTCGTCTTCCCGACACCGAAGCCGCCCGCGACGATCACCTTGGCCGCGGTGGGAGCTCTGCTGGTGTCCAACTGCCATGCCTGCAGCTTCTCTTCGAGCTGCGGGACCTCATCGGACAGCGGCTGCGCGATCAGCGTGTCGGTGGCGAGCGTCTCAGAGGCGGCGGAGTCCACCGAGCACCCTTTCGAGGAGCGCACGGTCGGGCTGGCCGGTGCCGTGGCCCGTCCCGAAGACACGGATCTTTCCCTGGTCCGCCAGGTCGCTGAGCAGCACCCGGACCACGCCGAGAGGCATCTTCAGCAGCGCCGAGATCTCGGCGACCGTACGCATGCGACGGCACAGCTCGACGATGGCCCGCAGCTCGGGCATGACGCGTGAGAGGGAGCCGGCCGGCAGCTCCTTGCGCTCCGGGGCCGCTTCGAGCGCGGCGACGAACGTCTCGACGAGCAGCACATGGCCGAAACGGGTGCGGCCGCCGGTGAGCGAGTACGGACGGACCCGGGCGGGCCGATTGCCCGCGCCGCGTACCGGGAGCCTGGGGAAGGGTTCGGCGGCGGTCGTCACTGGGCGCTCTCCAACGATGTGCGCAGCTCGCTGCGGAGTTCGGGGGTGAGAACGTGTCCGGCACGGCCGACGAACAGGGCCATGTGGTAGGCCACGACGCTCATGTCGCAGTCCGGGGTGGCGTGCACACCGAGCAGCGAACCGTCGCTGATCGTCATCACCAGCACGCTGCTGTCGTCCATTGCGACCATGGTCTGCTTGACGCCACCGCCGTCCATGAGCCCGGCGGCGCCGTGGGTCAGGCTCGCGATGCCGGAGACGACGGTGGCGAGGTCCGCGCTGGAGCCTCTGGGGCTCTGCGGGCGTTCGGCTGCGACCGGGGCTGCGTTCTGGACGGGGTCCGACGAGAGCAGCAACAGGCCGTCGGACGAGACGACGGCAACCGAGCGCACTCCTGGCACCTCCTCCACGAAGTTGCCCAGCAACCAGTGAAGATTGCGGGCTTCGGTGCTCAGGCCGTACGTGCCGATCGCAGTCAACTGCGTGCCTCCTCGACGTTGTCCCCCGATTCCGCTTCGGACTCCTGCTGGTTCTGGGTCTCGGCGCCGTTCCGGGCGAGCTCCGCCTCGACATCGCGGCGGCCGTCCTTCGCGCCCTGATGGAAGCCGCCGAGTCTGCGTCGCAGGTCCTGGGCATCGGTGCTGCCGGTGCGTTCGCCGGGCCCGGCGGCGGGCTGGACGGGCTTGGGCGTGCGCTTGGGCAGCCCCTTGTCGGTGACACGGTCCCCGACGGGCGCGCTCGCGTCCGGTGCTTCGGACTGCGGCTCGGGCTCAGGAGTCTGCTCGCGCTGCTGGGGCAGCCGCATCGAGAAGGTCTCCTGGTCGATCCCCGCGGTGTGCGATGCGGCGTCGGGCGTCCGCTCGGGGGTGTCCCGCTCCGCCTCCGCGGCACGGATCGCCCGCTCGGCAGCAGCCACGAACGGATCCTCCGCAGCCACCGGCCCGGCGGCCGGAGCAAGCTCCGCTTCCGGCGCCTCGTCCACATCCCGCTCCGCCTCCGCGGCACGGATCGCCCGCTCGGCAGCAGCCACGAACGGATCCTCCGCAGCCACCGGCCCGGCGGCCGGAGCAAGCTCCGCTTCCGGCGCCTCGTCCACATCCCGCTCCGCCTCCGCGGCGGGGGCCGGGTCCGGGACGGCGTCGGCGCCCGGCTCCGCGTCCTCGTCCTCGTCCGTCGCCGCAGGCTCCGGCTCCGCTGCCCCGGCCGCGACCACGTCGCAGTCGGCGGAGGCGGGGTCCGGTCGCCGGGGTCCGGGCAGTGCGTTGGAGTTCGCCTCGGCCACCGCCCCGGGCAGGTTCAGCACCGGCGCCGTTCCTGCCCCCTGCTCCGACTGCGCCGCGGTGGCCGGCGGGCCGCTCGGAAGCAACGCCTGTCCGATGACGACGACCGCCGTGATGCCGCCCTGCTTGTGCTCGCGCAGCTGGATCCGTACGCCGTGGCGCGCGGCCAGCAGCCCGGCGACCCGCAGTCCGAGTCCCTCGCCCTCGTGGGCCGCCCGGGACTCGTACGCCTTCGGGTTCTGCAGCCGCTCGTTGATCTCGGCGATGCGTCCGGCCGTCATGCCGATGCCCGCGTCCTCGACCGAGAGCATGACCTCGCCGCTCTCCAGCAGCCAGCCCGACAGCTCGACCTGGGCGTCCGGCGGAGAGAACGACGCGGCGTTCTCGAGGAGTTCGGCGACCAGATGGCTCAGATCGTCCGCGGCGTACCCGGCGATCTGGGCGTGCGGCGGCAGGGACTGGATGACCACCCGCTCGTAGCGTTCGATCTCGCTGACCGCGGCGCGCAGCACGTCGACGAGCGGTACCGGCCCGACATGCCCCTGACCGTGCTCGGCGCCCGCGAGTACCAGCAGGTTCTCGCTGTGCCTGCGCATGACGGTGGCCATGTGGTCCAGCTTGAAGAGCGTGGCGAGACGCTCCGGGTCCTGCTCACGCGCCTCGAGCTTCTCGATGATGCCGAGCTGACGCTCGACGAGTCCGAGCGTGCGCAGCGAGAGATTGACGAACGTGTGGTGGACCGTGTGGCGCAACCGCTCCAGCTCGGCGGTGAGTTCTCCGGTGTGCTCCTGCAGTTCGGCGCGTGCGGCCCCGACGTCGGCGGCGAGCGCGTCGCGCGCGCCTGCCAGGTCGGCACGGTCGCTGTCGAGCCGCTCGGCGCGCGCGCCGAGGTCGCGGAGCTTGCCGTGCAGGGTGTTGAGGGAGCGGACGACCTGCGCGAACTCGTCGTTGCGGCCGGTGAAGCGGACCGGATCCTCGGCCTCGGGCGCTGCGGCGACCCGCGCGGCACCGATGCGCAGGACGGCGAGGGGGCGGGTGAGCGTACGGGCGACGGCCGCGGACACGCCGATGGCGACGATCACCAGTCCGCCGAGCAGCGCGATCCGCAGTTCGAGCGCGGTGACATCGTCGTCGCGCAGTTGCTCGAACCGCTCGACCCGGTCCGCGGCGAGCGCGGTCTCCGCCCCGCGCATCTGCTCGATGCGCGCGGTGAGCGCGGCCACCAGCTTCTCCGGGTCGGTGTCGCGCTCGCTGTCCGAGAGCTCGGGCTGGTCGGTGAGGCGGGCGAGATAGCCCTCGGCGGTCCTGACCTCGGGACCGGTGACCGTGGCGGCCAGCTTGTCGCGGGCGGTCTTGTCGGCGGCCTGGTCGAAGTCGGCGAGAGCGGCCAGTTCGCGAACCCGTGCCTGCTGGGCGGCGGCAGTGAGGGCGCCCCGCGTGCGGGCGTCGGCCCCGGAGTCCTCACCCTCGCTCTCCACGGGCAGCCCGGTGATCGGGTCGATGGTCGTGACGCTCTCCGGCTTGGGTACGGAGAGCGCGGCCAGCAGCAGACCACGGGTTGCGGACGCCCGCTCGACGGCGAGGCCGAGGTCGGCGGGGGCGCGGGTGGCTCCGGCGGCGCGCGGCGGGGTCTTCTCGGCGAGCTCTTCGGCGAGCGCGTGGAGCGCGGCGATGACGTCGCCGTAGGCCCGGTGGGCCTCCATCGCGGTGCCCTTGCCGGTGAGCGCGGTGCGGCGTACGGAGGGGATGCCGGCGAGATGGTGGCGCAGCTCGGCATGGTCCTCGGGAACGGCGGTGCGGATCTCGTCGATCTGCCGGTCGACGCGGGCGCTGAGGCTGTCGGAGATCCGCCGCTGGTCCTTCTTGTCGCCCCGCTGCGCCGCACGGCCGGCCGCGATGTACGCGGTGACCTCGTCGCGTTCGTCGGAGAGGGAGTGCGCGAGGGTGACGGCCTGGCGGTCGAGCGCTGCGAGGGTGACCAGCCGCTGGGACTCGGTCAGCTCGGCCGAGGTGGCGAGGATGCCGGGGGTGCCGGCGGCCACGACGACGAGGCTCACGGCAGCGACACCCGCGACGAGGCGGCTGCGTACGCGTACGGGACGGCCGCCGGGGGTCTGTACGTCCGAGCCCGCCCGGGCCGCCTGTGCCGGGCCCTGGTTGGGGTCCACGACAGTGGCCGGGGCCGTTGTCCGAACGCCGCCCGGGGTCTCCGTGCGAATGCCGTCCTTGCCCCGAGGCCGCTTCTTCTGCACCGGTGCTCGCAATCTTGCTCGACTCGTCCACCCATGAAGCAGAGATGACGACCGGTCACACGCGAGAGGCCCACCCCTGGCACGGCTTCCGACCATTGCAGTGCTTTTGGGAGGGAGGCGCGCATCGGCCGCTCCGCCACCCGAACGAGTGAACAACACTCAGTAGTTGGCAAACAACTTTTCCGTACGGCCCGCAGAGCGCCTCGTGAGCGATGGGTTGGACCTTCCGCCCTGCCTTTGACAGGATGCGCGCCCGCAGCTCACGGAAGGCGGACGCTTCGACCGGCAAACCCTCCTGACCTGCTGATACAGGCGTAAATGCCCAACTGTGAGGGGTCTGCGGACGGCTCGTGCAGACTGGGATCATGCGTATCGGACTGGCAACATCGCCCGGCGGGCCCGAACGGCCCAACGAGGACTGGGCGGCGGTGGCCACGCCCGCCTCCGGCCAGGGCGGAACGCTGGTGACGCTGGACGGGGTGACACCTCCGAAGGGCGACGACGGTTGTGTGCATTCGGTGGCGTGGTTCACCGCCCGGCTCGGCGGCACTCTGGTCGAACTGTCCGGTTCGCGCCCCGACCTGACACTTCAGGACGTTCTCGCCACGGCAATCAGGCGCACCGCGGACACCCACCGCACCACGTGTGACCTTTCTCACGTGCGCACTCCTCAGGCGACGGTGGTCCTGGCGCGCTGGGGCGGACCGGCGGACGACGTCGAGCACCTCGTGCTCTCCGACTCGACGCTGCTCATCGAGTCACCGGACGGGACGGTACGGGCGGTCCTGGACGACCGGCTGGACCGGCTGCCGCGTGAGGCGCTGCGCACGCACGCTGCGGCCGATGCGCTGCGCAACAGCGAGGGCGGCTTCTTCACAGCGGCCGCGGACCCGGGGGTGGCGGCGCGGGCGGTGACCGGCCGTACGCCACGCACCGCCGTGCGCTCGCTCGCCGCCCTGACGGACGGTGCGTCGCGCTGGGTGGACATGTTCGCGCAGGGCGACTGGTCCGACTGCCTGGCCCTGCTGCGCACGGAGGGGGCGGAGGCGCTGATCGGCCGGGTGCGCGCACTGGAGGTCTCGGCGCAGGAACGCACCGAGGTGATCCGCTGGAAGCTCCATGACGATGCGACGGCGGTGTTCGCGGAGCTGTGACGGGCCGGCCGCAGTGGCGCGGCCGCCGTGTCAGGTTCCGGCGCGGGCGTTCAGCTGGTGCAGGAGCCTCGCCAGTTCCGCGACCTCGCGGGGGTCCCAGCCGGCGAGCTTGCTCATGTAGCGGTCGCGGCGTGCGTCGCGCACATGGCGGAACCGGGTCACCCCTTCGTCGGTGAGCCGTACGAGGGATGCCCGGCCGTCCGCCGGGTCCGGTTCGCGGGCCACCAGGCCGAGGTCCTCGAGGGCGTGGAGCTGACGGCTCATCGTCGCCTTGCCGACGCCGAAGTAGGCGGCGAGCTCGGTGGCGCGCTGCGGTCCGCCCTCTTCGAGCCGGACCAGCAGCCCGTACGCGGCGGGTTCGAGTTCGGGGTGGACCTCCCGCGCCATCTCGCCGGACGACGCTCTGGCCCGGCGCAGAAAGACGGCCAACTCCCGTTCCAGTGCGAGAAATTCGCGGTCCACACCAGCCCCGTCCGTCAGGCCGGTGTCGCTCCCCGTACCGCCTTCGTGCACGTCAGCACCCCTTGCGCGCTTCCCGGTTCCGATGCGTTTCTTCCGGCGGCCGGCACAGCCGCAACCGGGTCAGTATTTCGCAGGCTCGGACCGGCGGCAGCATCCCGTCCCCCTTCCCCGCCGTGCACGGCGCGCCCCGCCCTCCTGAATGGCATGTCCACACCATAGGCATCCGCCACGACATGTCGACACTTCGTCAGATCCCGCCCACCGAGATCTTCGGAGGCACGCTAGGCCAGTGCACAGATCCGGAACGACCGGCCGGTCGCGTCTCGCGACAGTCGGCACTCTCCTCGCAGCCCTGTCCCTCCTCCTCACCCTCCCCGCCACGGCCACGCCCGCGGCGGCCGCCAAGGCAAAGCGCGGCACTGCCTATCTGGGCATGGGCGTCATCGCCCATGACGGCCAGGCCGGCGCTCCCCCTGGCACCCGCGTGGCGCAGACGGCAGGCGTCGACGTCTCCAGCCATCAAGGCAACGTCGACTGGCCGGCGCTACGGAACATCGGCGTCAGGTGGGCCTACGTCAAGGCGACCGAAGGCACGTACTACCAGAACACCTACTTCACCCAGCAGTACAACGGCTCGTACAAGACGGGCCTGATCCGCGGCACGTACCACTTCGCGACCCCCGACACCGCCACCGGCGCCGCCCAGGCGGACTATTTCGTCAACAACGGCGGCGGCTGGTCAAGGGACGGCAGGACCCTGCCGGGCGTACTGGACATCGAGTGGAACCCGTACGGCCCCGCCTGTTACGGCAAGTCCCCGTCCCAGATGGTCGCCTGGATCCGCGCCTTCCTGAACCGCTACAAGGTGCGTACGGGCCGGGCGGCGGTGATCTACACGGCGACCAGCTGGTGGACGCAGTGCACCGGCAACTACGGCGGCTTCGGCACCACCAACCCGCTGTGGATCGCCAGGTACAGCGCGACACCCGGCACCCTGCCGGCCGGCTGGGCCTACCACACGATGTGGCAGTACACCTCGTCCGGGCCGATCGTCGGCGACCACGACAAGTTCAACGGCTCGTACAGCCGCGTCCTGGCGCTCGCCATCGGCTGAGCCCCGGCATCAGCTTCCCCCTGGCCCGTCCCGCGACGCCGGTCGTCACGACCAGTGCGCGGGGCGGGTCAGCCCGTCCGGGAGACGGGTGGCCGCGTCGCCGCGGGCCGCGTTCACCTGCGGCTGGGTGAGGAAGATGCACCCGGTCAGATCCGCCCCGGCCAGATCGGCGTCCCTGAGGTCTGCCCCGATGAGGTCGGCCAGCCGCAGATCGGCGCCCGTGAGGTCCGCGGCGATCAGATACGTCCCGCGCAGACTGACGCCCCGCAGATCGGCGCCCCGCAGCCTGGCGCCCATCAGGTCCGCGCCCCTGCGGTCCTTCTTCTTCCCGGGTACCGCGGCGCGTACGAGTTCGCTGGTGCGCAGCAACAGGACGTTGACGTCCTGGCGGTGCGCCGCGACATCGAGCTTCAGCAGGGCGTCGGGGGCGAGCCGGGTGAGCTCCTCGACACTCTCCCGCTGCCGCCGCAGCTCGGGGTGCACCTCCCGCGCGGCGCGCAGGCGCAGCGCCTCGGTCAGATACCAGAGCAGTTCGTGCAACTGCCGTACGACGGGGAAGACGGCGAACATCTGCTCGGCGCTGTCCGGCGCCTGGCGCCAGCTCGTACCGCCGAAGGTGACCTGCGAGACCTGCTGTCCGGCGCCGAAGCAGTCGTAGACGGTGCAGCCCTGGAAGCCGCTGGCGCGCAGCCGGTCGTGGATGCCGCAGGCGAAGTCGGTCCGCAGATTGCCGCAGGGCCGCCCGGCGGGCTTGTTCACGGCGAAGTCGGCGGAGGCGGCGAAGGGCAGCGCCACGCAGCAGAGGCCGAAGCAGTCCGAGCAGTCCCCCTGCAGTTGGTTCATCCGTCCATTGTGCGGGACCTTCGGCGGACAGCCGTCGGGCCCGGCGGTGGATCACCGCCGGGCCCGTGCCCGCGGGGTCAGGCCGCCTGGGCGACCTCGACCTGCGCCGGTGAGAGCGCGAGCTCCAGCACCTGCCGGACGTCCGTCACCGGGTGCACCTCCAGCTTCTCGAGGATCTCGGCCGGGACGTCGTCCAGGTCCGCCTCGTTCCGCTTGGGGATCACCACCGTGGTGATACCCGCCCGGTGCGCGGCCAGCAGCTTCTGCTTGACGCCTCCGATCGGCAGCACCCGGCCGGTCAGCGACACCTCACCGGTCATCGCCACGTCCGTGCGCACCTGCCGGCCCGACAGCAGCGAGGCGAGCGCCGTCGTCATCGTGATGCCCGCGCTCGGGCCGTCCTTGGGGACGGCACCCGCCGGGAAGTGGATGTGCACGCCCCGGTCCTTGAGATCGGCGACCGGGAGCTCCAGCTCCGCGCCGTGCGAGCGCAGGAAGCTCAGCGCGATCTGTGCGGACTCCTTCATGACGTCGCCGAGCTGACCGGTCAGGGTCAGGCCCGCCGCGCCGGTCTCCGGGTCCGCCAGCGACGCCTCCACGAACAGGACGTCGCCGCCCGCGCCGGTCACCGCGAGGCCGGTGGCCACACCGGGCACCGCGGTGCGGCGCTCGGCCGGGTCCTGGGCGGACTCGGGCACATGGTGCGGCCGTCCGATCAGCGCGCGCAGCTCCTCGGCACCGACGGTGACCGGCAGGTCCCGGTCGCCCAGTTCGTGCTCGGCCGCCACCTTGCGCAGCAGCCGGGCCACCGAACGCTCCAGGTTCCGTACGCCCGCCTCCCGGGTGTACTCGCCCGCCAGCTTGCGCAGCGCGGACTCGTCGATGGTCACCTCGCCGTGCTCCAGGCCCGCCCGCTCCAGCTGACGCGGCAGCAGGTGGTCCCGGGCGATGACGATCTTCTCGTCCTCGGTGTAGCCGTCGAGCCGGACGAGCTCCATCCGGTCGAGCAGCGCCTCCGGGATGGCCTCGAGAACATTCGCGGTGGCCAGGAAGACGACGTCGCTCAGATCGAGTTCGACCTCCAGGTAGTGGTCGCGGAAGGTGTGGTTCTGCGCCGGGTCGAGGACCTCGAGGAGGGCCGCGGCCGGGTCGCCGCGGAAGTCGGAGCCGACCTTGTCGATCTCGTCGAGCAGGACGACCGGGTTCATCGACCCGGCCTCCTTCACGGCGCGGACGATCCGGCCGGGCAGGGCACCGACGTACGTGCGCCGGTGGCCGCGGATCTCGGCCTCGTCGCGTACACCGCCGAGAGCGACCCGGACGAACTTCCGGCCCATCGCGTGCGCGACCGACTCGCCCAGCGAGGTCTTGCCGACACCGGGCGGGCCGACGAGCGCCAGAACCGCGCCCCCGCGCCGCCCGCCGACCACGCCCAGCCCCCGGTCGGCGCGCCGCTTGCGCACCGCCAGGTACTCGGTGATCCGTTCCTTCACGTCCTGCAGGCCGAAGTGCTCGGCGTCCAGGGTGGCCTTGGCGCCCCGGATGTCGTACGCGTCCTCGGTGCGCTCGTTCCACGGCAGCTCCAGGACGGTGTCGAGCCAGGTGCGGATCCATCCGCCCTCGGGCGACTGGTCGCTGGCGCGCTCCAGCTTCTCGACCTCTTTGAGAGCCGCCTCGCGCACCTTCTCGGGCAGGTCCGCGGCCTCGATCCGGGCGCGGTAGTCGTCGGACTCGTCCTCGCCGTCCTGGCCGCTCAGCTCGCGCAGCTCCTTGCGCACGGCGTCCAGCTGACGGCGCAACAGGAACTCGCGCTGCTGCTTGTCGACGCCTTCCTGGACGTCCTTGGCGATGGACTCGGCCACGTCCTGCTCGGCAAGATGCTCGCGCAGCTGCTCGGCGGCGAGCTTGAGGCGGGCCACCGGGTCGGCCGTCTCCAGCAGCTCGACCTTCTGAGCGGTGGTCAGGAACGGCGAGTAGCCGGCGTTGTCGGCGAGCTGGGCAATGCTGTCGATCTGCTGGACGCGGTCGACGACCTGCCAGGCACCGCGCTTCTTCAGCCAGTCGGTGGCGAGCGCCTTGTACTCCTTGATCAGTTCGGTGACGGCGCCGGGCACCGGATCGGGCTCCACCTCCACGACGGCCGTGCCCTCGATCCACAGTGCTGCGCCGGGCCCGCTCGTACCGGCCCCGATCCGGACACGGCTGCGACCGCGGATCAGCGCGCCGGGGTCGCCGTCGGAGAGCCTGCCGACCTGTTCGACCGTGCCGAGCACACCGGTCGCGGCGTACGTGCCGTCGATCCGGGGAACGAGCAGCACCTTCGGCTTGTTGCCCGAGGAGCGGGCCGCGGCCTGGGCGGCCTCCACCGCGGCCCGTACATCGGCATCGGACAGGTCGAGCGGAACCACCATTCCGGGCAGCACGACCTCGTCGTCGAGCGGCAGCACGGGCAGGGTGAGCGGTGAGGACGTCGATGAAGCCATGATCTCCCCTTAGGCAGTCAAGCGCAGTCAAGTTGAGCTGTACCGACTCAATGCACATGAGCCCCGGGATGTTCCCCAGTCAATGTTCGCCGTGAGCGATCACCCGCCGACTGCCCTTCGGCGGTGGATCTTGCGAGTTGCAGATCAACCGTGCGGGGGATCTTGCGAGGTCCGAGGTGACCTTGTGAGACAGGTGCCGTTACCGGGAAGTCGATCAGGCTCGGCCGGACACAGGTCCTCTGCGGTTCGTCACCACTCCCCCCGATCCCCCGGAATCAGGACGGCACCGCGCCCCGGTCGGATTCACTGCGCAGGACGCAGAACTCGTTGCCTTCGGGGTCCGTGAGAACGGCCCATCCCGAGCCGTCGGGGTTACGGCGGTCGATGACCAAGGTGGCGCCCAGACCCAGCAGCCGTTCGACCTCCTCCTCACGCGAGGTCTCCGGACGCAGGCACAGGTGGATCCTGTTCTTGACCCTCTTCGGTTCAGGCACCTGATTGAAGTGCAGCAGCGGCCCCGCCGGCAGCACCACCTGGGTCTCGCTGTCCCCCGGCCTGTCCTCCGGATGCAACGGGTGGCCAGTCACCCCGCTCCAGAACCGGGCCAGCTCATAGGCATCCGCACAGTCGATCGCCACGTTCTGCAACACCGAGACCATGACGATGAGCCTGCCTGAGCGGTTTCTCGCCTGCCACCCAATTGCCTCGCGGCCCGCGCCATCGCTCCCACCCGGAGGATCGTGCGCCACGATGGCCGCACCGGCGGCCCAGGCCAGGTCCACCAGCGCGGCCGCACATACCGGCCCGTACGGCGCCTGCACCGTCGTGGGGCACATCGCTCCCGGTACGACCGTCGAGTACGACTGCTACGTCCGGAACGACCACGGAAGCAGCTGGACGCGGGTTCGGGAACCGGGCGGCGGCAGCCTCGGCCGGGTCCACGACGCCCACCTGAGCGGCGGCCGCTCCGACGAACCGTGTGACCGTTGGATCGACGCGTCGCACCTACCACCGGCCGCGCGGGACCGCCGGGGCCCGCGCGGCCGGCCCATGTGGCGCGGATCACGGAAGCATGCCGTCGCCGCCCGCACCGCCCCCGGTATGTAATTGGCCCAATATCAAAGAGCCTATTACGGGGAGTTCCGGATGTCCTTCGAGAGCACCGCCGCGACCATCCGTGCCTGGGTCGACGGCTGGGTCGTCTCGCGCGGTGCGGCCGACCCGGTGGCACAGCCCTGGGGTTTCACCGTCGATGTCGGACAGGTCCCCCACGCGACCCGCCATGTCCTGACCTCCGACGACGAGTCCACGGTCCGCAAGGTCGCCGCCGAGTTCGCCGCGCCGACGGTGTGGCTGAAGGTGTTCGCCGAACCCGCGTCCGTCTGCGAGTGGGTCGGCCCCGACTGGCAGGTCGACGAGCCCGGCTGGCTGATGACCGCTCAGCTGCGCCGTACACCGGCCGCTGTGCCGGACGGCTACACCCTCAAGACCTGGGAGCGCGGCGGCGTCACCCGGGTGCTGGTCGTGGCCGCCGACGGCTCGTTCGCGGCCCGCGGCCAGATCGCGCTCACCGGACCGACCGCCGTCGTCGACCAGGTGGAGACGGCGGCCGCACACCGGCGCAGGGGACTCGGCAGCCTGGTGATGCGTACGCTCCACAACGCCGCGGTCGACCGGGGCGCCCCTGTGGGCGTCCTCGGCGGGACGCCCGACGGCCGGGCGTTGTACGAGTCCCTCGGGTGGCGGGTCGAAGCGCCGCTCGTCAGCCTGTTCCATCGCGCGCAGGGGGCGTGAGCGAACTCGTCCGAATTTTCCCGAGGGTGCCGTGAACCGCTCGTCGCGTCGCGAGCGATAGGGAAAGCGTGAGACTGATGCGCCCCTCGGGGGGAGAGCGGGACGACGACGCGGCATTGCTGCGGGCCGTCGCCCGCGGGGACACGGAAGCGCTCGGCGCGCTCTACGACCGGCACGCCGGCTGGCTGCACATCCGCCTGACGCGCCGCTGCACGGACCCGGAGACCGTACGGGAAGTCCTCCAGGACACCTTTGTGACCGTATGGCGCTCCGCCGGCACGCACCGCGGCGGCGAGGCAGGCGGCTGGCTCTGGGTGATCGCCGCACGCCGCCTGGTCGACGCGCAGCGGGCTGGGGCGAGGGCGGACCGCGTGGTCCACGCACCGGCCGGGCCGATGCCCTCCGCCGAGGAACGGGTGCTGGCCGGGCTGGAGTACGGGGATGTGGGCACGGCCCTCGACCGGATCTCGCCGGAGCTGCGCGAGGTACTGCGCGCGACGGTGATCGACGGCCTGACGACCCGCGAGACGGCACGGCTGCTCGGCATCCCCGAGGGCACGGTCAAGACCCGCGCGCTGCGGGCCCGCCGGGAGCTGCGCGCCGCGCTGGCACAGCTGGCGCCCGGCACGGATGCCCTGGGAGGCACGGCGTGAGCGACTGGCATGTGAGCGAACAGCTGGCGGCGCAGTACGCCGCCGGCTCGGCGTCCGAACCGGACGCCTGGTCCCTGGAGAAGCATGTGGAGTCCTGCACGCCGTGCGCGACCCGCGTGTCGACGGCGGCCCGGACCGGGGCGGCGGGGCACCTCCTGGCGGAGGTGCGCGCCTCGGTCCTGGCCACGGCGGCACTGACACAGCCTTCGCGCCGGTCGGCACGGGCACGTCTGCGGGGCCTGCGTCCGTCGTCCTTCGGCGCCGCACGGCCCGGGACGCGCGTGGCCGGCCCGGCGGAGAGCACCCGCCCGCGCGAGCATCTGCACGACTCCGCGGGAGGGGGCGCGGCACAAGCCGAGAAGCCCGGCCGCGCGGTCGGCGACGCCGGCCGTGAGGCCGGCGACCCGGACCGTGTCACCCCGAAGCCGGTCCCGGCGGGAGGACTCGCGGCCCGCACCGCGGCCGTCCGGCCGGGCGGACCGCTCGCCGGACCCACGGCGGGGGCCGGCAGCCCGCACGGCCCCGCGGACGCGGGGCGCGGCCGGCGGCTCGGGTGGGTCGCGCGGGCCGTCTGGGCCGCAGGACCGTCCTTGCACCGGGCCTGGCTCATCGCACTCGGGCTGGTGGTCGCAGCGGCGTTCGGGCTGGCGTATGTGGCGGGGCTCGGGGGCGTACAGCCTGCCCTGCTGCTGATCGCACCCGTCGTACCGCTCGCCGGAGTCGGACTCTCGTACGGGCGGCACGCCGATCCGCTGTACGAGATCGCCGCATCCACCCCCTCCGGCGGGCTGCGGCTGCTGCTGACCCGGGCCGCCGCGGTTCTCGCCGTCAGCATCCCGTTGCTGACGGCGGCCGGCGCCCTGCTGCCCTCGACGGCCGACGGGCCCGGGGCCGCTGCCTGGCTGCTGCCCGGACTGGCCCTGACCCTCGCGGCGCTGGCGCTCGGTTCCTGTGTCGGCTGCGAGGTCGCCGCCGGCGCCCTGGCCTTCGGCTGGCTGGCGTTCGTCGCCGCGCCCGTACTGGCCTCGCTTCCACAGAACATCGCAGGACGGCTCGCGGTCTATGTGGACGGGACCGCCGTGCAGAGCGGCTGGGCCACCGCGGCCCTGCTGTGCGCGGGGCTGCTCGCGCTGCGCCGTTCGTCGTTCGACCACCTGGAGAAGATGTGAGCACCCACAGCACCGTGCAGGTCACCGGGCTGACGGTCCGGCACCGCAGGACCGTCGCCCTGGACGCCCTCGACCTCTCCTTCGACACCGGGGTCCACGGTCTGCTCGGCCCGAACGGCGCGGGCAAGACCTCCCTGATCCGGGTTCTCGCCACCGTCGCCGCGCCCTCCGGCGGCCGGGTGGAACTCCTCGGCCGCGATGTGTCGGCGCACCGGGAGCGCACGGAGATACGGCGTCGTCTCGGCTATCTCCCGCAGGAGTTCGGCCACTACCCCGGCTTCACGGTCCGCGAGTTCGTCGCGTACGTCGCATGGCTGAAGGAGATGCCCGCCTCGACGGTGCCGGCCGCGGTGGAGAGGGCGGTCGAGCGGGTCGGGCTGGGCGACCGTATCGACGCGAAGGTCAGGACGCTGTCGGGCGGCATGGTGCGCCGGGTCGGCATCGCGCAGGCGATCGTCAACGAACCGGAGTTGCTGCTGCTCGACGAGCCGACGGCCGGTCTCGATCCGGAGCAGAGGGTCGAGTTCAGAGCACTGCTCCGGGAGCTGGGCAGCGCTTCCACCGTGATCGTCTCCACCCACCTCGTCGAGGACGTGGCGGCCGCGTGCTCGCACGTGACCCTGCTCGAGTCGGGCCGGGTGGCCTACCGGGGGGCGACGGCCGAGCTGACCGCGCTCGGCAAGGACTCCGCGGGCGACAGCGACGGGAGCGACGGCAGCCCGATCGAACGCGGCTACACCGCGGCCTTGCGGGCCCACCGCGGCGGGCAGTCCGTGCCGGCCGGAGCGGGGGCAGCACGTTGAGCATCCTGGAGACAGAGACGCAGACGCGGAACGGGACCCCGCCGACAGGACCGGCCTACGGCACGCGCACCGCCACGCACCCCCTGCGCAGCGAGCTCAGGCGCGGCTTCGCACCCTGGGCCGGCCTCGCCGTCGCCGCGACCCTGGCGATCACGATGGCCGGCAAGGCGCCGCAGTGGCAGGGAAGTTGGGGCGACACCCAGGGCATGCTGCATGTCACGAGCAGCCTGTTGGGTGGCCCCTTGGCAGCGGCCGCGGGCTGCTGGCACGGAGGCAGGGAACGCCGCCGCCGCACGGACGAGCTGCGCGCGACGGCCGCGCGCGGCCCGCTCGCCCAGTTCCTGACGGCATCGCTGCCGGTGGCGGCATGGATCGCCGCGGCGTACGCGGTCGTGGCCGTCGGCGCATCCGCCGCAACCTGGGCCTACGCCTCGGCGAGCCGCCCGCTGCTCTCCCCCGCCCTCGCAGACGCGGCGTTCCTCGTGGCCATGACCCTGCTCGGGCATGTTGTGGGACGACTGGTGGCTTGGCGGCCCGCGGCGCCGACGCTCGCCGTAGGCGGATACCTGGCGCTCGGCGTGCCGACCTACGCCACGGGCGGGCTCAGCCACCTCAGCCCGGCGTCCGCGCCCACCATGGGTGATGTGGTCCCCGTGTGGTGGCAGCCGCTCGCCGAGTCCGTGTGGGTGGGCGGTCTGGCGGCCGCCGCGGTCCTCGCGTACGCGGCCTCCCGCAAGTACACCGCGCTTGTGCCGCTCACCGCAGCGGCCGTCGCGGCGGTGCTGATCACCCAGACCGGTGACCGCATGTGGCGCGACCACCCCCTGGCGCAGCAGCAGGTGTGCGACACCTCTGTGCGACCCCAGATCTGTGTGAATGCCCTGTACCCCGCGATGCTGCCGGAGGTCAAAACTGCTCTGTCCGGCCTCACCGATCGTCTCGAAGGCGTCGAGAACCTGCCGGTCCGGTTCGAGGACCGGGCCGGGGAACCGAAGCAGGACGAGGCCCAGCTGCCCATGCTGACCCCGATGGGCCAGTCCATGGTCCGCGGCGGACTGACGGATCCCGAGCAGTTCGCGTCGGAGGCCGCCGACTCGCTGGCAGGCAAGGACCCGTGCGACGCGCGCGTGGAGGACGAGCGCGCGAGCCGGGTCGACTCCACGGTGACCGAGTGGCTCAGCCCCAGCCGGGCTCGCGCCGAGATCGAGCGCCACAACCTCCGGTCGGCCCAGGGGAACGGCGACGACAAGATGCAGGCCGGTATCAGGGCCGACCAGGCAGCCCGCGCCCGGCTCGCGGCCATGGACACGGACGAACGCCGCGCATGGCTCTCGCGCTATTTCGCCACTGCCGACAGCTGCGACCCGAAGCAGGTGCCCGCCCTGTGAGCGCCCGTTCCACACCCCAGCGGTCGCTCAGCGGCCCCCTGCTCCTCGCCCGTTCACGCGCCGTCCCGCTCGCCGTGGCCTCGCTGGCCGCCATCGGGGTGCTCGCGGTGTGGGGCGCGCACGGTCTGGACGCCTATCTCGAGCCGTCGCGCCGGGTGCCGGTCGTGGCGCTGGCCCCGCTGCTGTCCGCCGCCGTGATCGGCACCGGCCTGCACACGTACACGGACGAGCTGGACCGCACGGCCGTACGCGCCTGGTGGCCCCGGCGGCTGGCCCAGCTGCTCGGCCTCACGGCGCTCGCCGCGACGGTCCTGGCGTTCGCGGTGCTCGGGCACACGGCCGAGTTCGGCGCCCCTGCCATGGCGCGCAACGCACTCGGCGCCATGGGCATCACGGCCGCCGCGGCCGTGGTGATCGGCGCACGGCTGAGCTGGCTGCCGGCCTTCGCCTACATCAGTGCGATCTACCTGGGCGCGGGCCGCGTCCACGGCGGGGGCGCCCAGATCTGGGCCTGGCCGATGCAGCCCGGTCCCCAGCCGGGGGCCTGGGCGGCCGCGCTGGCGCTGTTCGTCGCGGGGGCGTCCCTGTACGCCTGGCGGGGGCCACGCCGCGAGAGCTGACCACGGCCCGCGGTCCCGGCCGACGCGAGGGGGCGGCCGGGCCCGCGGACGCGGTCACGACCCGACGATGTCCGGAAACCGACGTCCCGGCGGCCGACAGACGTCGGGTGCCGGGAATCGGTTTGTCCCGTCGGCCGCCCGCCGGACAGGATGGTCACGATCCGTGTCGTCACCGCCAGCCGCCCGGAGGTTCCCACCATGCCGTTCCCCGCAGTCCACGCCCCGCCCGTCACGCTCGAGAGGCACGAGGGCCCCTACGGGGAAGTCGTACTGAGGAGGCGCGGCGAGGGAGCGGAGGCGGTTCACGAGATCATCGCCAACGGGTGCTTTCTGATGGACACCTCCGACGGCCGCTCGGAGCGGCTGCTCGTCGACGCGGCGCACGACGCGCTCGCCGCCGGCCGCACCGCACCCGCCGTCCTGATCGGCGGGCTCGGCGTCGGGTTCTCCCTGGCCCGTGCCGCGGCCGCCCACGGCTGGGGCCGCATCACCGTCGTCGAGCGCGAGGAGGCGATCATCGGCTGGCACCGTTCGGGCCCGCTCGCCGCGATCTCCGGCGAGGCGCTCGCCGACCCTCGCACCGTGATCCTGCACACGGATCTCGTGTCCCATCTGCGAGCCACCCCCGACCGCTACGACGCCCTGTGTCTGGACATCGACAACGGGCCCGAGTGGACCGTCACCGACGACAACGAGAACCTCTACTCACCCGCCGGACTCGCCGCCTGTCAGGGCGTGTTGGAGCCCGGCGGCATCCTCGCCGTCTGGTCCGCGCAGCCGTCCCCCACATTCGGGGACGCGTTGCGGAATGCCGGATTCAGCGGGGTAAGGACCGAAGAGATCCAGGTTGCCCGAGGCGTACCGGACGTGGTTCACCTCGCGGTTCGCCCTGCGTAGCCGGGACGCCTCCGGTGCCCTTACGCTGCTGGACGACACACCGGGATCACCACGGGATCGACCTCGATCCGGATCCACATGCAGCTCGCGAGAACGCGGAACAGGGCGGGGCGATGGAGCAGACACACACCACGCACAACGGAGTCGCGGCCACCCCCGGAGCGCAGCGCCGGGTGCTCGTCGTCGAGGACGACGCCACGATCGTCGATGCCATCGCCGCCCGCCTGCGGGCCGAGGGCTTCCTCGTCCAGACGGCGCTCGACGGCCCCGCCGCCGTCGACGCGGCCGAGGCCTGGCAACCCGATCTGATGGTTCTCGATGTGATGCTGCCCGGCTTCGACGGTCTCGAGGTCTGCCGCCGCGTCCAGGCCCAGCGCCCCGTTCCGGTGCTGATGCTCACCGCCCGTGACGACGAGACGGACATGCTGGTCGGTCTGGGCGTCGGCGCGGACGACTACATGACCAAGCCGTTCTCGATGCGTGAGCTCGCCGCCCGCGTCCATGTGCTGCTGCGCCGGGTGGAGCGCGCCGCGCTCGCCGCGGTGACGCCGCGCAGCGGGATCCTCAGGCTGGGCGAGCTGGAGATCGACCACGCCCAGCGCCGGGTGCGCGTACGCACCGAGGACGTGCACCTGACGCCCACCGAGTTCGATCTGCTGGTCTGCCTGGCGAACACCCCGCGCGCGGTGCTCTCCCGCGAGCAGCTGCTCGCCGAGGTGTGGGACTGGGCGGACGCCTCCGGCACCCGTACGGTCGACAGCCACATCAAGGCGCTGCGGCGCAAGATCGGCGCCGAGCGGATCCGTACCGTCCACGGTGTCGGCTACGCGCTGGAGACGCCGGCGCAATGAGACGGCGGCCAGGAGGCGGACCGCGGAAGCGGCTCAGTACCGCCTCCATCACGATCTCGATCAAGACCAAGCTCAGCACGCTGGTGGTCGTCTCGGTCTTCATCACCACCGGCCTGCTGGTGCTCGCGTTCCACAGCAAGACCGAGCTGCGCTTCATCACGGTCTTCACGATCATCGCGACCCTGCTGATCACCCAGTTCGTCGCCCACGGCCTGACCGCGCCGCTGGACGAGATGAACACCGTCGCCAAGGGGATATCGCACGGCGACTTCACCCGCCGGGTGCGCGGCGCCGACCGCCGCGACGAGCTCGGCGACCTCGCCTCCACCATCAACCGCATGGCGGACGACCTGGAGGCCGTGGACCAGAACCGCAAGGAACTGGTCGCCAATGTCTCGCACGAGCTGCGCACGCCGATCGCCGCGCTGCGCGCCGTGCTCGAGAACGTCGTCGACGGGGTCTCGGCCGCCGATCCGGAGACCATGCGCACCGCGCTCAAACAGACCGAGCGTCTGGGCCGGCTGGTCGAGACGCTACTGGACCTGTCACGGCTCGACAACGGTGTGCTGCCTCTGCGGGCCCGCCGCTTCGAGGTGTGGCCGTATCTGTCGGGGGTGCTGAAGGAGGCCAATCTGGCCTCGTCCCGGCCCGGGCTGACATCGGGATCGGGGCGGCACACCCGTACCGACGTGCATCTGCATCTGGATGTGTCACCGCCGGAGCTGACCGCGCACGCGGACGCGGAGCGGCTGCACCAGGTGGTGGCGAATCTCATCGACAACGCGGTCAAGCACTCGCCGCCGCACGGCCGGGTGACGGTACGGGCCCGGCGCGGGCCGTCTCCGGAGTCGCTGGACCTGGAAGTGCTCGACGAAGGCCCCGGCATCCCGGAGCAGGAGCGCCACAAGGTGTTCGAGCGCTTCAACCGGGGTCAGGTGGCCTCGCCGCACGGTCCGGGCAGTGACGGCGGCACGGGTCTGGGCCTGGCGATCGCGCGCTGGGCGGTGGATCTGCACGGGGGATGGATCGGGGTGGCCGAATCCGCCCGTGGCTGCCGCATCCAGGTCACTCTTCCGGGGATCCCGTCGGCGCGAGGTTGACGTAGGGTTTGAAGCGGAAGCAGCTGTTCGCCCCACGTCAGCGGCTTCGGTGGAGCCCGTGCTTGCACTGGGATGTTCATGCCCAGCACATGGGAAAGGCTGCAGGTCACCGGGCTGTAGTCGCCTTCTGTTGTACCCGGACGGCAGCGGAACCACGCTTGTTTCCCGCCATTCACGGCCCCGAAACCCGCCTTTCGGTGTGACTTGCGCGACGATGACCCGCCCGGCCTGCACCTCCCGGCCAGGGAGGCGTAGCCTTTATTTCCGCTGTCCATCACCTTGTGAAGCGGAAGAGGGCGGTTCTCGCCGTGTCGTCTCAGTCCCCCAGTAACTCGAGCACCTCGACCGACCAAGGCGGGCAGGGTCAGAACCCTGCCGCCGCGTTCGGTCCCAATGAGTGGCTCGTCGACGAGATCTACCAGCAGTACCTCCAGGACCCGAATTCGGTCGACCGTGCCTGGTGGGACTTCTTCGCCGACTACAAGCCGGGTGCCTCCGGCACGGCGGACAAGCCCGCGACCGGTACCGCAGCCGCGGGGGCTGCGGTGACCCCCGCCCCGACCGCCGCCGCCCCGGCACAGCCCGCTGCCGCCGCTCCGGCGCCCGCGCAGCCCGCTCAGCCCGCGCCGGCCCAGACTCCCCCCGCCGCGCCCAAGCCCGCTGCCGCCGCTCCCAAGGCCGCCCCGGCGGCTCCGGCCGCCAAGGCCAAGGCCGCGCCCGCCACCCAGGCGCCCGACGGCCCCGAGTTCGTGGTGCTGCGCGGCCCCGCCGCCGCGGTCGCGAAGAACATGAACGCCTCCCTGGAGCTGCCCACGGCCACGTCCGTGCGCGCCGTCCCGGTGAAGCTGCTCTTCGACAACCGCATCGTCATCAACAACCACCTCAAGCGCGCCCGGGGCGGGAAGATCTCCTTCACCCACCTCATCGGGTACGCGATGGTGCAGGCCATCAAGGCCATGCCGTCGATGAACTGGTCGTTCGCGGAGAAGGACGGCAAGCCGACCCTGGTCAAGCCCGACCACGTCAACTTCGGTCTGGCCATCGACCTGGTGAAGCCGAACGGCGATCGCCAGCTGGTCGTCGCGGGCATCAAGAAGGCCGAGACGCTGAACTTCTTCGAGTTCTGGCAGGCCTACGAGGACATCGTCCGCCGCGCTCGCAACAACAAGCTGACGATGGACGACTTCACCGGCGTCACGGTCTCGCTGACCAACCCCGGCGGCCTCGGCACCGTGCACTCCGTGCCGCGTCTGATGCCCGGACAGTCGGTCATCATGGGCGTCGGCTCGATGGACTACCCCGCCGAGTTCCAGGGCACTTCCCAGGACACCCTGAACAAGCTGGGCATCTCCAAGGTCATGACGCTGACCTCGACGTACGACCACCGGGTCATCCAGGGCGCCGCGTCCGGCGAGTTCCTGCGGATCGTCGCGAACTACCTCCTCGGCGAGGAGAACTTCTACGACGAGATCTTCGAGTCGCTGCGCATCCCCTACGAGCCGGTCCGCTGGCTCAAGGACATCGACGCCTCGCACGACGACGACGTCACCAAGGCCGCGCGCGTCTTCGAGCTGATCCACTCCTACCGGGTCCGCGGCCATGTCATGGCCGACACCGACCCGCTGGAGTACCGCCAGCGCAAGCACCCCGACCTGGACATCACCGAGCACGGCCTCACGCTCTGGGACCTCGAGCGCGAGTTCGCCGTCGGCGGCTTCGCCGGCAAGTCGATGATGAAGCTGCGCGACATCCTCGGCGTGCTGCGTGAGTCGTACTGCCGCACCACCGGCATCGAGTTCATGCACATCCAGGACCCGAAGCAGCGCAAGTGGCTGCAGGACCGGGTGGAGCGCGCGCACACCAAGCCGGAGCGCGAGGAGCAGCTGCGCATCCTGCGCCGGCTGAACGCGGCCGAGGCCTTCGAGACCTTCCTGCAGACCAAGTACGTCGGCCAGAAGCGCTTCTCGCTCGAGGGCGGCGAGTCCGTCATCCCGCTGCTCGACGCGGTCATCGACTCCGCGGCCGAGTCGCGCCTGGACGAGGTCGTCATCGGCATGGCCCACCGCGGCCGCCTGAACGTCCTCGCGAACATCGTGGGCAAGTCGTACGCCCAGATCTTCCGCGAGTTCGAGGGCAACCTCGACCCGAAGTCGATGCACGGCTCCGGCGACGTGAAGTACCACCTGGGCGCCGAGGGCACGTTCACGGGCCTCGACGGCGAGCAGATCAAGGTCTCGCTGGTGGCCAACCCCTCGCACCTGGAGGCTGTCGACCCCGTCCTCGAGGGTGTCGCCCGCGCCAAGCAGGACGTCATCAACAAGGGCGGCACGGACTTCACCGTCCTTCCCGTCGCCCTGCACGGTGACGCGGCCTTCGCCGGCCAGGGTGTCGTCGCCGAGACGCTGAACATGTCGCAGCTGCGCGGCTACCGCACCGGCGGCACGGTCCACATCGTCATCAACAACCAGGTCGGCTTCACCGCCGCCCCGGAGTCGTCGCGTTCGTCCATGTACGCGACCGATGTGGCCCGCATGATCGAGGCGCCGATCTTCCATGTGAACGGCGACGACCCGGAGGCCGTGGTCCGCGTCGCGCGGCTCGCCTTCGAGTTCCGCCAGGCGTTCAACAAGGACGTCGTGATCGACCTCATCTGCTACCGCCGCCGCGGTCACAACGAGGGCGACAACCCGCAGTTCACCAACCCGCAGATGTACAACCTGATCGACAAGAAGCGCTCGGTGCGCAAGCTGTACACCGAGTCGCTGATCGGTCGCGGCGACATCACGCTGGAAGAGGCGGAGCAGGCGCTCCAGGACTTCCAGGGCCAGCTGGAGAAGGTGTTCGCGGAGGTCCGCGAGGCCACCAGCCTCCCGGCCCCGGCACATGTCCCGGACTCCCAGGCCGAGTTCCCGGTGGCCGTGACCACCGCGATCTCCCAGGAGGTCGTCAAGCGGATCGCCGAGTCCCAGGTCAACATCCCCGACCACATCACCGTGCACCCGCGGCTCATGCCGCAGCTGCAGCGCCGCGCGGCGTCGGTCGAGGACGGCACGATCGACTGGGGCATGGGCGAGACCCTCGCCATCGGCGCGCTGCTGATGGAGGGCACCCCGGTCCGGCTGTCCGGTCAGGACACCCGTCGCGGCACGTTCGGCCAGCGCCACGCGGTGCTGGTGGACCAGGAGACCGGCGAGGACTACACCCCGCTGCTCTACCTGACGGACGACCAGGCCCGCTACAACGTCTACGACTCGCTGCTCAGCGAGTACGCGGCGATGGGCTTCGAGTACGGCTACTCGCTGGCCCGCCCGGACGCGCTGGTCATGTGGGAGGCCCAGTTCGGTGACTTCGTCAACGGCGCGCAGACCGTCGTCGACGAGTTCATCTCCTCGGCCGAGCAGAAGTGGGGCCAGCACTCCGGCGTCACGCTGCTGCTGCCGCACGGCTACGAGGGCCAGGGCCCGGACCACTCGTCCGCCCGCCCCGAGCGCTTCCTGCAGCTGTGCGCGCAGAACAACATGACGGTCGCGATGCCGACCCTGCCGTCGAACTACTTCCACCTGCTGCGCTGGCAGGTGCACAACCCGCACCACAAGCCGCTCATCGTCTTCACGCCGAAGTCGATGCTGCGTCTGAAGGCCGCGGCGTCGAAGACGGAGGAGTTCACCACCGGCGGCTTCCGCCCGGTCATCAGCGACACCGCGGTGGATGCAGGCGTGGCCGACCCGGCCGCGATCAAGAAGGTCGTCTTCGTGTCCGGCAAGTTCTACTACGACCTGGACGCGGAGCGTAAGAAGCGCGGTACGACGGACACCGCGATCATCCGCCTCGAGCGCCTGTACCCGCTGCCGGGTGCGGAGCTCCAGGCCGAGATCGCCAAGTTCCCGAACGCCGAGAAGTACCTGTGGGCCCAGGAGGAGCCGGCGAACCAGGGTGCCTGGCCGTTCATCGCGCTCAACCTGATCGACCACCTGGACCTGGCCGTCGGTGCGGACATCCCGCACGGCGAGCGCCTGCGCCGCATCTCGCGTCCGCACGGCTCGTCCCCGGCGGTGGGCTCGAAGAAGCGCCACGAGCAGGAGCAGGAGCAGCTGGTCAACGAGGTCTTCGAGGCCTGACCGGACGGCTGTCCCTACGCACCGAGGGGCCCGGGCCCGCATCCACGCGATGCGGGGCCGGGCCTTTCGGCCGCCTAGGCTGGTGGGAAGCCCACCGGCACGCATCACCAGAAGCAGGAGCACCCCGTTGTACTTCACCGATCGCGGCATCGAGGAGCTGGAGAAGCGGCGCGGCGAGGAGGAGGTCACCTTCGAGTGGCTGGCCGAGCAGCTGCGGACCTTCGTCGACCTCAATCCGGACTTCGAGGTTCCCGTCGAGCGTCTCGCCACATGGCTGGCCCGCCTCGACGACGAGGACGAGGACGAGTAGCCGCACGGGGCCTTGCGAGGCAGTGCCCGGCGCACGCCCGGCAGGCCTCGCGGCGCGATGCCGACGAGCAGCCCCGAGGGGAACGCCGGGACTCCCCGGCGCGCAGCCGACAGCCCGGGGGTAGGGGGCGTCAGCCCGATCCCCGCTTCCTTCCACCCCCGCCACGGGTCCCGGGCTGCGCCCCGGGTACCGGCAAGGGCGGAAGGAAACAGCCGACAGGCTCAGCGCCGCAGACGCTCGTAGCCCAGCCTCACCAGCCCGCCTGCGATCAGCACCCCGCCCGTCGCCGCCCAGCCCCCGCTGCGGCGGGCGACGCCCCAGGCGGTCAGCGGCACGCCCACCACGAGCTGGGCGGCGCCGAGTACGCGGGCCCGGCGGCCCAGCAGCCACGGGCCGAGCGGGCCTTCCTCGACCACGTCGAGTTCGGCCCGTACCGCATCGCGCCAGCCCGACCACTCGACCGTCTCCGCTTCGTGCTCGTGCGCGACCGAGCGCAGCCGGTCGGCCGGTTCGCCGGGGGTGAGGCCGACGGGCAGGGTGAGGCCGGTGCGGGTGAGGACGGCGGTCAGACCGACCAGCCGGGCGCGGGCGTCCGACTCCGGGTCGGGGAGAGTGAGCTCTTCCAGGGCCTGGACGTCCACAACGGGGTCGAGCCCGAGGCGGGCGGCGAACGTCCGCATGGCTTCGTCCTCGCCGACGGGGGTGCCGTCGGCGAGCCAGATGTAGCCGACGGGCCGGCGGAACCCGGACGCAAGGGTGAATCCGGCGCGCTCCCCGTCCCACCACAGGGCGAGCACGGGCCAGTTCACCCCCACCGCGAGTGCGTGGGCCCAGCCGCCGAGCACCGCCTCGACCGGTTCGCCTCCGTCGAGCCAGGGCTTGTCCTCCGGGACGATCACGCTCCAGTGGGAGCCGGCCGGGGCGAGGAGCATCCGCCCGCGCAGCAGATGGGCCGGCGGGCGTACGAGCACGGGATCGGCCCGGCACAGCAGCAGCGCTCCTACGGGTGTCGCGTTCATGACCCCACGCTAGGGCAATTTGCCCCTTGTAGCCCTCAATGCCCCCCAATGGCCACGCGAGGAACCCTGGTCGCCCGGTCGACGCCCCCGGCCGAGCTTGACATCCGAGTACCGCGATATATCGTGTTAGCCAACAGACGCGATATGTTGCGTCGCGGCCGGCCTGGGAGGTCAGCACCATGGCAGAGACGACGTGGGAAGTCGCTGAGCCGACAAAGCTCGCCTTCGACGACCCGGTCACCGTGCTCAATGTGCGCATCGTCAATGGAACGGTCAACGTGGTGGGCACCGACGAAGGTTCCGCCCGGCTCGAGGTCTCCGAGATCCAGGGCCCCCCACTGATCGTGACCAGGCAGGGCTCCACCCTCACCGTCGCCTACGAGGACCTGCCCTGGAAGGGCTTCCTCAAGTGGCTCGACCGCAAGGGCTGGCACCGCAGCGCGGTGGTCTCGCTCGCCGTCCCCGCCCAGGCGGCCGTCGAGGTCGGCGCGGTGGGCGCGGGGGCGGTCGTCTCCGGGATCAAGGGCGCCACGACGGTCCGCGGCGTCAGCGGGGACACCACACTCGTCCGCATCTCGGGTCCGGTCCGCGCCGACACGGTCTCCGGCAATCTGGAGGCCCAGTCGGTCACCGGCAAGCTGCGCTACAACTCGGTCTCCGGCGATCTGACGGTGATCGACGGATCCGGCTCGTCGGTACGCGCCGACTCCGTCAGCGGGGACATGGTCATCGACATCGACCCGGCGGGCGAGCCCACGGACATCCGGCTGAACACGGTCTCCGGCGAGGTGGCCATCCGGCTGCCGCACCCGGCCGATGCCCTGGTCGAGGCGAACACCGCGAGCGGAGCCGTCTCCACCGCCTTCGACGATCTGCGGGTGAGCGGCCAGTGGGGAGCCAAGCAGATGACCGGCACGCTCGGCGCCGGCACCGGCACGCTCAAGGCGACGACCGTCTCCGGTTCCATCGCGCTGCTGCGCAGGCCACCGGCGGAGGAAGAGCCCCACGAGGACGTGTCCGCCGACGCCCCGACCGGGAAGGTGCTCTGACATGCCCCCCGTATTCGCCCATGGCCGGCTCCGGCTCTATCTGCTGAAGCTGCTCGACGAGGCCCCGCGCCACGGGTACGAGGTGATCCGTCTCCTGGAGGAGCGCTTCCAGGGCCTGTACGCGCCGAGCGCCGGCACCGTCTACCCGCGGCTGGCCAAGCTGGAGGCCGAGGGCCTGGTCACCCATGCCACCGAGGGCGGCCGCAAGGTCTACTCGATCACCGACGCGGGCCGCGCCGAACTGGCCGGGCGCAGCGGCGAACTGGCCGACCTGGAGCTGGAGATCCGCGAGTCGGTCTCCGAACTGGCCGCGGAGATCCGCGACGACGTGCGCGGCGCGGCGGGCAAGCTGCGCAGCGAGATGCGCGCGGCGGCGTCGCAGACGCGCCGGGCCCCCGGCAGCGGCAACGGCAAGGGGCACTCCGCGAGTGAAGGGGAGCCCGGCCTCGGAGACTTCGGCGTCGGGGACTTCACGATCGGGGACTTCGGGGACTTCACCGACAAGGAGTCCTGGCGAGCCGCCAAGGAGGAGCTGCGCCGCGCCAAGCAGGAGTGGAAAGAGCAGGCACGGCGCGCCAAGGACGAGTCCCGCCGCGCCCGCGAGGACGCCCAGCGTGCGCGCCGCCAGGCCAAGGAGGCCCAGGACCAGGCCCAGGAGCAGATGCAGCGCATCGCCAAGCAGGTCCAGGACAAGGTGCAGGACCACTTCGCACGGGGCGACTGGCCGACGGGGCTCCGGGAGGGGCTGGCCGAGATCTCCAAGGAGTTCGGGCGGTTCACCAGGCCGGGGACCGGCCCGAAGCCGGAGCCGGTGGTGGTCGTGGAACCGGCCGGTGCCGAGGCTCCGCCGGAGCCCGAGTGGGCCGAGGAAGAGCCGTCGGACAACCCGGCACGCGACCTCGAGCGGCTGCTGGACCGCTTCCGCGACGACGTGCGCGACGCGGCCCGTGACCACGGGGTGACGCCTCAGCAGCTGGGCGAGGCCCGCCGCCATCTGTCGACCGCGGCGGCCCACATCGTCGCCCTGCTGCGCAGCCCCAAGGAGTAGCGGACGCGGGGACCGGACGGCCGTCCGGTCCCCGCGGCGCGCGCGCAGCCCCCCCCCCCCCCGCCCCCCCCACAGGACAGCGGCAGGGGGGGGAAATAGGGTGAGCGGGGGGTTTAGA
>NZ_JBEXSW010000009.1:0-214613 GCF_040613775.1 Streptomyces sp. NPDC006208 | reverse complement strand
GGGCCGCTCCGGGGCTCGTGTCCGGGACTGCTTTCCCGGGACTTGCCCCGCTCAAGACTTACGACGCCTTACGTCCCGGACACGACCCCTGCGCGTCCCCGGCCGGGCGCTACGAACCGGGCCCGGCGCTGCCCGGCGGCCCAAAGCCGCACCGGCCGCAGAGGAAAGACGCCCTGCCCGGGAACGACCGGCGGCCCCGGCCCCCGCACCACCCACCGGACAGGCGCCCTGCGGGCAACACCCACGGACGGACCCGCCCGATGCACAGGCGGCCCGCCCCAGGAGCAACACCCACGGGCGGGCCGCCCGGTGTGCGCGCGGCCCGCCCCCAGGCTTACGCGGCAGCCGACAGCTGCGCCGGCTCGTACCCCGGCTGGATGCCGAAGTCCGACAGGATCGCCCGCGTCGCCCGGCGGGCCGAGTACAGCGCGCCCTGGACCGTCGACGTGGACCGGTGGTCGCCGCAGACGTACAGGCCCGACAGCACACGGACCGGGCGCCGCAGATCGTGCGGTGCGGGCATCGCCGGGACCGCGTCGCGGGTGTGGTGGACCGTCAGCAGCTCCCACTCGTCGGTCGGCGTGCCGTAGACCCCGGCGAGCTGTTGCCGCACCCGCCGGTCCAGATCAGGAGGCGGCGTGCCGAGCACCGTCGAGGTGATCAGCACCCGGCCCTCCGGCGCCCGCGACGGATCGACCTCGCTCATCACCGCCGTGTACGCGACCGGCCCGGACCGGTCCGCGTCCAGGACCAGCGACGGGTCCGCGAGCGGCGGTGCCGGTGCCGTGTGGTGCAGCACGGTCACCGGGTGGAAGGACGGCACCCGCAGGCCGGGCAGCAGTTCGGCCGCCGCGCGCGCGTCCGTGGCCACCAGGACCGAACGGCAGCGGATCTCGCCGTGCTGCTCGGTCGTGACGCGTGTCGTCGAGATGTCCGTGACGCGTGTCTCCGTCCGTACCGTCCCCTCCGGCAGCCCGGCCGCCAGCAGCTGTGGCAGGGCCGAGGCCCCGCCGGCGGGCACGCACAGGCGCCCGAGGGCGTAGCCGCGCAGGGCGAGGTCCGCGCAGCGGCTGGAGGTCGCCGTCAGCTCCGGGTCGCCCAGCAGCGCGGAGAGCAGCGGCCGCAGGAAGCCGTGCACCGTACGCGCCGGGAGCCCGCGCGTGTGCAGCGCCTCCGCCGCCGGCTGCTCGGGGCGCGCGAGCACCCTCGGCACGGGCGCGGCGCCGAGGCGCGCCAACGACGCCCCGAGCCTGGCCTGGTCGAGTTGACGAGGCCGAGGGGCGCTTGCGAGGGCGCGCGCAACCGTGAATGCGCCCCCTACGCCCCGGAGGGCGAACGGGGAGCTCCCGACTTCCCCGGTTCGTTGCAGTCGCCCGGCGCTGTGCACGAGCACACCGGGCGAGAAGGTCCGCAGGACGGCATCCGCGAGCCCCGTCGTACGGCGCAGCTCCGGATACGCGGTGGTGAGCAACTGGCCTGTGCGGTCGAGCCGGAAGCCGTCGATCTGCTCGGTGGCCATCCTGCCGCCCACATCAGGAGCGGTCTCCAGGACGCTGACCGTGACGCCTGCGCTGGTCAGTTGATGAGCCGCCGAGAGGCCGGCGATCCCGGCCCCGACGATGACGACGTCCGCATGATGAGCGGTGCTGAGCACGTGCCCCTCCCCGAGGTCGGCGCGGCTGGTGGGAGGCTCATGCCCCCAACATGCTCCGGGAATACCCGAGTTCGATGCGAGAGTAGGCAGCCGTGGGTCCGCGGGAGATCGCGCACAGCGCGGTGCACCGGAGCGCGGGGGCGCACGCGCTGCGCGCCCCGGCCCCGGCCGGCGGCTCCGGCCTTACCGCAGCGCCGCCCGGATCGCCTCGTCGACGGTCGGGAAGGCGAACGTGAACCCCGACGCCAGCAGCCGCTTCGGCAGCACCCGTTGGCTGCCGAGCACTTCCGCCGCCAGCTCGCCCATCACCACGCGCAGCGCGGGCGGCGGCGCCGTGAACAGCGTCGGCCGGTGCAGCACACGGCCCATCGCGGCCGTCACCTCGGCATTGGTCACCGGGTTCGGCGCGGTCAGATTGACCGGACCCGACAGGGACTCCGTGTCCAGAATGTGTCGTAGCGCGGCGATCTCGTCGTGCAGGGCGATGAAGCTCCAGTACTGCCGGCCGTGTCCCAGCCGCCCCCCGAGCCCCGCCTTGAAAAGCGGGAACATCCGTCCCCATGCGCCGCCGCGCCGGGACACCACCAGCCCCGTGCGCGCGAAGGCCGTCCGTACGCCCGCCTCCTCGGCCGCGGCCGCCGCCTCCTCCCACTCCACGCACACCTTCGGCAGGAACCCGTCCCCGGGCGGAGAGTTCTCGTCCAGCACCCGGTCACCGCAGTCGCCGTAGAAGCCGACGGCGCTCCCGCAGACCAGCACCCGCGGCGGCTCGGCCAGGGAGGCGACGGCCTCCGCGATCGCCGCGGTGCCGAGCACCCGGCTGTCCCGGATCTGCCGCTTGTACGCATCCGTCCAGCGGCGGCCGGCGATCCCGGCGCCGGCCAGATGCACCACGCCGTCACAGCCGACCAGGCCGGCCACATCGACGTACTGCCGGTCCGGGTCCCACTCCACCTCGTCCCCGGCCCGCGCCGGGCGCCGCACCAGACGCACCACCTCGTGCCCGTCCGCGCGGAGCGAGTGGACAAGTGCCGTACCGATGAGCCCGGTCGAACCGGTGACTGCGATCCGCATGGGCCCATCCTGCCCCTCCCCTGCCGCATGACACAGTTGCTCCCATGGCCGAGTCAGCCGAGTCACACATACGTACCGCACGACATGCCGACGACGCGGCGCTGCGCGAACTGGACGTCGACGTGTGGTCGACGCTGCACTCCGTGCAGTCGAGGCCGCAGCCGCCCCATGACCCCTTCTTCGGCGAGGCCGACCCGCCCGAGCACCACCTGGTGGCGGAGGACCCGGACGGCTCGCTCCTCGGCTACATCCGGCTGGTGCCGCCGACACCGCTCGCCTGCAATCGCCATGTCCGCCAGATCCAGGGGCTCGCGGTGGCCGGCCGGGCGCGCGGGCGCGGTATCGGCCGTGCCCTGGTGCGCGCGGCCTGCGCCGAGGCGCGACGTCAGGGCGCGGTCCGCATCACGCTGCGCGTGCTGGGCCACAACAAGCCCGCACGGGCGCTGTACGAGTCGGAGGGCTTCGTGGTGGAGGGCGTGCTGCCGGGCGAGTTCCACCTCGACGGGCGGTACGTGGACGATGTGCTGATGGGCCGTAGCCTGGCCGAATAGACCGCTACACGGCCCCGAAGCGCTCCCACAGCCTCGGGAAGCGTGCCGCCAGCGCCGCGTCGTCGTCGAAGTCGAACGGCGTGCCGACAGGTTCGGCGGGCTGCGGCGTGATGCCGAGGTCCGGGGCGACGACGCCGGTCAGCTGCTCGTACGCCTCGTCCGCCGCGTACCCCAGCTCCTCACCGTCCCCGTCGATGTCCTCGTCGAACTCGTCCAGCAACTCGGCCAGCGCGTCGGGGTCGTGCACCGCGCCCTCGAAGATGTCCCGGCCCTGGCCGATGAGCCAGCAGCGGAAGTAGTCGAAGGCGTCGTCGCTGGCGCCGCCGAGCAGCACGGCGGCCGCGCCCCACAGGTCCCAGGTGTACGCGCGGTTGTAACGGGCCTCGAAATGGCGGGCGAAGTCCAGCACGGCGTCGGGGTCGAGTTGCAACAGGCGCTCGACCAGCAGATCCGCGTGATCCTCGGGGTCGCCCTCGGCGGCCTCGCGGGTGCTGTCGATGATCTCCCAGAACTCCGTCTCGTCCATCACGGGACAAGCATCGTGGTTGAGGACAGACGGCGCACGCGGAGCCACGTTTTTGACCCCTTCTGCCGCCGTTCTGCTTCATTCGCCGTAGCCCGCAGGAATGGCGACAGAGGATGTCGGGTATGCGTGCGACGGTCTTCGTATGACGACGGAGAGCACCACGGAGAACACGATGGAGACGACGACTCGGACGACGAGGGCCGAGCCACTGGCCGGAAAGATCGCCCTGGTCGCGGGCGCGACCCGGGGCGCGGGCCGCGCCATCGCGGTCCAGCTGGGCGCCGCGGGCGCGACCGTGTACGTCACCGGCAGGACCACTCGCGAGCAGGTGAGCGAGATGGGCCGGGCCGGCGAGACCATCGAGGAGACCGCGGAACTGGTGGACGCCGCCGGCGGCGAGGGCATCGCCGTGCCGACGGACCATCTCCAGGCGGATCAGGTACGGGCGCTGATCGAGCGCGTCGACCGCGACCACGGACGCCTGGACATCCTCGTCAACGACATCTGGGGCGGGAACTTCCTGCTCGATTTCGACACCAAGATGTGGGACGTCGACCTGGACCGCGGGCTGCGGATGCTGGATCTGGGCGCCAAGAGCCACATCATCACCAGCAGCATCGCGCTGCCGCTGCTGGTGCGCCGGCCCGGTGGCCTGGTCGTCGAGGTCACCGACGGCACGGCGGAGTCCAACAAGGGGTTCCGCGAGAACTTCTACTACGACCTGGCCAAGAACGCCCCGATCCGGATGGCCTTCATCCTCGGCGAGGAGCTGAGGAGTGTCGGCGGCACGGCCGTCGCGGTCACCCCGGGCTTCATCCGCTCCGAGGAGATGCTCGACATCTTCGGCCTCACCGAGGAGAACTGGCGCGACGGCATCGACAAGCAGCGGCACTGGGCGCTGTCGGAGTCCCCCCTCTACATCGGCCGGGGAGTCGCCGCCCTTGTCGCTGACCCGGAACGGGCGCGCTGGAACGGACAGTCGCTGGACAG
This sequence comes from Streptomyces sp. NPDC006208, assembly GCF_040613775.1. Taxonomy (NCBI): domain Bacteria; kingdom Bacillati; phylum Actinomycetota; class Actinomycetes; order Kitasatosporales; family Streptomycetaceae; genus Streptomyces; species Streptomyces sp. NPDC006208. Next base: position 209,818 of record NZ_JBEXSW010000009.1, on the reverse strand, counting down.
CGGCCGTCTGGCGAAGGAGTACGGCATCACGGACGCGGACGGCAGCCGACCGGACGTCTGGGGGTACATGCTCGCCGAGCAGGCCGGGGAGAAGCCCTCGGTCCAGGACTATCGCTGAGGGGCCGCGGGGGAGTGCGACGCCCCCGAACGCGAGCCGGATCCGCCGGGCTCGTCGGGTGCCCAGCCGGGCGTGGCCGCGGCCTCGTCGGGATCGGGCTCGTCCATGGTGATGCCCCAGGAGCCATCGGCGCCGATGCGTGCCTCGATCTCCTTGGAACGGCCGTTCTTCGCGAAGTACAGGACCACGACCTGCCGTAGGGAGCCCTCGTCGTAGAAGTCGGCTGTCACCTCGCCCTGGGCTGCCGCACCGAAGGCCCTGACCCAGTTGCGCGCCGTCGCGTCGGGCGAGCCGTCCTCGACGGCCAGGGCGGCCAGCGCCTCGGCGTCACCGTCCGCGAGCCGCCAGACAACGCTCTGCACCACATCGAGGCTCCCGGTGGAGGGGTAGCCGACGACGTGCAGGGGCTCGTGACGGGCGTAGTCGTCCTGGTACTCCGCGGCGCCCGCCGAACACGCCGTCAGACAGACACCCATGGCCACTGCGAGGGCCGGCAGCCCGGTTCTGGAACGCATGATCGACAACCCTAGCGGCCAGGTGGCGCCGCATACAGTTCACCCATCAGTGCCGCCGTCCGCGCGAAGCGTTCGCGCAGCTGCGGCGGCTGAAGGACCTCCACCTCCGGGCCCAGCGACAGGAGTTGGGTGAACGCCACGTCCAGGGACTCCACGGGCAGGGTGAGCGTCACCCGGCCGTCGGCTTCCGGTGGGCCGGCCGTGGTCAGGGACTCCTCGGCCGCGGCGCGGTCCGTGACGTGCGGCAGCCGGCCCGCGCCGGGCCCGGTGAGGCGGACGACCACCTCCGTGCGGAGGATGGAACGCGCGAACTGCCGCGCCCGGTCCGACCAGAACGCCGGGAGATCGAAGCCCTTGTCGCGTGCGAAGCCGTCCCCCTCGCATTCGACTGCCGAGAAACGGTCGATCCGGTACACCCTGAAGGTTCCGTCGACGCGGGCGCACAAGTACCAGACGCCCGCCTTGAGAACCAGACCGTACGGTTCCAACTCCCGCTCCACCTCCCGCTCCTGGCGGACATACGTCGCCCGGATCCGGCGGTCGCCCCACACCGCCTCGGCGATCTGAGGCAGCAGAGCGGGTGTCTCGGGCTCCTGGTACCAGCCGGGTGCGTCGAGATGGAAGCGCTGGGCCGCCGAGTCGGAGGCACCGCTCAGCGAGGGGAGCAGCGCCGCGGACACCTTCAGGCGTGCCGCGGACGCCGCGTCGTCGAGGCCCATGTCCCGCAGCGCACCCGGCAGCCCGGACAGGAACAGGGCCTCGGCCTCGTCGCGGCCGAGGCCCGTCAGCCGGGTGCGGTAGCCGCCGATCAGCCGGTAGCCGCCGCCCCGGCCCCGGTCGGCATAGACCGGGACCCCGGCTTCCGACAGGGCCAGGGCGTCCCGGTTGACCGTCCGCTCCGACACCTCCAGCTCCCGCGCCAGCTCCGCCGCGGTCATGGCGGGCCTGGCCTGCAGGAGCAGGACCATCTTGATCAGCCGGGCAGCACGCATGGCCCCATCATCGCGCAGCTCAGGCGAGCGGCTCCTGAAGCTCCGTCACCCACTTCTCCTTGTCCGGCGGGCACTCCAGGTAGACCTCACGGGCGTAGCCCGCCGAGCTGTGACCGCCCGCGTCGATCCAGTGGGCCAGATTCTGCGCCGTGGGCATGATCGCGTCCATCGGCCCACGGTGCACGATCGTCGCGGCACGCTCCACCGCGGGCAGATCGACGATCTCGAAGTCCTGGCCGGGCAGCTGGTCCGCGGCCACCGTGCACCCCGCGTGCACCAGGATCGAGCCGTCGCCCTCCGGCGCGTCCTCGTAGTACGCGATCCCGGGGCCCGTCGGCGTGACGCCGGCCGCCTTCAGCCGCCGGAACAGCTCGTCGTACAGGGGGCTGATCACCGGGCCGATGTGTTCGGGCCCGTAGCCGGCGGCGACGGCGGTGAGCTCCGCCACCCGTACCGCCGGGGTGCTCTTGATCACGACGTCCTGAGTGGGCATGTGACCCTCGCTCTCGATCGAACGGAGCCTCGCCTCGACCTGGGCCAGCCGTGCGGCCGCCGCGGCCATCGCCGATTCCAGTTCCGCCTGCCGCAGCCTGAGCATCCCGCGCAGTTCGTCCGTGGTGACGCGCTCCTCGAGGATCTCCTGCACCTGCTGGAGCGTGAAACCGAGATCCTTGAGGGCGACCACACGGTTGAGCTGGGCGAGCTGGGCCGCGGTGTAGTAGCGGTACCCGCTGAACGGGTCGGTGTGGGCGGGACGCAGCAGCCCGATCGCGTCGTAGTGACGCAGCATGCGGGCCGACACACGGCCGTGCCTGGCGAAGTCTCCGATGCTGAACATGACGTCTCCCAGTGCACGGGTTCACACGGTGTCAGGGTCAAGCATCACCGATCAGGGACGACAGGCTTCAGCGAGCGGGAACGGCCGAATCCCCGGCGGCGGGGCGCCACCGGGGATTCCGAGGGAGCGGCCCTTACAGGCCGTAGCGCTCGCGCGCCTCCTTCACCGCCGAGGCCGGGACCTCGCCGCGCTTCGCCAGCTGCGCCAGCGCGGCGACGGTGATCGACTGCGCGTCGACGCCGAAGTGGCGGCGGGCCGCGTCACGCGTGTCGGACAGACCGAAACCGTCCGTACCGAGCGACGACCAGTCCTGCTCGACCCACTGGCTGATCTGGTCCGGGACCTGGCGCATCCAGTCGCTGACCGCGAGCACCGGACCGGGCGCGCCTTCCAGCGCCTGGGCGACGTACGGGATGCGCTGCTCGCCGCGCAGCAGCGCCTCGTCGGCCTCCAGGGCGTCGCGGCGCAGCTCGCCCCACGAGGTCGCGGACCACACGTCGGCGGTCACGCCCCAGTCCGCGGCCAGCAGCTCCTGCGCCTCCAGCGCCCAGTGGATCGCCGTACCCGAGGCGAGCAGCTGGAGGCGCGGGGAGTCGGCGGAAGCGGCCACGCCCTCCTTGAAGCGGTACAGGCCGCGGACGATGCCGTCCTCGACACCCTCCGGCATGGCGGGCTGCGGCTTGGGCTCGTTGTAGACCGTCAGGTAGTAGAAGACGTCCTCGGGGTTCTCCCCGTACATCCGGCGCAGACCGTCCTTGACGATCACCGCGATCTCGTACGCGAACGCCGGGTCGTAGTTGAGCGACGCCGGGTTCGTGGACGCGATCAGGTGCGAGTGGCCGTCCGCGTGCTGCAGACCCTCACCGGTCAGGGTCGTACGGCCGGCGGTCGCGCCCACGATGAAACCCTTGCCGAGCTGGTCGGCGAGCTGCCACATCTGGTCGGCCGTGCGCTGCCAGCCGAACATCGAGTAGAAGATGTAGAAGGGGATCATCGGCTCGCCGTGCGTCGCGTACGACGTGGCGGCGGCGATGAAGTCGGCCATGGCACCGGCCTCGGTGATCCCCTCGTTGAGGATCTGGCCGTCGGTGGCCTCCTTGTAGTACATCAGCTGGTCGCGGTCGACCGGCTCGTACGTCTGGCCCAGCGGCGAGTAGATGCCGGCCGACGGGAACAGCGACTCCATACCGAAGGTGCGGGCCTCGTCCGGGACGATCGGCACCCAGCGCCTGCCCGTCTCCTTGTCCCGCATCAGGTCCTTGACCAGACGCACGAACGCCATGGTGGTGGCCATCTCCTGCTTGCCCGAGCCCTTGTGGAGGGCCTGGAAGGCGCGCTCCTGCGGCTCGGGCAGGGCAACGGCGTGCACCCGGCGGGCCGGGGCCGGACCGCCGAGCGCCGCGCGGCGCTCCTGGAGGTAGCGGACCTCGGGGGAGTCGGCTCCGGGGTGGCCGTAGGGAACCAGACCGTCGGCGAAGGCGCTGTCGGCGATCGGGAGCCCGAGCAGGTCGCGCATGCCCTTGAACTCGTCGGTCGTCAGCTTCTTCATCTGGTGGTTGGCGTTCTTGGACTCGAAGCCCTTGCCGAGCGTGTAGCCCTTCACCGTCTGCGCGAGGATCACCGTCGGCGCGCCCTTGTGCTCGACGGCCGCCTTGTACGCCGCGTACACCTTGCGGGCCTCGTGGCCGCCGCGGGAGGTGTGGAAGCACTCGGCGATCTTGGCGTCGGTCAGCAGCCTCGCGAGCTCCACGAGCGCGGGCTCCGCGCCGAAGAAGTGCTCGCGGATGTACGTCACGTCGCGGGTCGCGTACGTCTGGAACTGCGCGTCCGGGACCTCACGCAGGCGGCGCACCAGCGCACCCGTGGTGTCGAGCTGGAACAGCTCGTCCCAGGCCGAGCCCCACAGGGACTTGACGACGTTCCAGCCGGCGCCACGGAACTGGGCCTCCAGCTCCTGCACGATCTTGAAGTTGGCGCGGACCGGTCCGTCGAGGCGCTGCAGATTGCAGTTGATGACGAACGTCAGGTTGTCGAGCCGCTCACGGGAGGCGAGGGCGAGAGCGGCGGTCGACTCGGGCTCGTCCATCTCGCCGTCGCCGAGGAAGGCCCAGACGTGGGACTGCGACGTGTCCTTGATCCCGCGGCCCAGCAGATAGCGGTTGAAGCGCGCCTGGTAGATCGCGGAGAGCGGGCCGAGGCCCATGGAGACCGTGGGGAACTCCCACAGCCAGGGCAGCCGGCGCGGGTGCGGGTACGACGGGAGGCCGGCTCCGCCCGCCTCCTGCCGGAAGTTGTCGAGCTGCTGCTCGCTGATCCGGCCGTCGAGGAAGGCGCGGGCGTAGATGCCGGGCGAGGCGTGGCCCTGGATGTAGAGCTGGTCGCCGCTCCCGTCGCCCTCCTTGCCGCGGAAGAAGTGGTTGAAGCCGGTCTCGTAGAGCCAGGCTGCGGAGGCGAAGGTGGCGATGTGGCCGCCGACGCCGAACCGGGAGCCGCGGGTGACCATCGCTGCCGCGTTCCAGCGGTTCCAGGCCGTGATCCGGGCTTCCATCGCCTCGTCGCCGTCGAGGGCGGGCTCGGCGGAGGTCGGGATGGTGTTGACGTAGTCCGTCTCCAGCAGCCGGGGCAGGGCGATGCCTGCCTTCTCGGCGTGCTGGAGCGTGCGGCGCATCAGGTACGCGGCGCGGTGCGGGCCTGCGTGCTCCGTGACGGCGTCGAGGGACGCCGCCCACTCGGCGGTTTCCTCGGCATCACGGTCCGGGAGCTGGTCGAGCTCGCTCGGAAGCTTGCCTACGGGGTCGGTCATGATCGCCGCCTTCCGGACAGGAGGGGGGTGGAGACAGGGGGGTGCCAAGGGGGTGCCTTGTCTGGCAGGACAGGGCGAAGGGTTGGTGAACCCGTCGTCGACTGTAAGTCTCTGATCGATGATCGATCAAAGTCTCAGGGGGAAAAGCTGCTATTCCCAAGAAATTGGCATCCCGTGCCGCCGAAGCGGGCACCGGGTGCCGCGGCGAATGGGGTTTTTCGGACGTCCGCCGAAGCCCCGCGTGCGGCTCGGGTCCCTGCCTCGGGGAGTGCCGGGCCCGGGGCGTAGGGCCCGGCCAAGGACGCGCAGGGGTCGTGTCCGGGACGTAAGGCGTCGTAAGAGTGGGGCAAGTCCCGGGAAAGCAGTCCCGGACACGAGTCCCGGAGCGGCCCACGCCACAGCGACGGACCCCGCCGTGCCTCCGGGAGCGGCCCGACGCACGTGTGACGCACGGATACGGACCGACCGTGCTCCGGGAGACGGCAGCCCGGTCCCGCTGCCTGCCCGAGGGCGCTGCCCCGGAGCGGCACACGCCACGGTCACGGCCGGGCCCCGCCGCCCGAGAGGCCGGGCCCGCCCCGAGTGCGCAGGACATGGACCCGGCCGCGCCCGGGGGACAGCCAGGAGCCCCGAAGGGGCAACGCTCCCGGACCGGGCCGGGCCGGGAGCGGCGCTGACCGGCCGGACGCGCTAGGCGCGAGGTGCGCAGCCCAGGACGTGGGCCTTCACCAGGGCGCCGATCTCCGGGTCGCGGCGGCGGAACGCCGCCACCAGGTCCTCGTGCTCCTCCGCGTACGACTTCTGGACCGTGCCGAGCCAGCGGATGGACAGGGCCGTGAACACCTCGATGCCGAGGCCCTCCCAGGTGTGCAGCAGGACGCCGTTGCCGGCCGCCTTCACCAGCTCACGGTGGAATGCCACGGTGTGCCGCACCTGGGCCGCCGAGTCACCTGCCCGGTCCGCCTCGTGCAGCGCCGCCACATGCGGCTCCAGCGCCGAACAGTCCTCGGCCAGCCGCCCCGCCGCCAGCTCCGCGGCGATCTGCTCCAGCCCGGCCCGGACCGGGTAGCTCTCCTCGAGGTCGGCCGCGGTCAGATTCCGTACCCGTACACCCTTGTTGGGGGCCGACTCGATCAGCCGCAGCGATTCCAGCTCACGCAGCGCCTCACGGACCGGGGTCTGGGAGACCTCCAGCTCGGTGGCGATACGCCGCTCGACGATCCGCTCACCCGGCTTCCAGCGCCCGCTCACGATCCCCTCCACAATGTGCTCGCGGATCTGATCGCGCAGCGAGTGGACGACGGGGACGGTCATGGGTGAGCTCCTCACAGGACGGCCGAGGCCGAGGTTACCGGAGAGGAACTCGCTGATCCCCCGGTGGACCGAATGTTACGGACCGTACGCATGGGGTGATGCTGCGCAGCTAGGATCGTCGGGCGGACCGAGTCGGCAACTGCCGCGCACCGGAGGGGAGTCGGCCATGCCCGGCGCCAAGGAACTGGACCCTTACACCTCACCGAGGTCGTTCTACGGAGCGGAGCTGCGCCGCCTGCGGGAGGCGGCGGGGCTGTCGCAGGAGCAGTTGGGGGAGCGGGTGTTCTGCTCCGGGGCGTACATCGGGCTCTTCGAGGCGGCGACGAGACGGCCGCAGGCGGAGATGTCGAAGCTGCTGGACGGGGTCCTGGGGTCGGGCGAGCACTTCCAGCGGCTGTGCAGGCTGGCGCAGGGGTCCAAGCACGCCGCGTACTTCGCGGACGCCGTGGAGCTGGAGCAGCGTGCCAGAACGATCAGCGAGTACGCGCCGATGCTGGTGCCGGGCCTGCTTCAGACGGAGGCGTATGCGCGGGCCATCACGCGGTCGACGCTGGCGCTGGCCGACGCCGAGGAGGTCGAGGGTTATGTGCGGGCGAGGCTGGACCGGCAGCGCATCCTGGACGGCCCGACACGGCCCCTTCTGTGGGCGGTGCTGCACGAGACCGTCCTCCGCGTCCCCATGGGCGGGCCCGCCGTGATGGGGGAGCAACTGCGCCACGTGGCCGAGATGGCGCGCGAGCGCCGGATCCTCGTGCAGGTGCTGCCGTTCGCCGCGGCGGCGGACGTGTTCATCAACGGCATGGCATCGGTCATGACTTTCAGGGACGAGGCGCCAGTGGTCTACACGGAGGGCGCCGGAGGCGGTCAACTCGTCGAAGAACGGGCCCTGGTAGAGCAAAGTCAGAGGTCATACGATCTCGTCAGGGCTGCTGCACTGTCGCCGGCGGCGAGCCTGCCCCTGCTGGACTCGGCGGCCGAGGAGTACCCGACACCATGAGCACTGCACCGGATCTGAGCATGGCCCAGTGGCGCAAGTCCTCGTACAGCGACGGACAGGGCGGCAGCTGCGTCGAGGTCGCCGACGGGTTCCCCCGCGTCCTGCCGGTCCGGGACAGCAAGCGACCCGAGGGCCCGGCCCTCGTCTTCGGTGCCGACGGCTGGGCGCCGTTCGTGGCCGCCGTCAAGGCCGGGACGCTCTGACGACGGTCGGACGTCCTCTTCCGCGGACGCTGCCACACTGCGCCGCCCGGGCGGACAGCAAAGTGCCTCCGCACCGGATCGCTCCGGTGCGGAGGCACTTGCGCTGCTGACCACCGGTCGTCGCCGACCGGCCCTGGGCGTTACAGGCCGAGCTCGACCTCGAACTCGCCCGCCTCCAGGATCGCCTTGACCGCCGTCAGGTAACGGGCCGCGTCGGCGCCGTCCACCAGGCGGTGGTCGTAGGAGAGCGACAGGTACGTCATGTCGCGGACGCCGATCACGGTGCCCTCGGCGGTCTCGATGACCGCCGGGCGCTTCACCGTGGCGCCGATGCCCAGGATCGCGGCCTGGTTCGGCGGCACGATGACCGTGTCGAACAGCGCACCGCGCGAACCGGTGTTGCTGACGGTGAAGGTCGCGCCGGCGAGGTCGTCCGGCGTGATCTTGTTGGCGCGCACGGCGCCGGCCAGCTCGGCGGTCTTCTTGGCGATGCCGGCGATGTTCAGGTCGCCCGCACCCTTGATGACCGGCGTCATCAGACCCTTCTCGGAGTCGACGGCGATGCCGATGTTCTCCGAGTCGAAGTACGTGATGGTGCCCTCGTCGTCGTTGATCCGGGCGTTGATGACCGGGTGGGCCTTCAGCGCCTGGGCCGCCGCCTTCACGAAGAACGGCATCGGGGACAGCTTGACGCCCTCGCGGGCCGCGAACCCGTCCTTGGCCTGGTTGCGCAGCCGCATCAGCTTCGTGATGTCGACCTCGACGACCGAGGTCAGCTGGGCCTGCGAGTGCAGAGCCTTCATCATGTTGTCGCCGATGACCTTGCGCATGCGGGTCATCTTGACCGTCTGGCCACGCAGCGGGGACGCCTGGAGGGCTGCCGGAGCCTTCGGCGCAGCGGCCGCGGCAGCAGCCGGAGCCGCGGCGGCAGCCTTCGCAGCCTCGGCGGCGGCGATGACGTCCTGCTTGCGGATACGGCCACCGACGCCGGTGCCCTTGACGGAACGGAGGTCCACGCCGTTCTCCGCAGCGAGCTTGCGCACCAGCGGGGTGACGTACGCGTCGCCGGCGTCAACTGCGGCCGGAGCCGGAGCCGCGGGGGCGACCGGAGCCGGAGCGGGGGCAGCCGGAGCGGGCGCCGGAGCGGCAGGCGCGGTTGCCTGGACCGGAGCCGGTGCCGGAGCCGGAGCCGGAGCCGGAGCCGGAGCCGCGGGGGCGGCCGGGGCGGGCGCCGGAGCGGCAGGGGCCGGGGCGGCCGGGGCGGGAGCTGCGGCCGGAGCCGCGCCCGGGGCGCCGATGACGGCCAGCTTGGCGCCGACCTCGGCGGTCTCGTCCTCGGCGACCACGATCTCCAGCAGCACACCGGAAGCCGGGGCCGGGATCTCGGTGTCGACCTTGTCGGTGGAGACCTCGAGCAGCGGCTCGTCCTCCGTGACCTCCTCGCCGACCTCCTTGAGCCAGCGGGTCACGGTGCCCTCGGTGACGCTCTCGCCGAGCGCGGGGAGGACGACGTCGGTGCCCGAAGCGCCACCGGCAGGCGCTGCCGGCGCGGCGGCCGGGGCCTCGGCGGCAGGGGCGGGGGCCTCGGCGGCAGGGACCTCGGCCACGACCGTCTCGGCCTCGGCCGGAGCAGGCGCGGCAGCCTGCGCACCGGTGCCGTCGTCGATGACGGCCAGCTCGGCACCGACCTCAACGGTCTCGTCCTCGGCGACCTTGATGGAGGCGAGGATGCCGGCGGCCGGGGCGGGGATCTCGGTGTCGACCTTGTCGGTCGACACCTCGAGCAGCGGCTCGTCGGCCTCGACGCGCTCTCCCTCGGCCTTCAGCCAGCGGGTGACAGTGCCCTCGGTGACGCTCTCGCCGAGCGCCGGAAGGGTTACAGAAACCGCCATGGTTTCAGTTGCTCCTTAACAATGTGCGGAAGTGGTCGTCGCGCCCGGGACTGCTAGTCGTGGGAGTGCAGGGGCTTGCCGGCCAGGGCCAGGTGGGCCTCGCCGAGCGCCTCGCTCTGCGTCGGGTGCGCGTGGATGAGCTGCGCGACCTCGGCCGGCAGTGCCTCCCAGTTGTAGATCAGCTGAGCTTCGCCGACCTGCTCGCCCATACGGTCACCGACCATGTGGACGCCGACCACGGCGCCGTCCTTGACCTGGACGAGCTTGATCTCGCCCGCGGTCTTCAGGATCTTGCTCTTGCCGTTGCCCGCGAGGTTGTACTTGAGGGCGACGACCTTGTCCGCACCGTAGATCTCCTTGGCCTTGGCCTCGGTGATGCCGACGGAGGCGACCTCGGGGTGGCAGTACGTCACCCGCGGCACGCCGTCGTAGTCGATCGGCACGCTCTTGAGCCCGGCCAGCCGCTCCGCCACCAGGATGCCCTCGGCGAAGCCCACGTGCGCGAGCTGGAGCGTGGGGACCAGGTCGCCGACCGCGGAGATGGTGGGCACATTGGTCTGCATGTACTCGTTGACCAGGACATAGCCGCGGTCCATCGCGACGCCCTGCTCCTCGTAGCCCAGGCCCTGCGAGACCGGGCCGCGGCCGACCGCGACCAGCAGCACCTCGGCCTCGAAGGTCTTGCCGTCGGCGAGGGTGACGCGGACGCCGTCCTGGGTGTACTCGGCCTTCTCGAAGAAGGTGCCCAGGTTGAACTTGATGCCGCGCTTGCGGAACGCGCGCTCAAGAAGCTTGGAGCTGTTCTCGTCCTCGACCGGGACGAGGTGCTTGAGGCCCTCGATCACCGTGACGTCGGAACCGAAGGACTTCCACGCCGAGGCGAACTCGACGCCGATCACGCCGCCGCCCAGCACGATCGCGGACTGCGGGACGCGGTCCAGGACCAGCGCGTGGTCGGAGGAGATGATGCGGTTGCCGTCGATCTCCAGGCCCGGCAGCGACTTCGGCACGGAGCCGGTCGCGAGGAGGACGTGGCGGCCCTGGACACGGCGGCCGTTGACGTCGACGGAAGTGGGGGAGGACAGTCGGCCCTCACCCTCGATGTAGGTGACCTTGCGGGAGGCGATCAGCCCCTGCAGACCCTTGTACAGGCCCGAGATCACCTCGTCCTTGTACTTGTGCACGGCCGGGACATCGATGCCCTCGAAGGTGGCCTTGACACCGAACTGGTCGCTCTCGCGGGCCTGGTCGGCGATCTCGCCCGCGTGCAGCAGGGCCTTGGTGGGGATGCACCCCCGGTGCAGGCAGGTGCCGCCGACCTTGTCCTTCTCGATCAGGGCGACGTCCAGGCCCAGCTGAGCCCCACGCAGCGCCGCAGCGTAACCGCCGCTACCACCGCCGAGGATCACTAGGTCGAAAACGGTGCTGGCGTCGTTCGCCACGTCACGTCCTCCATGCATGTGCGCCGTTCGCCGGTCCTCACTGACCGCGCGGCGGCTGGTGTTCGGCCGCTTAATCTTCGGCCCTGTGGTGGGGGCCCTGTCCTGCCGAGAACCCATCTTCGCACTTGTTGACGGAAGGCGGGACGCGGGGCCGGGGTCTGAGACGGCCGGTGGGCCGTCCCGGACGGTTACTGACCCGTACGAACGTACGGGTGGTGTGCTCGTTACGTCGAAAGTGAACGTAGCAAGCGAACACGAACGGCCCCGGACGTATGCCCGGGGCCGGCCGATGTGACGCAGGGCTCAGCCGAGGTCGCCGTCGGCGGTGCGCTCGGCGAGCTTGACCAGGGTGCGGATCGCGGTGCCGGTGCCGCCCTTGGGGGTGTAGCCGTACGGCGCGCCCTCGTGGAAGGCCGGGCCCGCGATGTCCAGGTGGGCCCAGGTGATGCCCTCGCCCACGAACTCCTTCAGGAACAGACCGGCGACCAGGCCGCCGCCCATCCGCTCGCCCATGTTGGCGATGTCGGCGGTCGGCGAGTCCATGCCCTTGCGCAGGTCCGCCGGGAGCGGCATCGGCCAGGACGCCTCGCCGACCTCCTCCGCGATCTCGTGGATCTCGGTGCGGAAGGCGTCGTCGTTGGACATGATCGCGAAGGTGCGGCTGCCCAGCGCCATCACCATCGCGCCGGTCAGGGTCGCCACGTCGACGATCGCGTCCGGGTTCTCCTCCGAGGCCCTCGTCAGCGCGTCGGCCAGCACGAGCCGGCCCTCGGCGTCGGTGTTGAGCACCTCGACGGTCTTGCCGCTGTACATGCGCAGCACATCACCCGGGCGGGTGGCGTTGCCGGACGGCATGTTCTCGGCGAGCGCCAGCCAGCCGGTGACATTGACCGCGAGACGGAGCCGGGCGGCGGCCACGACCGCGGCGAACACCGAGGCGGCACCGCTCATGTCGCACTTCATCGTCTCGTTGTGACCGGCCGGCTTGAGCGAGATGCCGCCCGAGTCGTACGTGATGCCCTTGCCGACCAGCGCCAGGTGCTTGGCGTCCTTGGAGTGCGTGTACGTCAGCTTCACCAGGCGCGGCGGGTTCTGCGAGCCCTGGCCGACGCCGAGGATGCCGCCGTAGCCGCCCTTGGCGAGCGCCTTCTCGTCCAGCACCTGCACCTTGATGCCGTGCTCCTTGCCGGCGGCGCTGGCCACGGCTGCGAAGGCCTCGGGGGTGAGGTCGTTCGGCGGGGTGTTGATCAGGTCGCGGGCGCGGTTGATCTCCTCGGTCAGCGCGAGGGCACGCTCGGCCGCGGCCTTGAACGCCTTGTCGCGCGGCTTCGCACCCAGCAGCGCCACCTCGGCCAGCGGCTTCTTCCCGTTCTTGCCGTTCTCCTGGTAGGCGGTGAAGGCGTAGGCGCCCAGCAGCGCGCCCTCAGCGATCGCCTCGGCGTCCTCGACGGCCTCGATCGGCAGCGCGAACGCGGCCTTCTTCGCACCGGTCAGCGCGCGGGCGGCGACGCCCGCGGCGCGGCGCAGCGCCTCGCTGTCGTAGGCCTCGTCCGCCTCCGGTGCCTTGCCGAGCCCGACCGCGACGACGACCGGCACCTTGAGGCCGGAGGGAGCGGGCAGCTTGGTGATCTCGCCCTCGCCACCGCCGGCGCCGAGGGTCTCGAGGACGGAGGCGAGCTTTCCGTCGAACGCCTTGTCCACTGCCTCGGCGCCCGGCGCGACGACCGGACCCTTGGCGCCCTTGGCAACGCCCACGACGAGGGCGTCGGCGCGCAGCGTTGCCGCGCCGGCAGTGCTGAGAGTGAGAGCAGTCACGGTGGTGAAATCTCGCTTCCGTTGAGTTCGGGTGCCGTAGAGGGGCGTCGAAGGGGGTGGATCGGCAACCCCTTGCCGGACAAGAGCCTACGCGTGGCCCTATGTGTCGCTCACGGCGGCGGCGGTTCACTCGTCCGTGGCGTCTCTTTCGTGTTTGCCCCGCAGATGGTGAGACCTCGGCCACACTCGCTTCATTCCGGCAAGGGGCGGCGCGCCCTTTTGCATCATCTGCACAGTTCCTCCTCGTTCGCGTACCGCATCGAGGAGGAGTCCGAGGGGGGACATCGATGGAGCAGTACGGACGACGCATGCCCGCGATCACCGTGGCGAGAGCCACCGCGACAGCGCTCGCGGCCGCCACGCTGGCGGCCGCCGTCCCGGCGTCGGCGGCGGCCGCCCCGGCGCCACGTGTCGATCTGACGGTGCTGGTCGTCGACGACGGCGGCGGCGCGGTCGACGCGATCGTTTCCGAACTTCAGAACACCGGCGTGCCGTACCGGACCGTGGATCTGACCGACCCGGACCGCCCGGTCGTGAACGCCGCGTTCCTCAGCGACACCGTGAGCGGCCGCCCACGTGCCAAGTACCAGGGGGTGGTCGTCCCCGACGAGGACCCGTTCGGCGCGGACACGGCCGCCGGGGCCGCGGAGAACGCCGCGCTCTTCGCGTACGAGCGGACCTTCGCCATCCGGCAGGTGGACGCGTACACGTGGTCCCACCCCGGCGTCGGCCTGGAGTACACGGACAACGGCGGCTATGCGGGCGTACTGGACGGTGCCGGGAGCGCGGTGACCGCCGCCGGGCGCGGCGGCCCCTTCGGCTACCTCGACGGCCCTGTCACCTTCGAGGACAACTCGCCGCTGATCACCGAGAGCTATGGCTATGCGGGCAGGCCGAGGGAAGGTTTCACCAGCTATCTGGACACCCCCGTCGGCGACGGCGGGGGGCGCGCCAGCCTGATCGGCGAGTACGCGCACGACGGCCGCCGCGAGCTGGTGGTGACCTTCGCGTACAACCGTCATCAGCGGCAGTTCCGGGTGCTGGCCCGCGGAATCGTCGAATGGCTCACCCAGGGCATCCACCTCGGCCAGAGCCGCCACTACTTCTCCGTGCACGTCGACGACGTCTTCGCGCCGGACGCGCGCTGGGACACCGAGCGCAACTGCACCCCCGGCGACATCGACTGCGTCGGCGGCGGCGAGGAGAGCGACCCGATCCGGATGACCGCCGCGGACGCCGAGTACGCGGCGGCCTGGCAGCGCTCGTCGGGACTCACCCTCGACATGGTGCACAACGCGGGCGCGGGCGAGGAGTGGAAAGCTGAGCACGGCGGCAGCGACCCGCTCACCGACCGCCTGCTGGCGGACCGGGCGCAGTACCGGTGGATCAACCACACGTACACGCACCCCTTCCTCGGCTGTGTCCAGGACGTGTCGGTCGTGCCCTGGAAGTGCGCCGAGGACGGGGCCGGCAACACCCGCTGGACGAGCCGCTCCGAAATCTCCTCGCAGATCCGCGACAACCACGACTGGGCCGTGCGCAAGGGACTTCCGGTCGACCGCAGCGAGCTGGTCACGGGTGAGCACTCCGGTCTGAAGACCCTGCCGCAGCAGCCCCAGGACAACCCGAACCTCGCGGGCGCCCTCGCCGACAACGGCGTGAAGTGGATCGCGAGCGACAACTCCCGGGAGCCGCAGCAGCGTTCCGTCGGCTCGGCGCTGACCGTGCCGCGTCACCCCATGAACGTGTACTACAACACCGGCACGGCCGCGGAGATGGCCGACGAGTACAACTGGATCTACACCTCGGCGGCCGACGGCGGCAGCGGGATCTGCGAGACCAACCCCGCCTCCACCTGCCTGCCCGGACCTCTCGACACCGCCACCGGCTACGCGGACCACATCGTCCCGCAGGAGACGCGTATCGCGCTGGGCCACGTCGTGGCAGGCGACCCGCGCCCGCACTACGTCCACCAGTCCAACCTGGCCGAGGAGCGCATCCTCTACCCGGTGCTCGACAACGTGCTCGCCGACTACCGTGCCCTGTTCGCCGACAGCGCCCCGCTGGTCAACCCCCGTCAGCGGGACATCGGTACGGAACTCCAGCAGCGCGCAGCCTGGAACAAGGCGCTCGCCGACGGCAAGGTCACGGCATACCGCATCGGCGACACCGTCACCGTCAAGGCGCCGTCGGGCGTCAGCGCCCCCGTCACCGCCCCCGAGGGCACCCGGAAGCAACTGCTCCTGAGCACGGCGGTCTTCGGATCCGCCTACGCCGGGGCGAGGTCCGCCTGGACGACGCCCGAACTGCTCCAGTCGGCGATCACGCTCAAGCTCCCGGCCTGAGTGCCACCGACCGCTGTCCTGGGGGGACGACGACCATGCTGAGCCTTGGCCGCCATGTGACCATGCTCACCGAAGGAACCTATCCGCACGTCCACGGGGGCGTGTCCACCTGGTGCGACCAGCTCGTACGGGGCATGCCGGAGGTCGACTTCCAGGTCGTCGCCCTCACAGGCAGCGGCCGCGAGCCGGTCACCTGGGAGCTGCCGCCGAACGTGTACCGGCACCGGGCAGTCCCGCTGTGGGGGCCCGAGCCGGGCCGGCGGCGGCTCCCGCGCCGGGAGCACCGCCGCTTCCTCGACGTGTACGAGCGATGGCTGCTCTCGATGCTCGACCCGGCAGCCGACTGCGACTTCGGCCAGGAGCTGTACGAACTCGCCGCCTACGCAAGGGCGGGGCTGCTGACCGGCGCTCTGCGCTCGGAGTCCGCGGTGCGCTTGCTGATGTGGATATGGACCATGCCGCACCTGGAGATCTCGGCGGCACGGCCCACTGTGCACGACGCGCTGACGGCCACCGATCTGCTGGAGCATGCGCTGCGGCCGCTGGCCGTACGCATCCCGGACGACGCCGTCGCCCACGCCGTCAGCGCCGGGCTCGCCACCCTGCCCGCGCTGACCGCGCAGCACTTCGAGGGGGTGCCGTTTCTGCTCACCGAGCACGGGATCTATCTGCGCGAGCGCTATCTCGGCTACCGGGTCCAGGCGCAGCGCGCTCCCGTGAAGACTCTGATGCTCAGCTTCTACCGGGAGCTCAACTCGCTCGGCTACCGCCAGGCCGACCTGATCACGCCGTGCAATCGGTACAACCGGAGGTGGGAGGAACGGGGCGGCGCTCCGGCGGAACGTATCCGCACCGTCTACAACGGGGTCGACCCGCACGCTTTCCCCGAGGCAGGACCCGAACCGGACGTACCGGCCATCGCCTGGGCCGGGCGGATCGACCCGATCAAGGACCTTCGGACGCTGATCCGGGCGTACGCCATGGTCCGCGCCGAACTGCCCGAGGTGCGGCTGCGGTTGTTCGGCGGGGTGCCGGCGGGCGGTGAGGAGTACCGCACCCGGCTGGAGAAGCTCGCGGCAGAGCTCGGGGTCGTGGACGGCATCGCCTGGGAGGGCCGGGTCAGCGATGTCGCCCGGGCGTACGCGGCGGGCAGCGTGGTCCTGCTCTCCAGCATCAGCGAAGGGTTCCCCTTCTCGCTGATCGAGGCGATGTCGTGCGGGCGGGCGACGGTGTCGACCGACGTCGGCGGGGTGCGGGAGGCGGTCGGCGACACCGGCCTGGTGGTGCCGCCGCGCGAGCCCGCGCTGATGGCCGAGGCCACGCTCGCGCTCCTGAGGGACGATGAGAGGCGGGCGGAGCTGGGCAGGCGGGCCCGGCAGCGGGTCATCGACCGGTTCACCCTGCGGCGGTCCGTGGACGGGTTCCGCCGGATCTACCTCGAACTCGCCGGATTCCCGCCGGACACGGAGGCGTTGACGGACACAGAGGAGTTGGCGGACACGCGGGGCACGGACCTCGTCCCGGTCCCGGCGGCGGTCACGGGGGCACGCCGGTGAGCGGACCGCTGTGGCAAGGCCCCGGACAGCACAGCCACACGCTGCCGTCACTGCCCCGGCCGCGCGGCGGGTCGGCCGCGGCCGACCCGATGACCGAACTCTCCTGCCGGATGGAGGACGTGATCGCAGAGGCCGTTCACCCGGACGAGATCGCGGCGATCCTCGAGTCGGACGGTATGACGGACGATCACATCAGGTCGACGTACGGTCGCCAGGACTCCTTCACGCTGGCGGAGGAGTTGTACGCGCGAGTCCCGCGCCGCCACCCGGAGCCGCCCGGCCCGTCGGCGGACCCGTGGCGGACAGGGTTGCTGGGCTGCCTGCTCCGGGGTCTGGTCTTCGCACTGCCGGGTCTCGCCTATGTGCTGGGCGCTCCGCTGCTGCAGGGCGCCACTCTGGCCCCGCTGCTCGCGGGGGCGTTGACCGGCTGGGTGTGGAACCAGGCGCTGTCGCACCGCGCCTACTCCTGGCTGGCCCTTGGCGACCGCCCGGCGGCCGCCCTGTGCCTGCTGCGCGGCGCCCCGACGGGCGCGTTCCTCGGCGGTGCGGCAGCGGCACTGGCGGCCGCGGCCTCCACGGCCCCGGGCCGCTGGCCGGCGGCGGCGTTCGCCACGGCCCAGGCGCTGTACCTGGCGGCGGCGACGGCACTGTTGGTCCTGAACCGCGAGCGGGCGCTGTTGGGTGCACTGCTGCCCATGGCGGCCGGGGCGACAGCAGTCCTGCTGCACGGTCTGCCGACGGCGGTGCGTACATCGCTGCTGCTGGTGTCGCTGCTGGCGGCAACGGCACTGGCCACGCGGGCGCTGCGCGCGTCGCAGCCGTCCCGCCGGCTCCCGGGCCCGCCTCGGACCGGCTGCGCGCAGCCGGCGCCGCGCGCGGGCGCGGCCGGGAGCGGGCGGCCGAGGCTGTGCGGCGTCACCGGCGCGGTGGGTCCGCTGCCGCGCGCCCGGCGCCGTGGCGAGCCGGATCCCGGGCGGGCGCGGCCGGGTGACGCCCGTCGGGTGATCCGGTGGCGCCGTGCGGTCGGTGTCGACGCGGCGGGTGCTGCCGGGGTTCATGCCGTGCCGGGGCCGAGGCGGTCCCGCCGCGGGGACAAGGGGCTGATGTCTTCCGGAGCTGCGGATTCCGGTGGTGCGGCCGCCGGCGTGATGCGGGACGGGGGCCCGGCGCGGGTGCTGCTGAGTGCGGTCCGTCGGGTCGTCCGGTGGCCTCGTGCCCGGAGTCTCGGCGAAGGGCCGAGGGACCGCCGGGGCGGCGGGCCGTTCGCCGGGCCCCGCCTCGCAGCTTCCGTGCCCTACGGCGTGTTCGGTCTCGGGGCCGGGCTCATCGTGCTCCACACCGCCCTCGGGGACGTGCTCGCCGGACGTGACGGTGCTGTCGTCGCCGCGCCGTCCGCCGTGGCGCTGACCTTGAGCACGGGGCCCGCCGAGTGGCTGCTGCTGCGTTTCCGGAGCGGGAGCCTGGCCGGGCTGCGGGCCAGCACCACCTCGCGCGACTTCCGGCGCATCGCCGTCGCCGTGCTCGCCGAGTGCCTCGCCCTGTATCTCGCCGTCCTGTTCGCCCTCGCCCTTGTGGGGACCCTGCTGTGGCCCGCGGCCCCCGCGCTCGGCGGTGTACGCCTTGCCACGCTGCTGCTCATCGGCACGGTGCTGTGGACCGGGCTGCTGCTCCAGTCGTTCGGAGCGGTCACGCCCGCCGCCGCGGTGTGCGGCGGCGCGGCGCTCGTCCAGAGCGCCGCCCTGATCACCGGCACGGGCGGCCCACGGACCGTCGGGCTCTGCGTCGCGGCCGTCGCCGCCGCGCTGCTGGCCGGGCTCGTCTGCGTACTGCTGGGCCGGGCCACCGCCCACCGCGTATGACACCACCCAGGAAACGCCCGTGAAGAGTCTGCTGGTCCCGTACTACGAGCATCCCGCCGACCGCCCCGACGCCTGGGACGCCGTCGTCGCGGCGGCGCCCCGGCTCTACGGCGTGATCCTCAATCCCGCGAGCGGGCCGGGCGCCTCCCCCGACCCCGCGTTCGCCGCCGTCGCCGGGCGTCTGCGCGCGGCCGGCGTCCGGGTGCTCGGCTACGCCGACACCGACTACGGCCGCCGCCCGCATTCCGCCGTCGTGGCGGACCTGCTGCGCCACCGCACGTGGTACGGCACCGACGGGGCCTTCCTCGACCAGGTGAGTTCCGGACCCGAGGCCCTGGACCACTACCGCCGTCTTCAGGTCGCGGTCCGCGCGGTCGGCGCGGCCACACTCGTCCTGAACCACGGGGTTCACCCCGACCCGGCGTACGCGGAACTCGCCGACCTGCTGGTCACGTTCGAAGGTCCCTGGGACGCGTACCGCACATCGGGCGTGCCCTCCTGGACCGCCGCACATCCGCCGGAGCGGTTCTGCCATCTGGTGTACGCCGCCCCGCCGGACGCCCGCGCCGGTGCGGCGGTGCACTGCGTCGTTCCCGGGACGGGGGCGCATCCGTGGGGCACGCTCCCGCACGGGCTCCGGCACTGAAGCGCCGTCAGCGGGACATGACGTAGCAGGTCGCCTTCGGCGCCTGGCCGACGCCCCATTCGCTGCTGGTCGGCCAGATCAGCCAATAGGCCCCGGACTCCACCGACTCACGGGTCCAGGAGGAGGGCGCCGTGTCGTGGGCACGCTCACAGGCGGCATGGGCCTGCCGCTCGGCGGCCTCCTCCCCCGGGTGGTCCGTTCCACCCAGCCCGGGGTGCGCGAAGACCCGGGCGTCGTGGGGCTGTTGGCAGCTCACCTGCACGACCATGGTCCCCTTCGGGTTCCGTATCCCGGTGCTGCCGTCGACGCACGTGCCGCGCGGGACGTCGGCGATCGGGCGTACGGCCTCCTTGGCGGCGAGCGTGCGCCCCGACGGCGCCGGTGCGGGCGCTGCGGAAGCCCCGTAGCCGTTCATCGTCAGCACGGCGCGCAGCTCGTTCATCGGGTAGAGGGCACTGTCCTCCTCGCGGAGCAAGGGTGTGAGGTCGGCCTCGGCGCGGGTGATCCGCCCCCGGGAGTCCGTCGTGAGATCCAGCGCGACGCGGTTCTCCGTGCTGTTGGGGGAGATCGAGCTGTTGAGTTCGCCTCTGATGTCCTGCGCGAACATGTCCAGCGCGTTGAAGGCGGAGACCTGCGCGCGGTAACGCCGGCCTCCGTCGGCGGCCGCCGACCACTTCACCTCCCCGGCGCCGCTCACGATCTCCAGCAGCGTGCCGCCGAACGCCGCCTCGGAACCCCGCAGACCGTCGATCGAGCTGGTTTCCCAGGGGTCCGAGTCGTCGTAGCGGAGCCAGTAGTCCGCCGTGCCGGGGCGTATGCGGACGGTGCTCGGATCGATCGCGACCTGGAGCGTGGACGCAGAGGTGCGGTCGGCCAGCGCGGTGCCGAGCAGCGCCTCCTTGGTGCTGCCGGGCAGGCCGGCAGGAAGCTTCCAGGCCAGTGAGCCGGACGCCCGGGTGCCGGGGAAGTCCAGTCGGCCCTTGGACGTCAGCACGGTCCCACCGTGCCGGGAGGTGAAGGTCAGCGTCTGCGTGAAGCTCGCACTGCGCGCCTTCTGCGTCGCCAGCAGCGCCTTGCGCGGCTGCCCCTGGACGGGCGCGTCGAACACGGGGTGTGCCGGCTTCTCGGCGGCTGCGCCGCCGCCCGAACAGGCGGTCAGCACCAGTGCCGCCCCGGCGGCGAGGAGCGGAAAACGGTGTCGAATGATCACAAGCGTTCGACCCGCCGGAACCAGGTACGGTTGCCCGCCCGGCGGTCACGGATCCGTTACGCCTGTCCCAGCACCAGCGCCACCAGTGTCACGGTCGCCGCCGTCTCGGCCAGCGCCCCGAACACATCACCCGTCACCCCGCCGAAGCGCCGCACGCAGTGCCGCAGCAGAAGGTGTGCCGCCCCCAGCCCGGCAGCCACCGCCACCGCGTGGTGGAGCGCCCCGTACGGCCGAAGCAGCGCTCCCGCGCCCGCGCAGGCAGCCCCGGTCAGGACCGCCGCGAGGAGGGCCATGCGTACGGGCACGACGCCGGCGACCGCCGCGCCCAGGCCCTCGGGGCGCGCCGGCGGGACGCCCGTACGGGAGGCGAGGGTGAGCGCCAGGCGTGCGGTGACCGCACCGACGGCGGCGCCGCTCGCGCCGAGCGCCCAGCTCTGCGCGTACAGCTCGTACAGCGCCGCGACCTGACCGAGCAGCACGAACAGCAGCGTGATCACCCCGAAGGGGCCGATGTCCGACTGCTTCATGATCCGCAGCGCGTCCTCGGCGGGTCGGGCGCTGCCGAGGCCGTCCGCCGTGTCGGCGAGGCCGTCGAGATGGAGGCCTCTGGTGAGTGCGGCGGGCACCGCGGCGGTGGCGACCGCGGCGAGCAGCGGACCGGAGCCCAGCAGTGTGAGCACCCCTCCGAGCGCCGCCGCGAACAGGCCCACCACCAGGCCGGCGAGCGGCGCACACAGCATGCCGGCGCGGGCCGCGTCCCGGTCCCAGTGGGTGACGCGGACCGGCAGCACGGTCAGGGTGCCGAACGCGAACCGTATGCCGGCCACCGGGCCGCCGTTTGTCGTCCTGAAGCTCACCGCGCGCAGGGTAGCCGGTGCGCCGCGACGGTAGATTGCGCACAACGGACAAAACGGGAGCGCGTGGCATGGGTCACTGGTTTTACCGCAACATCGTGGAGCCGGGAAAGCTCCCTCTGCTGCTCGCGCTGGCCGCGTTCGTGCTGACTTTCCTGATCACCCGGACGATCACCCGGATGATCAGAGCCGGGAAGGGCCCTTTCCGGAACGTCAGCTCCGGCGGAGTGCACATCCACCATGTCGTGCCGGGCGTGATCCTCACCGTGATCGGCGGCTTCGGGGCCGTGGCCACCAGCAGGCACAGCGGCATCGGCGCCAGTGTCTGCGCGGTGATCTTCGGCATCGGCGCCGGACTGCTCCTCGACGAGTTCGCGCTGATCCTTCATCTCGACGACGTGTACTGGAGCGACGCCGGCCGCAAGAGCGTCGAGGTCGTGGTGCTGACCGTGGCCCTGCTGCTGCTCACGCTCGGCGGGTACGCACCGCTCGGCGTCAACGATCTGACGGCCGACGAGCGCGAGGACCGCCGGATCTTCCTGCTCACCCTCGGCCTCAACTTCTGCTTCGTCCTGATCGCGCTGTTCAAGGGCAAGCTGCGCATGGCGATCTTCGGCACCCTGGTGCCCTTGGTGGCACTCTTCGGCGCGATCCGTCTCGCCCGGCCCGGATCGCCCTGGTCACGCCGCTTCTACCGGCGCAGACCCAAGGCCCGCGCACGATCCAGGCTGCGCTCGTACCGCCACGACCGCCGCTGGGAGCGGCCGCGCCGCAAGCTTCAGGACCTCATCGGCGGCAGGCCCGACCGGCGGTCGGCGCCGAAACCCTGACGCCGTTTCCGCATCGCGTCGACCGCGCACACCACCAGCACGGCCGCGATCGCCGCCAGATGCTCCTTGCCCGCCAGGTTCGGCTTGACGATCACCTCGACGATCATCGCCACGATCACCAGGGCAGCGGTGACCCAGCACTGATAGCGGTAGCAGACGAAGACCGCGAGTCCGACGACCGCCGCCGACGGGCCGGTGTCCACGATCTCGCCGTCCGACGCGGGCAGCCCGAACGGGCCGCCCGGGCCCACGGCGACGCCGATCCGGGCGTATGTCGTGCCGGCCAGGGTCGACAGGTAGGCGATCGCGAGCGTGCGCCGTGGGCCGATCGCGATCTCCGCGAGGCCGAAGACCAGCAGTATCTGCACCAGCGCGCCCCATACCGGCAGATCCAGCGCGGGCACGAACAGCGAGAGGGGGGTACGCAGCAGCGTGAGCCACAGCGGGTCCTCGGCGCGGACGAAGCCGATGTCATGGACCAGCCGCAGCCCCCAGGACTGGTGCTGCAGGAGATAGAAGAGGGCCGTGAGGGCGATGCCGGTCAGCGTCAGCGGGATCGCCCGCCACCTCTTGGTGACGAGTGCCGGCTGCACGGTGTCGTACAGGGGTCCCCACTCGCGGCGCGCGAAGGCGGAGGCAGTGTTCATCGTCCGCTCCGGGTCGTTCGGTACTTCGGTACGTGGAGGCGGCGCGGTCCGGGAACCCGACCTGCCGCCGGCGTGAGAAGCCGAGCGGCGAGCGCCGCGGTCCCGGCACGGTCCCGCGCCGAGCGTCGAGCTCCCGTCCGAAGACCCGTCCGGGTGCCGGGAAGTTGAGCGGGACACGGGTGATCCACATCTCGCCGTCCGCTTCTCCCGCCGGACAACCGGACTTTTGCTGTGACACACGATCATATGGGGCGTCGCGCGGCAGGCGGGCGCACCGGTGCGGCCGGGTCCCGCCCGGCCGCACCCGCGGGTCAGCCCCCCGTCTTCTCCGCGCGCTCGGGCAGCTCGGCGGCGAACGCCGCCGCGGCCTGGACGAGGGGAAGGGCGAGCAGTGCCCCGGTGCCCTCGCCCACGGTGATGCCATGGTCCAGCAGCGGGTTGAGCGCCATCCGGTCCAGTGCCTTCGCCTGCGCCGGCTCACCGCTCAGCTGGCCGGCGAGCCACCAGTCCGGCGACCGGAACGCGGCCCGCTGGGCCACCAGCGCACACGCCGCCGAGACGACGCCGTCGAGGATCACCGGCATGCGGCGTGCCGAGGCCTGCAGCAGGAACCCGGTCGTCGCGGCGATGTCCGCGCCGCCGACCGCAGCCAGCAGCTCCAACTGGTCGCCCAGCACCGGCCGGGCCCGCCGCAGTGCGTCGCGAATGGCCGCACACTTGCGCATCCACGCCAGATCGTCGATCGCCGTCCCTCCGCGACCGGTCACCACCGAGGCGTCCGTACCGCACAGCGCGGCGATCAGGGTGGACGCGGGCGTGGTGCCGCCGACGCTCAGATCACCGAGCACGACCAGGTCGGTGCCGGAGTCGGCCTCCTCGTCGGCGATCGCCATCCCGAGGCGGACGGCCTCCTCCGCCTCCTCGAGGGTCAGCGCGTCCTCGATGTCGATACGGCCGCTGCCGCGCCGCACCCGGTGCCGTACGACGTCCTCGGGCAGCAGCTCCGGGGCGCAGTCCACACCGGCATCCACGATCCTGATCGGCACGCCCGATCGGCGGGCCAGTACGGCGACGGGGCTCGCGCCGTCCAGCACGGCGCGTACCAGCTCGTGCGCGGTGCCGGACTCCCGGCCGGAGACGCCCAGTTCGGCGACCCCGTGATCGCCGGCGAACAGCACCACCCGCGGCTGCTCGACGGGCCGGACCGGAACGGCTGCCTGCGCGGCCGCGAGCCACTCGCCCAGCTCGTCGAGACGGCCGAGCGAACCGGGCGGAACGATCAGCCGTTCCCGGCGTTCTTCGGCGTCACGCCGGGTGCCGCTGTCGGGGCGCTCGATCAGATCGGAGAAGTCGTCGAGATTCAGCCTGCTCATTCGCCGAACAGTACCGGCACCGGTCCCGGCTCAGCCGCGCAGGACGAGTGCCTGGCCCGCCACCACCAGCAGCACCTGCTCGCACTCGTCGGCGAAGGCGGCGTTCAGACGGCCCAGTTCGTCCCGGAAGCGGCGCCCGGAGGCGGTGGCGGGGACGACGCCGGAGCCGACCTCGTTCGTCACGGCGACGACCGTGCGGGAGGTCGACCGGACCGCCGCCACCAGCTCTGCCACCCGGGCGCGCAGCTCCGTCTCGCCCCCCGCCGCCCAGTGCCCGTCGTCCCAGGCACCCGCCTTGTCCATCGCCTCGGTGAGCCACAGCGACAGACAGTCGATCAGCAGCGGCGGCCCGTCGGCGGTGAGCAGCGGGAGGAGGTCGCAGGTCTCGACGGTCCGCCAGGAGCCGGGCCGGCGTTCGCGATGTGCGGACACCCGGGCCGCCCACTCCGCATCGCCGTCCCGGCCGCCGCCCGTCGCCACGTACACGACGTCGGGGAAGGTCTGCAGCCGCTGCTCGGCCTCCAGCGACTTGCCCGACCGCGCCCCGCCCGTCACCAGCGTGCGGCGCGGCACGTCCGGCACCGCCTCGTACTCGCCCACGATCAGCGTCGTCCCGTCCGGCACGGCCCGTGCGCCCGCCGCCGCGAGCCGCCGGTCCAGCTCGGGGCCGCCGGGCACCTCGTGGTCGATGTGGACGGCGATCACATCGGTCGTGGCGCCGATCGCGCCCGAGGCGCGCAGGCGGGCGACGGCATCGGGGCGTCCGATCACATCGCCGACGACCATGTCGTACGCGGCGAGCCCCTCGGCCAGCCCGGCAGGCGCGGCGCCGGGCGGCATGTAGAGGAGCCGCTCGCCTTCGGGCGACGTCACCTCGTACCCCGTGCCCGGGTGATCCATCGACATGGCCCGCACCCGGTGACCGCTGATCAGCGTCAACTCCCGTCCGTCCGGTACCCGCCCGGCCGCCGGCAGCCCGGCGGGCACATCCACGGCCGGCCCGTCGTGCGGATGGGTCAGCAGCACCTGCCGTACGCCGACGAGTGAATGCCCGGCCCGCGCGGCGGCCAGAGCGGCCCCCGGGGTCAGATCGAGCAGCAGCGCACTGTCCACGAGCAGCGCGGTGGCGGCCCGCGCCGATGACCCGCGTGCGGTGGCGCACACGGCGCAGGGGCAGTCGGGCCGAGGGAGTCCGGCTGGCGCGCCGGTGCCGAGCAGAGTCAGTTCCACGCCTCTGATCCTCCCGCGTCCCCCTCGCGCGTGCGCGCCCGGCTACGCTGCGGGCAGCAAACCGATCAACTGGCGGGACGTGGGAGGCGCACATGGCATGGACGTGGCGGTTCGAGAAGTCCGACGGCACGGAGGTCCAGCCGGCGGTGGAGCCCGAGGAGTTCACGACCCAGGGCGACGCCGAGTCCTGGATCGGTGAGCACTGGAAGGAACTTCTCGAGGGCGGCGCGGACCAGGTGGTGCTGTCGGAGGACGCCGCGAAGATCTACGGCCCGATGAGCCTGGACGCGAGCGAGTCGTAGGACGGGCCTCGGGGGCGCCGGGGGTACGCGACCCCCGGGCCCTTCGGACGCCGTGCCTGCACGCAGGCTGGGGCGCAGCCGGCGAGCGCCCGGATCCGGGACTTCGGCAAGTGCCGGGGACCGCCCCCTCGTGCCTGACCGTGTGCAGGCGCGTGGGCCGCCGCAGTGTACGCGGAGACCCCGGCCGCCCGTCCTTCACGGCACAGAAGAATGTCGGATTTCGCACCCGGCTTCGAAACGGAGCCCTTCAGTCCCTAGAATCCGCGGCTGTGACCCGACAGAAGAACGCGGTATTCGTCGACGCCTCGGGGCGTCGGCGCCGCCTCATGAGGTATGTGTCCATTGTCGTAGGTACCGCGTGCGTCTGCTTTGTCGTCATAGTCCTGGCCGGGCTCTTCGGTTCCGGGCCGAGCGGCGGGCCGCTGCCGTGGAGCCAGAGCCGACAGGATCCGGCCACGCCCACCGCCGAACCAACGCCTTCCACCGCCGAGCCCGGGGAAGCCGCCGACGAAGAAGCCGGTGCGGAACCGGTCTCCGACGCGGCCTCCTCCTCGGCCTCCGCCACCGAGAGCGCCGACGCATCGGAAAGCCCCAGCGCCGAGGCAACCGGCCCCGGAGCCACGCAGGCGCCGCCTGAGTCCGCCCCGACATCGAGCGCTCCTCCCGGAAATTCCGGCAACGCCCCCCGGCGCAGTCCTGCCGCAGGCGGCAAGGGGCCGAAGTGACCCGGCACGCCCTGCGCCGGGATCCCCGTGCCCACTGGGTGCTGCTGAGTCTCACCCTGGCCGTCGTCGCCACCGCGCTGCTCTTCAGCGGCTACGGGCGGCACGAGATAGCCGCGACCGCCGCGCCGACCGCCCGGTGCCCGGCGGAGCCGGAGGCGCCGTTCGCCAACGGGCCCGTCATGCGTCAGGACCCGAAGACCGGCGGAGTCCGCGCAGCCCGGATGCCCGCAAGCACCATCGCCCTCACCTACGACGGAGGCCCCGACCCGGCCTGGACCCCACGTCTGCTCGATGTGCTGAAGCAGCACCGGGCCAAGGCCACCTTCTTCCTCACCGGCACCCGGGCCGCCGCCCACCCCGACCTCGTACGCCGGATCAAGGACGAGGGCCACGAGATCGGTTCGCACACCTATACGGACGCGAGCCTCGCCGATCTGTCCGGGCCCCGCGTCCGACTGGAGCTCGCCCTCACCCAGAACGTCCTCGCCGGTACCGCGGGCATCGGCACCCATCTGCTGCGCCTTCCGCATACCGAGGGTGCCGCCTCGCTCTGCGACGACATGGGCGAGGCCGCCCGGCGCGCGATCGGCGACGGCTATGTCGTCGTCGTTGCCGACGAGCCCGCCCGGACACCCGACCAGGGCGCCGTGCGCCAGTTCACCGGCTCGGGGGCCGCCGTTGCCGAGACCGGGCGGCTGCTGACCGCCGACCGCGGCGACCAGGTCACCTACACGACCGTCGGCGCCGGTCTCGGTCTCCCGGGCACGACGTACGCCGTAGGCACAGCTGCCGAGTGGAAGGGCGCCGCGGTCGTCCGCGCGCAGCAGGCGTCCCGCGCCTTCGCCGACGGAATGACCTGGTTCCTGCTCGCGGCCGGGGCCATCACCGCGGCGCGGCTGCTGATGCTGCTGACCGTCGCCCGTGTCCATGTGAAGCGGGTCCGGGGCAATCGCTCCCGGCGCCGCGGCGCCCCGCGCTCTCCGCCGCTGACCGACCCGGTTTCGGTGATCGTCCCCGCGTACAACGAGGAAGCGGGCATCGAGGCGACGGTGCGGTCGCTGCTCGCCTCCACCCACGAGGCCGTGCAGATCATCGTCGTCGACGACGGCTCCACCGACCGGACCTTCGAGATCGCCGAGGCGATCGGCGACCGCCGGGTCATGGTGGTGCGTCAGCCCAACTCCGGGAAGGCCGCTGCCCTCAACACCGGTCTCGCCTGGGCCCACTTCGACATTGTCGTCATGATCGACGGCGACACGGTCTTCGAACCCGACGCGATCTTCCGTCTGATCCAGCCGCTTGCCGACCCGCGTGTCGGTGCGGTCAGCGGAAACACCAAGGTCGGCAACCGGCAGGGTGTCCTCGGCCGCTGGCAGCACCTCGAATACGTCATCGGTTTCAACCTCGACCGCCGCATGTTCGACGTCATGGAGTGCATGCCGACCGTGCCCGGCGCGATCGGAGCGTTCCGCCGGGATGCCGTGGTCGGCGTCGGAGGCGTCAGCGAGGACACCCTCGCCGAGGACACCGACCTCACCATGGCCCTGTGCCGGGCCGGCTGGCGGGTGGTCTACCAGGAGTCGGCGATCGCCTGGACCGAGGCCCCTTCGACCGTGCGCCAGCTGTGGAGGCAGCGCTACCGCTGGTGTTACGGCACGCTGCAGTCGATGTGGAAGCACCGCGGCGCGCTGGTGGAGAGGGGCGCCGGAGGCAAGCTCGGCCGCCGCGGGCTCACCTATCTGCTGCTGTTCCAGACGGTGCTGCCGTTGTTGGCCCCGCTCGTCGACGTCTTCGCCCTGTACGGGTTGCTGTTCCAGGGCGCGGGTCAGGCGGCGGCGGTCTGGCTGGCCTTCACCGCGGTCCAGATTTTCAGTGCGGTGTACGCGCTGCGCCTGGACCGCGAGAAGTTCGAGCCCCTGTGGACCCTGCCGCTCCAGATCTTCGTCTATCGGCAGCTGATGTACCTGGTCGTCGTCCAGTCCGTGGTCGCGGCCCTGATGGGCAACCGCCTGCGGTGGCAGCGAATGCAGCGCACCGGCTCGGCCACGAACGTCCTGGAAGACCGTCGCGCGATGAGCACCTGAGTCGGTGGAAGTCGTGCGGCACATGATGTGCGGGTCCGAAACCGCCGCTCCCGCACTCGGGTCGGGGCACGGTCCCGACCCTCGCAGGTCAGCTCTTGCGCCCGGCCGGGCCGCCCCCCGTGCCGCTGCCGGGAACTGACGCGAAACGATCCGGTCGGCGCCACCGCCGACAGCCGGTGCGCGACCACCGGCATCGTCACGTCCCTGGCAACCTCAGCAGCCGCCGATTGCTCGCCGCACCGATCAGGGCCGGGACGGCTCCGAGGCGCCACGACCTGGCGGTGCGGGGCGGACGTGCACGGACAGGCTCGCGCGCCAGGTCTCACGGGCGCAACACGTCTGTGCCCCGGCGGCCGCCCACCTGTCTCTCGATGCTCACGCCACCGAGGACACGCGAAACCCCCGGCCGCCTGTGCCGGGGGTTTCGTGTTCGTGTCAGCTACGGCGCACTCCGCACAGGTGCAGCAGCGCCGCCACCCCGCGGTACGGGTCCGTGCGCCCCGCCCGGTCCTCCGCCGTCAGCAGCCGGTCCAGCTCGTCGGCGGCGGGCAGTTCGACGTCGTTGCCCACGTTGTCCGTGAAGACCCGGACCCCGTACCAGGCGTGCAGCGGCGCGGCGATCCCCGCCAGCGTCGCGGTCAGCGCCTCCAGCCGGTCCGCGCGTACGGTCAGCCCGAGCCGGTTGGTGTACGCGGTCGTGTCGAAGGCGGTCAGCGCCCCCTGCCAGTCGCCGGCCAGGCCCGGCCGCATGGCCAGCGCGTCCGCGTTCCGTACGAGCAGGGACAGCAGACCGCCCGGCGCCAGCATCCTGGCCAGTCCCGCGAGCATCGCGTCCGGTTTCTCGACGTACATCAGCACGCCGTGGCACAGGACCACGTCGAAGCTTCCGGGCAGGAAGTGCACACCGGTTTCCAGGCCGTCGCCCTCGACCAGCCGCACCCGCTCGCGGATCCCGGCCGGTTCGCCCGCGAGCGCGTCACGGGCGGCCTCCAGCATCGTGGGGTCGGACTCCAGACCGGTCACGGTGTGCCCGCCGCGTGCCAGCCTCAGTGCCTGGGTGCCCTGGCCCATGCCCACGTCCAGCACCCGCAGGCGCCGGCCGACCGGGTAGCGGGAGGTGATCTGGTCGTCGAGCTGACGGGCCACGAGCTCCTGACGGACCGTGTTGCGCAGCCCGCCCACCCCGGCGAGCCACGCGCCGGAGCCCCCGCTGAAGCGGGAGCGCGGTGCGGGCAGTGAGCCCGCTGAGCCCCCGGGGTCCGGCGCGGTCTGCGAGGCGTGTCCGGTCAGGGCCGCTCTCCGCGCTTGACCTGCGGCTTGGGCAGACGCAGCCGGCGCATCTGGAGCGTACGCATCAGACCGTAGGCGACGGCACCGCGCTTGGGCTCGTCCGGGAAGCGCTCCTTGAGCTGCTTCTTGAGCCGGATCACCAGACCGATCGAGTCGATGACGATCAGCACGATGACACCCAGCCAGAGCAGCAGCGCGATGTTCTGCAGCTGGGCGACCCGGACCATGCTCAGGACCAGGATCACCACCGCGAGCGGCAGGAAGAACTCGGCGACGCAGAAGCGGGAGTCGACGAAGTCGCGCACGAAGCGACGCACCGGGCCCTTGTCACGGGCCGGCAGGTAGCGCTCGTCGCCACCCGCGAGGGCCTCGCGCTGACGGGCCAGGTCGGAGCGGCGTGCTTCACGCTGTCGCTTCATCGCCTCCTTGCGGTCCGCCGGCGCGCTGGACGCGCGGCGGCGCTGATTCTGCGCCTCGGCACGCTTGGGCGTGGGGCGGCCCTTGGGGGCCTCGGGGTCGCGGGGCTGCTTGGAGAGGTCCGCCGTCACCTTGTCGGTGGGGGCCTTCTCTTCCTTGGAACGGCTACGGAACACAAAGCCCAAGGGTACGGGGTGCGGCGCATGGACCACAGCCCGGTGGGGAACGATCCCGCAACGGCGTGCGTCCGTAGGGGACAGAAGCTGAACAGAGCGGACTCTGTGTGACGGATCCCTGACGGCCACCTACTCCTTGCGCCGGATCGGAACCAGTACGCAGTCGTCCTTGGGGATGACCGCATCCGTACCCGAACAGTGCGGTAATGGATGCAGGGCCCGTACTGTGGGTTCTGTTGGAGTGCTGCTGAAGCTGCATAGTCAGAAGGGGGCGCGCGAAGCCCATGAGCGGTGTCATGAAGCGTATGGGGATGATCTTCCGCGCGAAGGCGAACAAAGCCCTTGACCGGGCCGAGGACCCGCGCGAGACCCTCGATTACTCGTACCAGAAGCAGCTCGAACTGCTGCAGAAGGTGCGCCGTGGAGTCGCCGACGTGGCGACCTCCCGCAAGCGGCTCGAGCTGCAGCTGAACCAGCTGCAGGGACAGTCGTCCAAGCTCGAGGACCAGGGCCGTAAGGCGCTGGCGCTCGGCCGTGAAGACCTGGCGCGCGAAGCGCTCTCCCGCCGGGCCGCGCTCCAGCAGCAGGTCACCGACCTGGAGACGCAGCACCAGACCCTGCAGGGCGAGGAGGAGAAGCTGACCCTCGCGGCGCAGCGGCTGCAGGCCAAGGTCGATGCCTTCCGCACGAAGAAGGAGACGATCAAGGCCACCTACACCGCGGCCCAGGCACAGACCCGGATCGGCGAGGCGTTCTCCGGCATCTCCGAGGAGATGGGCGACGTCGGCCTGGCGATCCAGCGGGCCGAGGACAAGACCGCCCAGCTGCAGGCCAGGGCCGGTGCCATCGACGAGCTGCTCGCCTCCGGCGCCCTGGACGACCCGTCCGGGATGGCGAAGGACGACATCGCGGCCGAGCTGGACCGGATCTCCGGCGGCACGGACGTCGAGCTGGAGCTCCAGCGGATGAAGGCGGAACTCGCGGGCGGCTCGAGCTCCCAGCAGGCCATCGAGGGCGGCAGCGGCGGAAGCCAGAACACCGCACAGCAGCCCAGCAGCCCGCCCAAGTTCGACAAGCAGTGACCGACAGTAGGGACTCGTCATGATCGTGCGGATCATGGGGGAGGGCCAGGTGGAGCTGGACAACAGCCACTTCACCGAACTGAACAAGCTCGACGACGTACTGCTCAAGGAGATGGAGAGCGGTGACGGTCCCGGCTTCCGCCGGACGCTGCAGTCGCTGCTCGACAAGGTCCGCGAGCTCGGCGAGCCCCTGCCCGACGATTCCCTGGAACCGTCCGAACTGATTCTCCCTTCTGCGGACGCGACGCTCGAGGAGGTCCGCGAACTCCTCGGCGACGACGGTCTGATCCCCGGCTGATCCCGGGCCGACCGTCCACTCCGACACCGCCGCGTGCCCCGCCCCCGCAACTGAGGGGGCGGGGCACGCCGCGCTTCGGGGCCGAAGTCCTGCGGCTGTCACGGCGTACCCGCCTGCGAGCGGCACGCCGTAACGTTGCCTGACGTGACCTCACTCGCCGACCGGTTCGACCGCACCAAGCGCTGGCTCCGCGCGCACCCGCTCGCGTTCGACGCCGGGCTGGCCGTGGCCGTACTGATCTGCATGGTCGCCGGCTCCTTCGCCGATCCCGGCGGGCCGCACGGGCCCACCTTCGGGACGCGGACCCCCGAGGTGCGCAGCGCTCTGCTGATGCTGGTCGCCGCGGGCGCACTCGTCTTCCGGCGGCGCGACCCGATGGCCGTGCTCATGGTCACCGGCGCGGTCTCGGTGGTCGAGCTGGTGGCCGGTGATCCCGCGGCACCTGTCGCGATGAGCGCGGTGATCGCGCTGTACACCGTCGCCTCCCGCACCGACCGGCCCACCACCTGGCGGGTCGGCCTGCTGACCATGGGCGGGCTGACCGGCGCCGCGATGTTCTACGGGTCGGCGCCCTGGTACTCCCAGGAGAACCTGGGAGTCTTCGCGTGGACGGGCATGGCGGCCGCCGCCGGTGACGCCGTGCGCAGCCGGCGCGCCTTCGTCGACGCCATACGCGAGCGGGCCGAGCGGGCCGAGCGCACCCGTGAGGAGGAGGCCCGGCGCCGGGTCGCCGAGGAGCGGCTGCGGATCGCCCGCGACCTCCATGACGTGGTCGCCCACCACATCGCCCTGGTCAATGTGCAGGCAGGCGTCGCCGCCCATGTCATGGACAAGCGGCCCGACCAGGCCAAGGAGGCTCTGGCGCATGTCCGGGAGGCGAGCCGGTCGGCGTTGAACGAACTGCGCGCGACGGTGGGTCTGCTGCGTCAGTCCGGCGACCCCGAGGCCCCGACCGAGCCCGCCCCCGGCCTCGCCGTCCTCGACGAGCTGGTGACCACCTTCCGGCAGGCCGGTCTGCCGGTCGAGGTCGCGCGAGCCGACGACGGCGTCACCCCGGCCGCGGCCGTGGACCTCGCCGCGTACCGGATCATCCAGGAGGCGCTGACCAATGTGCAGAAGCACGCGGGCCCCGACGCCAAGGCGGAGGTGAGCGTGGTGCGGGTGGGGGCGAGCCTGGAGATCACCGTGCTGGACAACGGCGCCGGGACCGGGAGCCCCGAGGCGGCCGGCGGCGGCCACGGACTGCTGGGCATGCGTGAGCGGGTCACCGCGCTCGGCGGCAGGGTGAACGCCGGGCCCCGGTACGGAGGCGGCTGGCGCGTCCAGGCGATACTGCCGATCAAGACCCGTACGGGGGAGGACGCATGACGATCCGGGTGCTGCTCGCCGACGACCAGGCACTGCTGCGCAGCGCGTTCAAGATCCTGGTGGACTCCGAGCCCGACATGGAGGTCGTCGCCGAGGCCGCCGACGGTGCCGAGGCCGTCGCCCTGGCCCGCTCGGCCAGGGCCGATGTCGTCCTGATGGACATCCGGATGCCCGGTACGGACGGCCTTGCCGCCACCCGGATGATCAGCACGGACCCGGAGCTGACCGGGGTGCACGTGGTCATGCTCACCACCTTCGAGGTGGACGAGTACGTCGTGCAGTCGCTGCGCGCCGGGGCCTCCGGTTTCCTCGGCAAGGGCGCGGAGCCCGAGGAGCTCCTGAGCGCCATCCGGATCGCGGCGGCAGGCGAGGCGCTGCTGTCCCCGGCGGCGACCAAGGGCCTGATCGCCAGATTCCTCGCGCAGGGCGGGAGTTCGGACGACGCCCCGGAGCCGGGAGCGTACGCGGAGCGGCTGGACGCGCTCACCGGCCGGGAGCGCGAGGTGCTGGTACTGGTCGCCGGCGGGCACTCCAACGACGAGATCGCCGACCGCCTCGAGGTCAGCCCGCTCACCGTCAAGACCCATGTGAACCGGGCCATGGGCAAACTGGGCGCCCGCGACCGGGCCCAGCTGGTGGTGACGGCGTACGAGTCGGGCCTGGTACGTCCAAGGGTGGACTGAGTTGTTCCGGATGTACTCCAGCTGCGGTATGCGCGCGACGAGGAACGGGACCTGGGGCCTACGGATCGGCCTTCCGGGATGCCCGAAGGTATAGGCGGGCACCTGCCTGTGCCCGCCCCCTTCCGCTTCCGCGAACGCCACAGAAGAGAGACCCCATGTCCTGGCTGTCCAGATTCAGCCTGTCGCAACGGGCCCTTGTCGGGCTGATGTCGCTCGTCGCGATCCTCTTCGGGGCGATCGCCATCCCGCAGCTCAAGCAGCAGCTGCTGCCCTCGATCGAGTTTCCGATGGTGTCGGTGCTCGCCCCCTACCAGGGCGCGTCCCCCGATGTGGTCGAGAAGCAGGTCGTGGAGCCGATCGAGAGCTCGCTCAAGGCCGTCGACGGCATCAAGAGCGTCACGGCCACGGCGAGCGAGGGCAACGCCGTGATCACGGTCGGCTTCGACTACGGGGACGGCGCCAAGCAGCTCGTCGCCGATGTCCAGCAGGCCGTGAACCGGGCCCGCGCCCAGCTGCCCGACGACGTGGACCCGCAGGTCGTGGCCGGTGCGACGGACGACATTCCGGCCGTCGTGCTCGCCGTCACCTCCGACAAGGACCAGCAGGCGCTGGCCGGCCAGCTGGAGCGGACCGTCGTCCCGGCGCTCGAGGACATCGAGGGTGTCGGCCAGGTGACCGTCGACGGCGTGCAGGACCTGCAGGTCTCCGTCACCCCGGACAACAAGAAGCTCGCCCGCGCCGGCCTGACCACCGCCTCGCTGGCCGAGGCCCTCCAGACGGGCGGTGCCACCGTCCCGGCCGGTTCGTTCTCCGAGGACGGCAAGAGCCGTACCGTCCAGGTCGGCGGCGCCTTCACGTCGCTGAAGGAGATCGAGGACCTGCGGATCGTGCCCGACAAGGGCAAGCCGGTCCGCCTCGGTGCCGTCGCGGAGGTCGAGCAGACCGAGTCCACCCGGGTCTCCTTGACCCGTACGAACGGCAAGCCCAGCCTCGCCGTCCTCGCCACCATGGACAACGACGGCAGCGCCGTCGCCATCTCCGAAGCCGTCCAGGACAAGCTGCCCGAGCTGCGGGCGGACCTCGGCGCCGGCGCGGAGCTCACGGTCGTCTCCGACCAGGGCCCGGCGGTCTCCAAGGCGATCTCCGGCCTGACCACCGAGGGCGCACTCGGCCTGCTGTTCGCCGTCATCGTGATCCTGGTCTTCCTGGCCTCGCTGCGCTCCACCCTCGTCACCGCGGTCTCCATCCCGCTGTCGGTGGTGCTCGCGCTGATCGTGCTGTGGACCCGCGACCTGTCGCTGAACATGCTGACGCTCGGTGCCCTGACCATCGCGATCGGCCGTGTCGTCGACGACTCGATCGTGGTCCTGGAGAACATCAAGCGGCACCTCGGCTACGGCGAGGAGCGCCACAGCGCCATCGTCACCGCCGTGAAGGAGGTCGCCGGCGCGGTCACCTCCTCCACCCTGACCACGGTCGCGGTGTTTCTGCCGATCGGTCTGGTCGGCGGCATGGTGGGCGAGCTGTTCGGCTCGTTCAGCCTGACCGTCACCGCGGCCCTGCTGGCCTCCCTGCTGGTCTCGCTGACCGTGGTCCCCGTCCTCTCCTACTGGTTCCTGCGCGCACCGAAGGCCGTGCGCGGCATGGACCCGGACGAGGCCCGGCGCACGGCGGAGGAGAAGGAGGCGAAGAGCCGGCTGCAGCGGGCCTACGTCCCCGTCCTGCGCTTCGCGACCCGCCGCCGCCTCACGAGTGTCGTCCTCGCCCTCGCCGTGCTGTTCGGCACCTTCGGCATGGCCGGGATGCTCAAGACCAACTTCTTCGACCAGGGCGAGCAGGAGGTCATGTCCATCAAGCAGGAGCTGGCCCCCGGCACCAGCCTGGAGGCGGCCGACGCCTCGGCGAAGAAGATCGAGAAGGTGCTCGACGGACTCGACGAGATCAAGGACTACCAGGTCACGGTCGGCTCCTCCGGCTTCATGGCGGCCTTCGGCGGTGGCACGGGCGCCAACCAGGCCTCGTACCAGCTGACGCTGAACGACTCGGCGTCCTACGAGCGCACCCGTGACCGCATCGACGAGGAGCTCGGCAAGCTCGACGGGATCGGCGACACGACGATCGCGGCGGGCGACGGCTTCGGCAACCAGGACCTGAGCGTCGTGGTGAAGGCCGCCGACGCGGACGTCCTGGCGAAGGCGTCCGAGGCGGTGCGCGACGAGGTGGCGGTGCTCGACGACGTCACCGACGTGCAGAGCGACCTGGCGCAGAGCGTGCCGCGTATCTCGGTCACGGCCACCCCGAAGGCGGCCGAGGCCGGCTTCACCGACGCCACGCTCGGTATGGCCGTCGCCCAGGCGGTGCGCGGCACCCCGGCCGGCAAGGCGCTCGTGGACGACACCGAGCGGGACATCGTCATCACCTCGGCCAAGCCGGCGAAGACGATCGCGGAGCTGCGCGCCCTGCCGCTCGGCCCGGTCGAACTCGGCGACATCGCCGATGTGAAGCTGGTCCCGGGACCGGTCTCGATGACCCGCATCGACGGCTCGCGGGCCGCGACGATCACGGCGAAGCCGACCGGTGACAACCAGGGCGCGGTCAACGCCGCGCTCCAGTCCAAGATCAACGCGCTGGACCTGCCGGAGGGCGCCACGGCGTCCATCGGCGGTGTGACCGAGGACCAGCAGGATGCGTTCCTGAACCTGTTCCTCGCGATGCTGGCGGCGATCGCCATCGTCTTCATGCTGCTGGTCGCCACGTTCCGCAGCCTGATCCAGCCGCTCATCCTGCTGGTCTCCATCCCGTTCGCGGCGACCGGTGCGATCGGTCTGCTGGTCGCCACGGACACCCCGATGGGCGTCCCGGCGATGATCGGCATGCTGATGCTCATCGGCATCGTGGTCACCAACGCGATCGTGCTGATCGACCTGATCAACCAGTACCGGGCCCAGGGCCTGGGCGTGGTGGAGGCGGTCATCGAGGGCGGCCGGCACCGGCTGCGCCCGATCCTGATGACGGCCCTGGCGACGATCTTCGCCCTGCTCCCGATGGCGCTGGGCGTCACCGGCGAGGGCGGCTTCATCGCCAAGCCGCTGGCGGTGGTGGTGATCGGTGGTCTGATCACGTCGACGCTGCTGACGCTGCTGCTGGTCCCGACGCTGTACGCGATGGTGGAACTCCGCAAGGAGCGCCGCCGTGCCAAGCGTGCCGCGAAGAGCGCGGCGACGTCGGGCGAGTCCACCCCGCAGGCCCCCGAGCCTGCGGACGAAGCGGACCCCCAGCCGGTCGGCGCCTGAGCCCCTGGCCGTACCCGAACGAAGCCCCCGTAGCCGCCACTTGCGGCTGCGGGGGCTTCCGCATTGCGGTCATTCCTGCACCGAGAGCGGGTGCCCACCTGCACGGGGGGGCAGCTCAGCTTGCGCTCATCCGGCGGGCGCGGGGGAAGCGTTCAAGGGCCGTGGTCGCACGCATCTCCCCCGACCCGTGAGCGGGCCGGGGGAGGAGTGCGTTCCCGTGCGTACGTGTGCGGCTACGGCTACGGCAGCGCCAGCATCCGCTCGAGCGCCAGCTTCGCGAAGCTCTCCGTCTCCGGGTCGACCTGGATACGGTTCACCAGCTTGCCGTCCGCCAGCGACTCCAGCGCCCACACCAGGTGCGGCAGGTCGATGCGGTTCATCGTCGAGCAGAAGCAGACCGTCTTGTCGAGGAAGACGACCTCCTTGTCCGGGTGCGCGTTCGCCACGCGGCGGACCAGGTTCAGCTCGGTGCCGATGGCCCACTTGGAGCCCGCCGGCGCCGCCTCGAGCGTCTTGATGATGTACTCCGTCGAGCCGACGTAATCGGCGGCGGCCACCACCTCGTGCTTGCACTCGGGGTGCACCAGGACGTTCACGCCCGGGATCCGCTCGCGGACATCGTTGACCGAGTCCAGCGAGAACCGGCCGTGCACCGAGCAGTGGCCCCGCCAAAGGATCATCTTCGCCGCGCGCAGCTCCTCGGCCGTGAGCCCGCCGTTCGGCTTGTGCGGGTTGTAGAGGACGCAGTCGTCCAGGGACATCCCCATGTCCCGGACGGCCGTGTTGCGCCCCAGGTGCTGGTCCGGCAGGAAGAGGACCTTCTCGCCCTGCTCGAAGGCCCAGTCCAGCGCGCGCTTGGCGTTCGACGACGTACAGATGGTGCCGCCGTGCTTGCCGGTGAAGGCCTTGATGTCCGCGGAGGAGTTCATGTACGACACCGGCACGACCTGCTCGGCGACGCCTGCCTCGGTCAGCACGTCCCAGCACTCGGCGACCTGCTCGGCCGTGGCCATGTCGGCCATCGAGCAGCCGGCCGCCAGGTCGGGCAGGACGACCTTCTGGTCGTCGGTGGTGAGGATGTCCGCCGACTCCGCCATGAAGTGCACACCGCAGAAGACGATGTACTCGGCCTCCGGACGTGCCGCGGCGTCCCTCGCCAGCTTGAAGGAGTCCCCGGTGACGTCCGCGAACTGGATGACCTCGTCACGCTGGTAGTGGTGGCCGAGGACGAAGACCTTGTCGCCGAGCTTCTCCTTGGCCGCACGGGCGCGCGCCACCAGGTCCGGGTCGGACGGCGACGGCAGGTCGCCGGGGCACTCCACGCCGCGCTCACTCCTGGGGTCGGCTTCGCGGCCGAGCAGCAGCAGGGCGAGCGGCGTCGGCTGGACGTCGAGCTCAGGGCGGGTTTGGGCGGTGGTCACGACACGCACCCTTTCTTCTCTGCAGACAGACCTTTTCGTCTATTTGACGTTATCTATCATAACCGCTTCACGTCACTTTGACGATGTCCATAGCGTCGATGTGACGCACCCCCTGTCGACAGGTCGGTGTCCCACCTCGGCCGGTGTGCGAGCATGAAAGGGAAAGACTAGGGCTCGCCCGGAATGAATCCGGGACCCGGCCGGTTGCAACCGTCGGCAAGCAGTCTCCGTACTACCCGGGAGAGAAGCAGATGTCCGTATCGGACGAGACCACCAAGGTGAACGACGGCATCCTCCTGTCCGACGCCGCCGCGGCCAAGATCAAGGCCCTGCTGGACCAGGAAGGCCGTGACGATCTGGCGCTGCGCGTCGCCGTT
Organism: Streptomyces sp. NPDC006208; assembly: GCF_040613775.1. Classification (NCBI taxonomy): domain Bacteria; kingdom Bacillati; phylum Actinomycetota; class Actinomycetes; order Kitasatosporales; family Streptomycetaceae; genus Streptomyces; species Streptomyces sp. NPDC006208. The sequence goes on along the minus strand of NZ_JBEXSW010000009.1, from coordinate 170,823 downwards.
CAGCCCGGCGGCTGCTCCGGTCTGCGTTACCAGCTGTTCTTCGACGAGCGTTCGCTCGACGGTGACGTGGTCAAGGACTTCGACGGGGTGAAGGTCGTCACCGACCGCATGAGCGCCCCGTACCTGGGTGGTGCGTCGATCGACTTCGTGGACACCATCGAGAAGCAGGGCTTCACCATCGACAACCCGAACGCCACGGGCTCCTGCGCCTGCGGAGACTCGTTCAGCTAGGTCGCGCCACGGAAAGGCGGCGGTCCCCTTCCGGGACCGCCGCCTTCGGCGTATCTGCCCGCGGCGCCGTCAGCGCTTCTGGGGCACTGCCTCACCCGTGTCCGCCCGCACGACCTTCCGGTCGCCCAGCGGCTTGTCCAGGGTCACCGACTCCGTCAGTTCCTTGGCCAGGGCGATACAGACCCGCTTGGGGTCCGGATTCGTCTCCACGACACGGACCCGCACCGTCTTGCCGCTCTCGGTGGCCTTCGCCGCGTAGTCGCTGCACACACCGCCCCAGAACGTCAGCGACAGCGTCCGCCCGTCGCCGCTCACGCTGTACGAGGTGAGGCTCATCCCGTCCCCGGGCACCGCCGGGTCCTTCGGGGGCTCGGTCGGGGTGATGTCCCGCTGCGGCGGCTCGGGCGCCGTGAGGAACTTCGGGGCCACCGCCGTGTGCGTGATCGTGAACGGCCGGTCGGCGTCCTTCGGTACCACCTCGAACAGCCACGACGGCACCAGCGTCTGGCGGCCTTCCACATACTGCGCGGCGAGCCCGAAGACGGCCTTGCTGACCGTCACCTGCTCGGGCTCGGCCTTGGAGCCCTCGGGCCCGCAGGGCGCCGACGGCTTGAGCTCGCCGTCCTGCTGCTTCTCGCCCTCCGCCGGGACCGGTGTGGCGCAGCCGCCGATCCGCACCGGGTCGGTACCCGCACCGGCCTCGTTCAGCTGCTTCAGTGCGTCCTCGGCGGAGATCACCGGATAGCTGTCGCCCTTCTCGGGCTTCTTCAGCAGGCCGCTGCCGCCGACCACGTCTCCGTCCGGGCCGACCTGGATCCCCGTCGCCCAGCCGTAGGTCGGCAGCCCGCCGACCACCGGGTCGGCGTTCACCACCCGTACCGCGCCCATCAGCTGCTTCGCGTCCAGATCGGCCTTGCCCTGGCCCACAGCGTCGAGCACCTTGGCCGCGGCCTTCTTCGCGGCCTCCTCGCTCACCGCCTGACCTGCGCTGCCCCCGGAGGTGTTGCCGCTCGGGGTGTCACCGCCCGACGGGCAGGACTTGCCCTTCAGGCAGTTGTCGCCGCTCGGTGACGCGCCGAACATGGCGAACGTCCAGGTGCCCGGAGCGTCTTTGCCGACCTGCAGCAGCGGCCCCGAGCCGTCCTTGTCCGCCCCGATCTTCCAGGTCGGCCCCACCAGACGTGGCGTGCCCGGCAGTCCGAGCGCCCTGGCCAGCCGGGTCACCTCCGCCTCGGTGACCGTGCCGCTCGCCCGGTGGACGGCGGCGTCGTCGGGGCCGTCGGGCAGGTCGCCCGCGGCCTTGTAGCGGACCGGGCCGCCGGAAGGGTCCGGCTCACCGGGGGCGATACCGCCTGCCCCGCCCCTCTCCGTGTAGCCGTCCAGAGCGAGCGGGGGCGGATCGTTGTCGCCGCCGGGAGCACCGCTCCTGGCGTCCGGGGCGCCGGAGCCGCCGAAGCCGGCGGTCGCGAAGTACGCCCCGCCACCGCCGGCGACGAGCACCGCGGCCGCCACCGAGGCGACGACGAGCGGGGAACGCCGACGGCGCGGGGTGTCGTGCGTGGTGTTCTCCGTGCTGCTCACCGCATCGCTCCTTGTCTCGTGCCCTGTGCTGGGGAGGGCACGGATGGGACGGAGCGGGGGAGCGTGCGGTTCCCTCCCGCGCGCCGGAGCGTCGCGCGAGTGTGCTGTGCCGTGAACGGCGCCGGTTCAGTCGCCGTATATGGACATCGAGCCGACCAGTCGTGCCGACGCGGCCGGCACCACGACACCGTGGATGAGCGAAGGGGACACGGGTGCGGGCGCTGTGATGGCAGGGACGATCCAGTGCGGCGCCATGCGTGCGCAGTCACCGCGCAGCTGGGCCAGGCTCATCTCGGTCTCTCGCGGCTCGCGCAGGGCGCTTTGCTTCGTCATAGCCGCACCGTATGCACCTGGGGCTCCAGTAAAAAAGCCCTACTATCGGGTAGTTTCCGTGGTTCGGTTACGGGCCGCGAACCCGGTAGCGTGAACTGTCACTGCCAGCCCTCCCCAGGAGCGCCTTCCCGTGCGTATCGCAGTCACCGGCTCCATCGCCACCGATCACCTCATGACCTTCCCCGGCCGCTTCGCCGACCAGTTGGTCGCGGATCAGCTGCACACGGTCTCCCTCTCCTTCCTGGTCGACAACCTCGATGTGCGCAGGGGCGGTGTCGGCGCGAACATCTGCTTCGGCATGGGCCAGCTGGGCACCGGGCCGATCCTGGTCGGCGCGGCCGGCAGCGACTTCGACGAGTACCGCGCGTGGCTCGACCGGCACGGTGTGGACACCACCTCCGTCCGTATCTCCGAGGTGCTGCACACCGCGCGCTTCGTGTGCACGACCGACGCCGACCACAACCAGATCGGCTCCTTCTACACCGGCGCGATGAGCGAGGCACGGCAGATCGAGCTCAAGTCGGTGGCCGACCGGGTCGGCGGCCTGGACCTCGTACTGATCGGTGCGGACGACCCCGAGGCGATGCTGCGCCACACCGAGGAGTGCCGCTCGCGGGGCATCCCGTTCGCCGCGGACTTCTCGCAGCAGATCGCCCGCATGAACGGCGACGAGATCCGGATACTGCTCGACGGAGCCGAGTACCTCTTCTCCAACGAGTACGAGAAGGGACTCATCGAGTCCAAGACCGGCTGGAGCGACGCGGAGATCCTCGGCAAGGTCGGCCACCGCGTCACCACCCTCGGCTCGCGCGGTGTGCGCATCGAGGGCACGGACATCGACACGATCGAGGTCGGCTGCCCGGAGGAGGACGCCAAGGTCGACCCCACGGGCGTCGGTGACGCGTTCCGCGCGGGCTTCCTGTCCGGCCTCAGCTGGGGTGTGAGCCTGGAGCGCGCGGCGCAGGTGGGCTGCATGCTGGCGACGCTGGTCATCGAGACGCTCGGCACCCAGGAGTACACGCTGCGGCGTGCGCACTTCATGGACCGTTTCACGAAGGCGTACGGCGACGACGCGGCATCGGACGTCCGCGGACACCTGGCCTGACCTGTAGGGGCGCCGTCCCCCTGGTTCTTGCGCCTCGGCCGCCGGTGGGGCTGATCCCAGCCCCACCGGCGGCCGAGGCGCGGCCGGGGGCGTACCCGACGCTGCTCGGCGTCCCGCAAGCCGCTTCCTACGACACCCGCCGCACCACGTACGCCACCCCGCGCTCCGCCGCCCGCTCCCCGACGTACTCCTGGCCCCGCATCTCGCACCAGGCCGGGATGTCCAGCCGCGCCGCCTCGTCGTCCGCGAGCACGGTCACCGTGCCCCCGACCGGTACGTCCCCGATCACCTTCGCCAGCTCGATCACCGGGACGGGACAGAGCTTGCCGACCGCGTCCACGACGAGGGACGACTCGGTGCCCCCGCCGGACGCGCCGACCGGCGCGCCGAGACGTTCGCGTACCCCGGCCACCACCCCCGGCAGCACCTCCAGGAACCCCTCCACGTCCTCCCGCCGTGTGCCCGGCGGCAGCGAGACGCGGACATTGCCTTCCGACAGCACTCCCATCGCCCGCAGCACATGGCTCGGCGTCAGCGTGCTGCTGGTGCACGACGAGCCGGACGACACGGAGAACCCCGCCCGGTCCAGTTCGTGCAGCACTGTCTCTCCGTCGACATAGAGACAGGAGAACGTCACCAGGTGGGGGAGGCGGTGCACCGGATCGCCCACCACCTCCACATCCGGGACCAGTTCGGGCACCCGCGCGCGGATCGTGTCCACCAGGGCCCGCAGCCGCGCCGCCTCTTCCGCGGCCTCGGCCCGCACCGCCCGCAGCGCGGCCGCCGCCGCGACGATCGCCGGGATGTTCTCGAAGCCGGCCGAGCGCCCCGACTCCCGCTCGTCCGCGGGACCTTGCGGGGCAAAACGTGCGCCCTTGCGTACGGCGAGCAGGCCGACGCCCGCCGGGCCGCCCCATTTGTGCGCGCTTGCCGCCAGCAGCGACCAGGCACCCTCCACCGGCCCCCAGGCCAGCGACTGCGCCGCGTCCACCAGCAGCGGCACCCCGAGCGCCCGGCAGGCCTCGGCCACCTGCGCGACCGGCTGCTCGGTGCCGACCTCGTGGTTGGCGGACTGCAGCGCGGCGAGCGCCGTGTCGCCGCGCAGCTCGGCGGCGAAGACCTCCGAGGACACGGCCCCTGACCGGTCCACCGGGACCTCGCTCACGGTGCCGCCGTCCGCCGCGTGCGTGGCCGCCGCGTGCAGTACGGAGGAGTGCTCGACCGCGGAGAGTACGAGATGGCGGCCGACACGCCGTCGGCCCGCGAGGGCGCCGGAGACCGCGGAGTGGACCGCGGCCGTCCCCGAAGGAGTGAAGACGAGTTCGTCCGGGCGGCACCCGACGGCCTCGGCGGCGGCCTCCCGTGCGGCGTCCAGCAGCAGCCGGGCGCGCCGCCCCTCGCGGTAGAGCCGGGCCGGATCCGCCCAGCCCTCGTCCAGGGACGCCTGGAGCGCCTGCCGGGCGACGGGGTGCAAAGGAGCTGATGAAGCGGTGTCGAAGTAGGCCACGCCTCACGCTAACTCCTGATTGCCAAGGGGCCGTCAGATGACTGCCGGAAGCGGGCATTCCAGGGTCCATGGGACGTCCCCCGGAAGGCTCAGCCATCCCTTCGGGGTGTCGGACGGCGCGTTGGGCACCCTCCCCGCGCGACCCCAAATAGCGTCCAGTAGGGTTTGGTCCGCATAAACATCCAAACCCCTGCCCGCGTCAGGGCCGGCGACCGACCAGCGAGACGGCCGCAGCCGGTCGCGCGGGCCGAGACTCTCGGGAAGGCGCTACGTGAGTCCCAACGGCTCCGACCGCTCGTCGCGGCGCCCGATGCGGCGGAAGCTGCCGCAGGTGCTGCTTGCGGGCCTGATCCTGGCGACAGCCACCGGTTGCTCGTACAACTGGCAAGACTTCCCCCGCCTCGGTATGCCCACCCCGGTGACGGAGGAGGCTCCACGGATCCTCTCCCTCTGGCAGGGCTCGTGGGCGGCGGCGCTCGCCACGGGTGTGCTGGTGTGGGGCCTGATCCTGTGGAGCATCGTCTTCCACCGGCGCAGCCGCACCAAGGTGGAGGTACCTCCGCAGACCCGGTACAACATGCCCATCGAGGCGCTGTACACCGTGGTTCCGATCATCATCGTTTCGGTGCTCTTCTACTTCACCGCGCGTGACGAGACGAAGCTCCTTGCTCTCTCCGACAAGCCCGCCCACACCATCAACGTGGTCGGCTACCAGTGGAGCTGGGGCTTCAACTACCTCGAGGACGTGGACGGCAACCCCGCCACCGGTGACGCTCAGGCCCAGAAGGAACTGAACGCGATTCCGGACAAGTACAACAACGACTTCCCCAAGGGTGCCGAGGGCGTCTACGAGGCAGGCATCCCGGGAGACCGGAACCCCCAGACGGGCAACCCGGGCCCGACCCTGGTGCTGCCGAAGGGGGAGAAGGTCCGGTTCATCCTGACCTCCCGTGATGTCATCCACTCCTTCTGGGTGGTCCCCTTCCTGTTCAAGCAGGACGTCATCCCCGGTCACACCAACGTCTTCGAGGTGACGCCGAGCCGGGAGGGCACCTTCTTCGGGAAGTGCGCCGAGCTCTGCGGCGTCGACCACTCCCGGATGCTCTTCAACGTCAAGGTGGTCTCCCCGGAGCGCTACCGGGAGTACCTGAAGGAGCTGGCCGAGAAGGGGCAGACCGGCTTCATCCCGTCAGGCATTGAGCAGACGGACCCGGCCAGGAATGCGGAGAAGAACCAACTGTGAGCATCCTCAACGAACCTCAGGGTGCCGCCGAAGCAGCTGACGACTCGTACGAGAACGAGCTGCCGGTACGGCGCAAGCAGCCCGGCAATGTCGTGGTGAAGTGGCTTACCACCACCGACCACAAGACCATCGGCACGCTCTACCTGGTCACGTCGTTCTTCTTCTTCTGCATCGGCGGTGTGATGGCGCTCTTCATGCGCGCCGAGCTCGCCCGCCCCGGCACGCAGATCATGTCGAACGAGCAGTTCAACCAGGCGTTCACGATGCACGGCACGATCATGCTGCTGATGTTCGCGACGCCGCTGTTCGCCGGATTCGCGAACTGGATCATGCCGCTGCAGATCGGCGCGCCCGACGTGGCGTTCCCGCGGCTGAACATGTTCGCCTACTGGCTGTACCTCTTCGGCTCGCTCATCGCGGTGGCCGGCTTCCTCACCCCTCAGGGTGCGGCCGACTTCGGCTGGTTCGCCTACTCCCCGCTGTCGGACGCGGTCCGCTCGCCGGGTGCAGGCGCCGACATGTGGATCATGGGTCTGGCCTTCTCCGGCTTCGGCACCATCCTCGGCTCGGTCAACTTCATCACCACGATCATCTGCATGCGCGCTCCCGGCATGACGATGTTCCGGATGCCGATCTTCGTCTGGAACGTGCTGCTGACCGGTGTGCTGGTCCTGCTGGCCTTCCCGGTGCTGGCCGCCGCGCTCTTCGCGCTGGAGGCGGACCGCAAGTTCGGTGCGCACATCTTCGACTCGTCCAACGGCGGTGCCCTGCTCTGGCAACACCTCTTCTGGTTCTTCGGCCATCCAGAGGTGTACATCATCGCCCTGCCGTTCTTCGGCATCGTCTCGGAGATCATCCCGGTCTTCAGCCGCAAGCCGATGTTCGGTTACATCGGTCTGGTCGGCGCGACCATCGCGATCGCCGGTCTGTCGGTGACCGTGTGGGCGCACCACATGTACGTCACCGGCGGTGTGCTGCTGCCGTTCTTCTCCTTCATGACGTTCCTCATCGCGGTTCCGACCGGTGTGAAGTTCTTCAACTGGATCGGCACCATGTGGAAGGGCTCGTTGTCGTTCGAGACACCGATGCTCTGGACGATCGGCTTCCTGGTCACCTTCACCTTCGGTGGTCTCACCGGAGTGATCCTGGCCTCGCCGCCGATGGACTTCCACGTCTCCGACTCGTACTTCGTCGTCGCGCACTTCCACTACGTCGTCTTCGGCACCGTGGTCTTCGCGATGTTCGCCGGATTCCACTTCTGGTGGCCGAAGTTCACGGGCAAGATGCTGGACGAGCGGCTCGGCAAGATCACCTTCTGGACGCTGTTCATCGGCTTCCACGGCACGTTCCTGGTGCAGCACTGGCTGGGTGCCGAGGGCATGCCGCGTCGTTACGCGGACTACCTGGCTGCCGACGGCTTCACCGCGCTGAACACGATCTCGACGATCGCCTCGTTCCTGCTCGGTATGTCGATCCTGCCGTTCGTGTACAACGTCTGGAAGACCGCCAAGTACGGGAAGAAGATCGAGGTCGACGACCCGTGGGGCTACGGCCGTTCGCTCGAATGGGCGACGTCCTGCCCGCCGCCGCGGCACAACTTCCTCACCCTGCCGCGGATCCGCAGTGAATCCCCGGCGTTCGATCTGCACCACCCGGAGATCGCGGCTCTCGACCAGCTCGAGCACGGCGGCCACGGCGCCAGCGTGCTCGCCGGTGGCAAGGAGGAGAGCAAGTGAAGATCCAGGGCAAGATGTTCCTCTGGCTGAGCGTCTTCATTCTGGCCGTCGCCATCCTGTACGGCGTCTGGTCGAAGGAGCCGGCCGGTACCACCGCGCTGTTCCTGGCCTTCGGCCTGAGCATCATGATCGGCTACTACCTGGCCTTCACGGCCCGGCGCGTCGACGAGATGGCCCAGGACAACAAGGAAGCCGATGTGGCGGACGAGGCCGGCGAGGTCGGCTTCTTCTCCCCGCACAGCTGGCAGCCGCTCTCGCTGGGCATCGGCGGTGCGCTCGCCTTCCTCGGTGTCGCGATCGGCTGGTGGCTGCTGTACTTCTCGATCCCCGTCATCCTGATCGGCCTCTTCGGCTGGGTGTTCGAGTACTACCGCGGTGAGAGCCAGAACCAGTAACACTGCATCCGCACAGCGCGGGACGGGCCCGGATTCCCCACTCCAGAAGAGGGAATCCGGGCCCCTCGTTTGGAGTCATCCAGCGCGCCGCTGCTGACAGCTGTTCATAGCGTGTGCTTATGAACCACACGCCGCACTTCCGCACCGTCTTCAGCTGCACCGTGCTCCTCGTGGCCCTCGGGCTGGTAGCGACCGCGTGCGGCGGGCCCGATGACAATCCGCTGGCCGGCGAGCCCTACGACGCGGCGCAGCAGGTCGCGTTCAACGCCCCCCGAAGCGGCTCGAAGGCGAATCCGGACAAGCCGCTCGAAGTCACCGCCAAGAGCGACAGCAGCCGGATCACCGACGTCACCGTCACCGACGACGCGGGGCACCACCTCGCGGGCGAACTCTCCGCGGACGGTGCCCGCTGGCGTTCCACGGCCCCGCTGTCGGCAGGTGCCAAATACACCGTCAAGGTGTCCACGGAGGACGAGGACGGCGCCCCCGGCGCCCGGACCGTCACTTTCGAGACCGCGCCCGCCAAGCACTTCCTCACTGCCCAGTTCGGCCCCAAGGCGGGCACGTACGGCGTGGGCCAGCCGGTCACCGCCACCCTCAACTCCGCCGTCACGGGCAAGGAGGCCCGGCGTGTGGTCGAACGCGCCCTCAAGGTCACCTCGAAGCCCGCGGTCGAAGGCGCCTGGCACTGGGTGGACGACAAGACCCTGCATTACCGCCCGAAGGAGTACTGGCCCACCGGAGCGAACGTCCGGGCCACCAGCAACCTGCAGGGCGTCAAGGTCGCGGGCAAACTCTACGGCGGCCGTTCGAAAGCGCTGAGCATCACCATCGGGGACCGTGTCGAGGCGATAACCGACGCCGCGGCGCACTCCATGGTGGTCAAGCGCAACGGCGAAGTGATCAACACCATTCCGGTGACCACCGGCAAGCCCGGCTTCTCCACCCGCAACGGCATCAAGGTCGTGCTCGGCAAGGAGTACTTCGTACGGATGCGCGGTACCAGCATCGGCATAGCCGAGGGCAGTTCCGAGTCGTACGACCTGCCCGTCTACTACGCCACCCGGGTGACCTGGAGCGGCGAATACGTCCACGCCGCACCCTGGTCCGTCGGCTCACAGGGCGTCGCGAACGTCAGCCACGGCTGCACCGGGATGTCGACCGCCAACGCCGCCTGGTTCTTCAAGACCGTCCGGGAAGGCGACATCGTCCAGGTCGTCAACAGCTTCGGCAACATGATGGAAGGCTTCGGAAACGGCTTCGGCGACTGGAACCTGTCCTGGAGCACGTGGCAGCAGGGCAGCGCCCTGACCGGCGGCATCCAGGACACCAGCGGTTTCGCGGAAGCGGCACGGCTACGGCCCCAGGTCTGAGCCTGCCCCCTGTCTTCGGCAGGCGATCCCCAGCGGTCCTCAGGGGGCCTCAGCAGTCCTCAGCGGTCCTCAGCAGTCCACGGCGAGCCGGCTGCGCAGCAGCGCGGCCAGTGCGTCGGCGAACTCGACCGGGTCCACCGGCAGGGTCACCGCCGCCTCCGCACGGCTCCAGGTCGCGAGCCAGGCGTCCTGCGGGCGGCCCATCAGCAGCAGTACGGGCGGGCAGTTGAAGATCTCGTCCTTGATCTGCCGGCAGACCCCCATACCGCCCGCCGGAACCGTCTCGCCGTCCAGCACGCACACATCGACGCCGCCCTCCTCCAGGGCCTTCAGGACCGCCGGCAGCGTCGCGCACTCGAGGAACTCGACGGGCGGCAGATCCGCGGCCGGCCTGCGTCCCGCCGCCAGCCTGACCTGCTCGCGCGTGTTGGAGTCGTCGCTGTAGACCAGGACCGTGGCGCTCGACTGCATGGTTCCTCCGCCTCGTTCGATCAGGTGCAGATGCATGTGTTCTGGCGCGGATGCTACTCGCTCCGACTCCCGGTCAACACCGGTTCGGACAGGCCTTCGATGGGCCGTTCGGGCTGGACACGGACCAGGAACACACCGAACGGCACCCCCCGGAGTGAGGGCGGGATAAGCGACCGACATAATGTCGGTCGTGGCGACAGCAACGACAGTAGAAACCGGGCACGCGCACCCGACGGTCAATCGGCCGAACCTCACCAGTGTCGGAACCATCATCTGGTTGAGTTCCGAGCTGATGTTCTTCGCGGCCCTCTTCGCGATGTACTTCACCCTGCGATCGGTGACGGGTGCCGAGTACTGGACAGAGCAGGCTTCGTTCCTGAACTTCCCGTTCTCGGCGACCAACACCACGATCCTGGTGCTCTCCTCCCTCACCTGCCAGCTCGGCGTCTTCGCCGCGGAGCGGGGCGATGTGAAGAAGCTCAGGACGTGGTTCATCATCACCTTCGTGATGGGTGCCATCTTCATCGGCGGCCAGGTCTACGAGTACACCGAGCTGGTCAAGCACGAGGGGCTCTCCCTCTCGTCCGGCCCGTACGGCTCGGTGTTCTACCTGACCACCGGCTTCCACGGCCTGCATGTGACGGGCGGTCTCATCGCCTTCCTGCTGGTCCTCGGCCGCACCTACGCGGCCCGGCGATTCACCCACGAGCAGGCAACCGCCGCCATCGTCGTGTCCTACTACTGGCACTTCGTCGATGTCGTCTGGATCGGCCTCTTCGCCACGATCTACATGATCAAGTAATCGGCGCGGACGGCACCCGCCGTCTGAAGCAGACATAGTCCAGAAGCATCGACGCAGAAAATCCTGACACCGGGGTAATCCGTGAAAAAGCTCTCCGTACGACGACGCCATCCGCTGGCGGCGGTCGTCGTCCTACTCTTCGCGCTGGCGGCCACTGGGGGGCTGTACGCCGCGTTCGCACCCGCGGACAAGGCGCAGGCCGATGAGACCGCCCAGTCCCTCGCCATCAAGGAGGGCCAGAAGCTCTACACCGTCGGCTGCGCCAGCTGCCACGGTATGGGCGGTCAGGGAACCACCGACGGCCCGTCCCTGGTGGGCGTCGGCTCCGCAGCCGTCGACTTCCAGGTCGCCACCGGCCGTATGCCCGCCCAGCAGCCCGGCGCGCAGGTGCCGAAGAAGCCGGTCATCTACTCGCAGGCCCAGATCGACCAGCTCGCGGCGTACGTCGCCTCGCTCGGAGCCGGTCCGATCACGCCGACCGAGAAGCAGTACAACCCGGAGGGCGCGAACATCGCCAAGGGTGGCGAGCTGTTCCGCAACAACTGCGCCCAGTGCCACAACTTCACCGGTGAAGGCGGCGCGCTGACCGACGGCAAGTACGCCCCGAGCCTGGAGGGCGTCAGCCCGAAGCACCTCTACGAGGCCATGCAGACCGGCCCGCAGAACATGCCGTCCTTCCCGGACACCACGCTGCCCGAGCAGGAGAAGCGCGACATCATCGCGTACGTCAAGACCGTGAACAGCGAAGAGACGGCCACCCCCGGCGGCTTCGGGCTGGGCGGCATCGGCCCGGTGGCCGAGGGTCTGTTCGGCTGGATCTTCGGTCTCGGCTCGCTGATCGCTGTTGCCATCTGGGTCGCGGCCCACACCGCTAAGGCCAAGAAGTCATGAGTAGCCAAGAGATTCCAGACGAGAACCTGCCCGCAGAGCAGGACGCCGCGCACGGCGCGGCCCACGGCGGCGCTGCCGTCGCCCAGCGCACGGAGGACGCCCCGTTCGCCGACCCGGGACTGCCGGCCCACAAGCCGCGCATCCAGGACATCGACGAGCGTGCCGCGAGGCGCTCCGAGCGTGCCGTCGCCTTCATGTTCACGCTGTCGATGCTGGCCACGATCGGCTTCATCGCCTCGTTCGTGACCATCGGCGTCGACACGATCGTGTACATCTGGCCGCTCGGTCACATCGGCGCGCTGAACTTCGCGCTGGGTACGACGCTTGGCATCGCGCTCTTCTGCATCGGCGCGGGCGCGGTCCACTGGGCCCGCACCCTGATGTCCGACGTGGAGACCCCGGACGACCGCCACCCGATCGAGGCCGACCCCGAGGTCAAGGCCAAGGTCATGGCCGACTTCGCCGACGGCGCCGCGGATTCCGCGATCGGCCGACGCAAGCTCATCCGGAACACCATGTTCGGAGCGCTGGCCATGGTGCCGCTCTCCGGTGTGGTGCTGCTGCGCGAGCTCGGTCCGCTGCCGGAGAACAAGCTCCGCAAGACCCTGTGGGCCAAGGGCAAAGAGCTCATCAACATGAACACGAACGAGCCGCTGCGTCCCGAGGACGTCGCGGTCGGTTCGCTCACCTTCGTCATGCCCGAGGGCCTGGAGGAGAGCAGCCACGACTTCAACAACCAGATCGCCAAGGCAGCCCTGATGGTCGTCCGTATCCAGCCGGATGACATCAAGGACAAGCGCGAGCTGGAGTGGTCGGTCGACGGCATCGTGGCCTTCTCCAAGATCTGCACCCATGTCGGCTGCCCGATCAGCCTGTACGAGCAGCAGACGCACCACGTCCTCTGCCCGTGCCACCAGTCCACCTTCGACCTCTCCGACGGCGCCCGCGTCATCTTCGGTCCGGCCGGTCACCCGCTTCCGCAGCTGCGTATCGGCGTCAACGCCGAAGGCAACCTCGAGGCGCTGGGCGACTTCGAAGAGCCCGTCGGTCCTGCCTTCTGGGAGCGCGGATGAGTACTGCAACAGACACGAAGAAGAAGGCGCCCGCCGGCGAGCGGGTGGCCGACTGGGCGGACGGCCGGCTCGGGATCTACTCCCTGGCCAAGGCCAACATGCGGAAGATCTTCCCGGACCACTGGTCCTTCATGCTCGGCGAGATCGCGCTCTACAGCTTCATCATCATCATCCTCACGGGTGTGTATCTGACGCTGTTCTTCCACCCGAGCATGAACGAGGTCGAGTACCACGGCTCGTACGTGCCGATGCAGGGCATCCGCATGACCGAGGCCTACGCCTCGACCCTGCACATCAGCTTCGACGTCCGCGGCGGTCTGCTCATCCGGCAGATCCACCACTGGGCCGCGGTGATCTTCCTCGCCGCGATGTTCGTGCACATGATGCGCGTCTTCTTCACCGGCGCGTTCCGCAAGCCGCGTGAGATCAACTGGCTGTTCGGCTTCCTGCTGTTCGTCCTCGGCATGTTCACCGGCTTCACCGGTTACTCGCTCCCCGACGACCTGCTGTCCGGCACGGGTGTCCGCTTCACCCAGGGCGCGATCCTGTCCATGCCGATCGTCGGCACGTACATCTCGTTCTTCCTGTTCGGCGGCGAGTTCCCCGGCCACGACATGGTGGCCCGGTTCTACTCGATCCACATCCTGCTGCTGCCGGGCATCATGCTCGGCCTCGTGGTGGCCCACCTGATCCTGGTCTTCTACCACAAGCACACGCAGTGGGCGGGTCCCGGCAAGACGAACAAGAACGTGGTCGGCATGCCCCTGCTGCCGGTCTACATGGCCAAGGCCGGAGGCTTCTTCTTCCTGGTCTTCGGTGTCATCGCGTTCATCTCGGCGACCTTCACGATCAACCCGGTGTGGGCGCTCGGCCCGTACCGCCCGGACATGGTGTCCACCGGTGCCCAGCCCGACTGGTACATGGGCTTCGCCGAGGGTCTGGTCCGTGTGATGCCTGGCTGGGAGATCAATCTGTGGGGCCACACGCTCGTCCTGGGTGTGTTCATCCCGCTGGTGATCTTCGGTGTGGTCCTCGGAGCGATCGCGGTCTACCCGTTCATCGAGTCCTGGATCACCGGCGACAAGCGCGAGCACCACATCCTGGACCGGCCGCGTAACGCGCCGACCCGGACCGCGCTGGGTGTCGCCTGGGTCACCGGCTACGTGATCATGCTGCTGGGTGGCGGTAACGACATCTTCGCCACCCACTTCAACCTGTCGATCAACGCGATCACCTGGTTCGTCCGCATCACCTACTTCGTCGGACCGGTTCTCGCGTTCGTCCTCACCAAGCGCATCTGTCTGGGCCTGCAGCGTCGCGACCGCGACAAGGTGCTGCACGGTCGCGAGACCGGCATCATCAAGCGCCTGCCGCACGGTGAGTTCGTCGAGATCCACGAGCCGCTCTCGCAGGGCGACCTGTACAAGCTCACCGCGCACGAGCAGTACAAGCCGGCCGAGATCGGCCCGACGGTCGACGAGAACGGCGTCGAGCGCAAGGTGAAGCGTTCCGAGAAGCTGCGCGCCAAGCTCAGCAAGGGCTACTACGGCGAGGAGAACCAGATCGCCAAGCCCACCGCCGAGGAGTACAAGGAGATCACCAGCGGCCACGGCCACCACTGATCACCTGACCTGAAGGTCGCCACAGCTGGAGCCCCGTCCATTCGTCGGACGGGGCTCTTTGCTGTGCCCGCACCTGGATAGGGTGGACCCATCCCTATCGGCTGTGGACCCTGGAGCGGACCATGAACGTTGTGACCCCGGTCGGCGGCAACAGCGTGGCGGACCACTCCTGGCCCGGCGTGCTGAACGCCCTCCTCGACAACCGTGACCAGAGCGCGGACGCCACCGCATGGGCGATGGACCGCATCCTCAGCGGCGAGGCCACCAACGCGCAGATCGCCGCTTTCGTGGTCGCGCTGCGCGCCAAGGGCGAGACCGTCGACGAGATCACCGGCCTTGTGCGGACCATGTACGCGCACGCCAACCTGATCGAGGTGCCAGGCCCCAGCGTCGACATCGTCGGTACCGGCGGCGACGGGGCCAAGACGGTGAACATCTCGACGATGTCGGCGATCGTCGTCGCCGGTACGGGCGCGAAGGTCGTCAAGCACGGAAACCGCGCGGCCTCGTCCGCGAGCGGCGCCTCCGACGTCCTGGAGAAGCTCGGGGTCAATCTGGAGCTCACCCCGCGGCGCGTCGCCGAGGTCGCCGAGGAAGCCGGCATCACCTTCTGCTTCGCGGTCAAGTTCCACCCGGCGCTACGGCATGTGGCGGCCACCCGCAAGGAGGTGGGCATCCGCACCGTGTTCAACTTCCTCGGTCCGCTCACCAACCCGGCGCGGGTCAAGGCCCAGGCGACCGGTGTCGCGGACGCCCGGATGGCGCCGATCCTGGCCGGTGTGCTGGCCGAACGGGGATCGTCCGCGCTGGTCTTCCGCGGCGACGACGGTCTGGACGAGCTGACCACGACCGCCACGTCCAAGGTGTGGGTGGTACGGGACGGCGCGGTGCGCGAGGAGGCCTTCGACCCGCGCGACGCGGGCATCGACCTGGTGCCCGTCGAGGCGTTGCGTGGCGCGGACGCCTCGTACAACGCGGATGTCGCGCGGCGGCTGCTCGGCGGCGAGACCGGTCCGGTCCGCGACGCGGTGCTGCTGAACGCGGCGGCCGCGCTGGTGGCCCTGGAGCCGGGCGACGGCCCGCTCGCGCAGCAGCTGCGGGCCGGTATGGACAAGGCGGCCGAGTCCATCGACTCGGGAGCGGCCAAGGCCGCACTGGACCGCTGGGTCTCCGTGAGCAACTCCTAGGCCTTGTCCGGGCGATCTCGTCGGGCCGCGGCGACAGCTGCGGCACCTCGCTGTGTTGTCGGAGTCGCCCGAGTACGTCCAGTACGAGGGCGATGCTCCGCTTTGCGATGCGTCCCCTCGGCCCTGGCGGCCTGGGGAGGCCCCATGCCTCGGCCCTGGTGGGCCTGGGGAGGCCCCACGCATCTGACGCCGCAGACTGATCCTCGAAGATCGCCCGGACAGGGCCTACGCGGACGCCGACGTGGTGTGCCGTCCCCTGCCTGTCCCGGAATCCGGACACGGGTTGCGGGACGGCGATCACGTCGCGTAGTTTCTTCGACAGGTCATGAGTGACAGCGACGAGGCCCCGGCCCGCTGTCCGGCAACCCTCCGTCCGTGGCGGGGTGCCCCGGGTGAAGACCAGGTCGCAGGCAGCGAGGTCTGTGGCAAGCGCGGACCCCTGGACATCGTCGGATGTCACAGCCCCGGGGTCCTGGTCCTCAAGGGAGCAGTCTCGTGAGCAAGCGAATGCGATAGGGCGCGTAGCCCCCTCTTCAGCACATCCTCCGCACGGTCGTGTCCGTGCGCCGAGGCACACCCGTGATCCGGGTGTTCTTGAAGCCGATTCGCCTTTTCCTGCCGGGAGATACCGCCATGTCCGCATGCCCGAACGCCGCCGTTGCCACCCCTGACGCCGTCGCCGACCCGTGCTGTGCCGCCCCGCTCCCGGTCCTCGGCCGGGACGTCACCGTTCCGCTGGTGACCGGCGGCGAAGCCGTCTACGCCGCCCTCGACTACGCGGCGAGCGCGCCCGCGTTGCAGCGCGTGTGGGACGACGTGGCCGCGTACGCCCCGTACTACGGCAGCGTGCACCGTGGCGCCGGCTACCTCTCGCAGCTGTCCACGGACCTGTTCGAGAACAGCCGGGCGACCGTCCACGACTTCCTCGACTGCCGTGACGGCGATCAGGTCGTCTTCACCCGCTCCACCACCGACTCGCTGAACCTGCTCGCCTCCGTGCTCCCCGCCGGCTGCCGGGTGTTCGTCTTCGAGACCGAGCACCACGCCTCCCTGCTGCCCTGGCGTCAGGCCCAGGTGACCTTCCTGGACGCGCCGCGCACTCCCGAAGAGGCCGTCACCACCCTGGAGCGGGCGCTTGCCGACCGGACCGCATCCGCTCAGGACGCGGACGGGCCCGCCCTGGTCTGCGTCACCGGCGCGTCGAATGTGACCGGTGAACTGTGGCCGGTGAAGGAGCTCGCGGCCGTGGCCCACGCCCACGGCGCCCGGATCGTCCTCGACGCCGCCCAGCTCGCGCCCCACCACCCCGTGTCGGTACGGGAGTTGGACGTGGACTGGGTCGCATTCTCCGGGCACAAGCTGTACGCGCCGTTCGGCTCCGGCGTGCTCGCCGGGCGCGCGGACTGGTTGCGGGAGGCGGAGCCGTACCTCGCGGGAGGCGGTGCCTCGCGCACGGTCGCGCGGCGCACGGACGGCGGCGTGGACGTCGAGTGGCACACCACGGCCGCGCGCCACGAGGCCGGTTCGCCGAACGTCATCGGCGTCTACTCCATCGCATCGGCGTGCAGGGCGCTGACCGAAGCGGGCTTCGACGCGCTGGTGGCACGGGAGCAGCAGCTGATCGCAACGGTGCGGGAGGGGCTGGCCGAGGTGCCCGAGGTGCGCGTGCTCTCCCTGTTCGGCGCCGATGCCCCGCGCGTCGGCGTCATCTCGTTCGTCGTCGACGGCTGGAACAGCTCGCACTTCGCGGCGGCGCTGTCGGCGGAGTACGGCATCGGGGTACGCGACGGCCTGTTCTGCGCCCATCCCCTGGTGCGTACGCTGCTGGGCGGTGAGACCCAGGATCCGGGCGAGTGCGGCGCCCCCGAGGAGACCGGGGGACGGTCGCTGAACGCGATCCGCGTCAGCTTCGGCGCGGGGACGCCGGACGAGCATGTCGAACGCTTCGTCCGGGCGGTGCGGGAGCTGGTGCGCGAGGGTGCGAAGTGGACCTACCGCACGGAGGACGGCCGCTGCGTCCCGGCCGTGTGACGCTCGGGGTTGTGCCCCGGATCCGACGAGCCCGCGCCTTCGGCGCGGGCTCGCTGTCGTCGCGGTTGCGTCCCCCCACCGCGGGACGGGTGCTTGCCCCGCATGCGCGAGGCGTCAGGCGTCCAGGCCGATGGCGAACGCCGCCTCCAGGTCGTGCTGGGAGTAGGTGCGGAACGCGACATGCGTGTCGGTGGCCTCGACGCCCGGGATCTTGCTGATGCTGCCCGGGATGACGTCCGCCAGGTCGTCGTGCTTGGCCACACGGACCATGGCGATCAGGTCGTACGTACCGGTCACCGAGAAGACCTCGCTGACGCTGTCCAGCGCGGCGATCGACTCGGCGATCTCGGGGATGCGGTCCACGCTGGTCTTGATGAGCACGATCGCGGTGATCACGGTTGGCGTTCTCCCTCGGTGGCCGCTGCTTGGGCCTTCACTCTAGTCCCACTGCGGAACCGGCCCCAGGCGTAGAGGAAGCCCGCCGAGAACCCCACCAGATGCGCCAGATAGGCGACGCCGGGCCCGCTGCCCGCGTTCCTCGCGGCCAGCCACTGGAGCGCGAACCAGAAGATCAGCACGACCCAGGCGGGGAACCGCAGCGGCAGGAAGAACAGAAACGGGAAGAGGCTGGTGACGCGGGCCTTCGGAAAGAGGAACAGGAAGGCGCCGAGCACGCCCGAGATCGCCCCGGACGCCCCCACCAGGGTCTGCGCCGAATCGGCGTTGACGGCCGCGTACACCAGCAGTGCGAGGTAGCCGGTGCCCAGATAGAACAGGGCGAACTGCAGCCGGCCCATCCGCTCCTCGGCCATCGCGCCGAAGACGAAGAGAAACAGCATGTTCCCGAGCAGATGCAGCCAGCTGCCGTGGACGAACAGGGCCGTGAGCGGGGTGAGCAGGGCGTGCGGGGAGCGTTTCAGCAGTTCGGCCGGGATCACGCCCCACTGCTCGAAGTACGCGCTCTGCGCGACGAGTAAGCGGTCGCCCGTGCCGTACACCGGATTGAGTCCGGAGACCGGGCTGACGAGGAAGACCGCGCAGCAGACGGCGATCGCGCCGTAGGTCACGGCGGGCCCCTTGGCCGTGTTCCGGATCGCACCCCACCAATCGATCACGGACAGATCATGCCGTAGGTGGACCGACCGGCACAGAGTGCCTCGCCGCGACACCGGGTACCCGCGAGGCCGTAGGGTTACGGGCAGTACATCCGCAGTTCGACGGCGCACCGCGGCACCCGCATCCGCACCACGAAGAAGGACGGCACGATGACGACGGTTCCCTCGCCGACCCCCGAGACCCGGTGGCGCTGCACACTGTGCGGCAACCTGACCCGCTTCGATGTCACGCGCTCGTCGAAGGTCGTCGAGTACGTGCATCTGGACCTGGCCGGGGAATCGAAGGTGGAGGAGCGCGAGGTGGTCAGTGAGACCATCGAATCGGTCCGCTGCCGCTGGTGCAACGCGGTGGATCAGATCGAGCTGGTGGACAGGCCGGGCGCGGCTTCCTGAGCAGCGGCCCGGGCAGCGGGCAGACGACAGGCAGTAGGGGTGACGGATGGTGGAGCAGCCACACAGCGGCGCTGAGCCGGCCGATGCGGCCGGTGGCGCTGCCGAGGCGCTCGACCGCCCGCTGCCGGAAAGTGTGCGGCGGCGGGTCGTCGCTCTGGTCTCGGACGCGTTCGGCGGCCTGACGGTTGCCGAACTGCCGTCCCAATTGCGGCAGTACGCCCGTTTCACCCCCACTCGGCGCGCCAAGTTCGCCGGCAATGCGATGGCTGCCGCGCTCGAGGGCGACCCGGTCTTCCGCCAGCGCATCGGCGAGCGGATCGGCAAGGCCCAGCCCGAGCTGGCCGATGCGCTCGAGTCCGGATCCCCGCCCGCGGCAGCCGATCCCGTCGATGTGGCGGCCGCGGCCTATGTCCTGCGTCCCGTCGGGTGGGTGAAACTGGTCGCCGCCGCGGGCGAGGAGGCCCAGCGCGCCGATGCCGAGCGCGCCGACGAAGAGGCCCGGCGCGAGCTGGAGCGGCTGCGCGCGGAGCTCGCCGAGGCGCGCGGCCAGATCAGGAGCGAGACCGAGGGGCTGCGTGCCGAACTGGACGCCGCCCGCAAGGACGCCGAGTCGCTGCATCGCAAACTGCGCAGCGCCCAGGCCGATGTGAAGCGCGGTGAGGCCGCCCTGCGCCGTACGGCGGGCGAGATCGACGCGATCAAGGCGCAGGCCGCCGCCCAGGTGTCGGCCGCCGAGAGTGAGAGCCGGCGGCTCAAGGCGCGGCTGGCAGAGGCGGAGGCCGCGGTCGAGGCGGGCCGCCGGGCCGCCCGTGAGGGGCGTTCCATCGAGGACATGCGTCTGCGTCTGCTGCTGGACACGGTCCTGGACGCGGCCCAGGGGCTGCGTCGCGAGCTGGCGCTGCCGCCGGCCGGGATCCACCCGGCGGACACCGTGGACGCCGTGGAGCCCGGCAGGATGTCGCCCAAGGACATCGCTGCACGGGCCCTGTCCGAGACCGATCCGGCCCTGCTCGACCAGCTGCTCGCACTGCCCCAGGCGCATCTGGTGATCGACGGCTACAACGTCACCAAGACCGGCTATCCGACGATGCCGCTGGAGAAGCAGCGGCTGCGGCTGCTGGGCGGTCTTTCCGTGCTCGCCGCCCAGACCGGTGCGGAGATCACCTGTGTCTTCGACGGTGCGGAGCTGGCCGCTCCGGTGCTGCTGGCGCCGCCGCGCGGAGTGCGGGTGCTGTTCTCCAAGCCGGGGGTGACCGCGGACGAGCTGATCCGTCAGCTGGTGCGGGCCGAGCCGCCCGGCCGGCCGGTGGTGGTGGTCTCCACCGACCGTGAGGTCGCCGACGGAGTGGCCAAGGCGGGCGCCCGGCCGGTCGCGTCCGCATTGCTGCTGAAGCGGCTTTCGCGGCTCTCGTAACTCTCGTCATATATGCCCGAATTTGTGCCATCGCGGGTGGGACGTTGCGTCAAGTGGCCATTACTACGCGTGTGATGCAAGTAAAGAATGCGCGTGGCGGGCAAGAATTTTCTCGTGAGGATTTGAACTGATCACAAGAAGGTCACTAAGGTCTGGCCTCGAACCTTCGCGCGGTTGATCGTCCATCCGGGGCGACAGCGAAGGCACCGCCGAGTTCGCGTAGTTCGCCCCTTTTTCCCCCGGGGGATCCGACGCGCGGACGCCGGGGATTGAACCCCCCACAGCCCGGTAGGCGGCTCGAGGAAGAAGGAGCTCGCCTTCGTGGCGTCCCACCGTCGACCCAAGCAGCCGAGCCGCACCCGCGTGACCGTGCTCACCGCGACCGCCGCTGCGGCTGTCGCCCTGACCGCCCAGAGCGCCCAGGCCGACCCGAAGCCGAGCAAGAGCGAGGTCAAGGAGAAGGTCGACAAGCTCTACGAAGAGGCGGAGAAGGCCACCGAGAAGTACAACGGGGCCAAGGAGCAGCAGGAGAAGCTCGACAACCAGATCGACGCGCTGCAGGACAAGGTCGCGCGAGGTCAGGAAGAGCTCAACACCCTGCGGGACAGTCTCGGTTCGGTCGCGAGCGCCCAGTACCGCACCGGCGGCATCGACCCCTCCGTGCAGCTCTTCCTCTCCGGCGACCCGGACACCTACCTCGACAAGGCCTCGGCCCTCGACCAGCTCGGTGCCAAGCAGACCGAGGCGATCCAGGAGATCCAGGCCAAGCAGCGCACCCTCGCGCAGCAGCGCCAGGAGGCCAAGGAGAAGCTCGGCGACCTCGCGGACACCCGCAAGGAGCTCGGCGACAAGAAGAAGGAAGTCCAGACCAAGCTCGCCGCCGCGCAGAAGCTGCTGAACTCCCTCACCGCCGCGGAGCGGGCCGCGCTCTCCGCCGACGACTCCCGTGCCAACCGCGCCAGTTCGCGAGCGGACCTCGGCAACGCCGTCCCCGCCTCGCAGCGGGCGGGCGCCGCCTTCGCCGCCGCCCAGTCCAAGATCGGCTCGCCGTACGTGTACGGCGCCTCCGGCCCGAGCTCCTTCGACTGCTCCGGCCTCACCTCCTGGGCGTACGCGCAGGCCGGTGTCTCCATACCGCGGACCTCCCAGGCCCAGGCCAACGCCGGTACCCGCATCTACTCCCAGAGCGCCCTCGAGCAGGGCGACCTGGTGATCTTCTACGGCGACCAGCACCACGTCGGCTTCTACGCCGGCAACGGCCAGGTGCTGCACGCGCCCAAGCCGGGTGCGAGCGTGCGCTACGAGTCGATCAACAACATGCCGTTCCAGTTCGGCGTCCGTATCTGACGAATCGTTCGGAAGGCGTTCACGCCCGCCCGAACGGGGGAATTCGGTCAGACCCTGCTGACGACGCGCCCCGCCGGTGACCTGTGGTCTCCGGCGGGGCGTCACTTTGTGTGCCCGGTGCGCTCTTTGGCCGCCGCGTGGTCGCCCGGTTACTCTCTGCCGCGCACTGTCACCAGTACCTGCGGAAGGGAGCGCGGCCTGTGGTGTCCCATCGCCGACCCGCACAGTCCGGCCTCACCCGAGGGGCCCGGGTCACTGTCCTGTCCGCTGCGGCGGCAACGGCCGCGGCGGCGTTCGGCGCCGCACCCGCCGGCGCCGACCCGCGGGACTCCGCGGCAGCCACCCGCGCCAGGCTCGACCGGCTCTTCGAGGAGGCGGAGCGGGCCACCGAGCGCTTCAACAGGGCCGGTGAGCGCGTGACGCGGCTGCGCGAGGAGGTCGAGCACGCCCAGGACCGCGTCGCCCGCGGCCAGGAGCGCATCAACGGCATGCGGGACATGCTGGGTTCGGTGGCCGGTGCCCAGTACCGCTCCAGCGGGATGGACCCGGCCCTCGCCCTGCTGCTCTCCGAGAACCCTGACAGCTACCTGGAGGCGGCGCAGACCCTGGACCGCATCACCGAGCGCCAGGCCACCGCGCTGCGCGATCTGCGGCGGGCGCAGCGCGACCTCGGGCAGGAGCGCGCCGAGGCCTCGCGCGATCTGCTGGAGCTGGAGCGCAGCCGTGCCGCCGTGGCGCGGCACAAACGCGCCGTGGAGCGCAAGCTGGGCGAGGCCCGCCGGCTGCTGAACTCCCTGCCGGACGCCGAGCGGGCGGCGTTCGACCGCGCCTCCCGGTCGGGCCGCGACCTGATGCTGCCCGACGTGCCGGGCCTGGGGCCCGGTTCCCCGCACGCCGGCGCCGCGGTGCTGTCGGCCCGCAGCGCGCTCGGCCGGCCGTACGTGTGGGGCGCCAACGGTCCCTCCGGCTTCGACTGCTCGGGGCTTGTCCAGTGGTCGTACGCCCAGGCAGGCGTGGGGCTGCCGCGTACCTCGCAGGCGCAGGCGAACGCCGGCCGGCGGGTGCCGCTGTCCGAGGCCCGGCCCGGCGACATCGTCACGTACCGTAGCGACGCCAGCCATGTCGCCCTGTACGTCGGCAACGGCCGGGTGGTGCACGCGCCCTATCCGGGGGCCTCCGTCCGCTACGACCCGGTCGGCATGATGCCCGTCCATGCCGTCACCCGGGTCTGAACCGCCCCGCGGGCCGGACCCCGCCGCTTTCCCCGCCCCTTCACCCGCGTGTTCCGTACGATCGGCAGGGTGGCAGGTCAGAGGCACGCACGGCGCACCAGGCGCGCGGCGATACGGCGTACGGCGGGACTCGGTCTCGCCGCGCTGCTGCTGGCGTCCGGCTGCACCGCAGCCCCCGACCGGGCGGACACCACGCTGCGGGGCATCCAGGAGGCGCTGGACGACCGCGCGGACGCCGTGCTCCGCCATGACCTGGACGGGTATCTGGCCGCTCTCGACCCGGCGGCGGCCACGCTGCGTGCCCGGCAGCACAAGGAGTTCGACCAGCTCGAGGACGTGCCGCTGAGCACCTGGGAGTACCGCATCAAGGGCGTGCGCCACCAGGGCACGCGCGCCGTCGCCGACACCGAGCTGCGCTACCGGTTCGCCGGCTACGACTCCGCCCCGGTGACCACCTCGCGCACGCTGGAGCTGCGTGCGGACGACGGCCGCTGGTACGTCACATCCGACCGCGCCGGCACCGGCAGCTCCCAGCAGCTGTGGCAGCAGGGCGATGTCCAGGTGGTACGGGGCAGCCGCAGCCTCGTCCTCGGCGTGGGCCAGGACGGCAGGCATCTGCGCGCCCTCGCGGCGGCCGCGGATCGCGCCGTGCCCGCCGTCTCGGCCGCCTGGCCCTCGAAGTGGACCGGCCGGGTCGTCGTGCTCGTGCCCTCGTCCGTGGAGGCCATGGGCAGGCTGCTGGGCGCCCCGGCGGCGGGGTACCGGGGCATCGCCGCGGTCACCACCGGGGAGAGGGGACCCTCCGGGGCCTCGTCGGCCGATCGGGTGATCGTCAACCCGGACGCGTACGCGGTGCTCGGCGAGTTCGGCCGGCGGGTCGTCCTGACGCATGAGACCACCCATGTCGCCACCCGGGCGCACACGTCCGCCGCCACACCCATGTGGCTCTCCGAAGGCTTCGCGGACTGGGCCGCCTACCGCGGCGTCGGCCGTTCCGCCGGCGAGAGCGCCCCGGACCTGCGGGACGCGGTCCGGGGCGGTGATGTTCCCGCGGAGCTGCCGTCCGACGAGGAGTTCGCCTTCGGCGGGGACGCCAAGGCCCTGGCGCGTGCGTACGAGGGCGGCTGGCTGGCCTGCGAGCTGATTGCCGACCGCTGGGGCGAAGAGGCGCTCACGGCGTTCTACGCGTCCGTGGGGGGCGCCGAGCACCGCGACGGCTCGGTCGAGAGGGCGCTCGGCGAGGTGCTGGGCACGACGCTGCAGGAGTTCACCTCGCTGTGGCGGGACTATCTGCACGAGCGGCTGGACTGACGGCCTGCGGGGGGCCAGGGACCGTCCGGCGCCACAGCCGTGCGCACGCGATCAGCGCCGCGGCGACCAGCAGCCCGTTGCGCAGCACGAGCAGCAGCACCCCGAGCGCATCGCTCGCCACCACATGGCCGAACCACACCGGGAACTCCAGCAGTGTGACCGCGCTCGCGGCCAGCACCAGGCGTGCCGGCCGCACCATCGGGCTGTCCGCGTGGACCAGGCACACCGCGGCCAGGCCCACCAGCCAGACCAGGTACTGCGGGCTGATCACCCGGCTGGTGACGGTGAACAGCAGCACGGCGGCGAAGGCCGCGTCGCACACCATGCCGGGCCCGGACCCGCGCGCCCGCAGCCGCCACAGGGCCAGCCACAGGAACGAGACCACCGAGAGCCCCAGCGCGACCGAGCCCGCGAGCGGCACGTACGGGCCGGTGAACTCGACCGACCCGTAGCTGAGCACCACCTGCCCCGGCCAGCCGAAGTGCCGCGCCACATGGAAGACCAGCGCGCCCAGCGACTCCACCTCGGTGCCCCGGTCGCGCTGGAAGGTGAGAAAGGCCGTCCCGCCGGGCATCGCAGCGCACAGCAGCAGGGTGAGCCCGCCCGCCGCTGCCGCCGCGGCCGTCCAGGAGCGCCGGGTCGTGTGCCCGCGCGCGGTGCCCACGAGCAGCAGCAGCGGCCAGACCTTCAGCAGCGCCCCGAGACCGGCCAGCGCCCCGAGCGCGCGGGGCCGGCGGGCTCCGGCGAGGAGGGCGGCCACCGCCACGGCGGTCACCATCACGTCGTAGCGGGCGTACACGGTCGGGCCGAGGAGCGGCAGGCCCACGATCCAGGTCCAGCGGGCGCGCCCGCCGCCGTGGCGCTCCGCGTGCCGCAGCATGCACAGG
This sequence comes from Streptomyces sp. NPDC006208, assembly GCF_040613775.1. NCBI lineage: Bacteria > Bacillati > Actinomycetota > Actinomycetes > Kitasatosporales > Streptomycetaceae > Streptomyces > Streptomyces sp. NPDC006208. The sequence continues at coordinate 145,543 of NZ_JBEXSW010000009.1, read as the reverse complement.
ACCAGCAGATCGCACAGCAGGGCGAGGACGAAGAAGGCGGCCGGATAGGGCAGGAACGGCAGCAGGGCGGGGGAGCCGATGGCGAGAGCGGCGCCGGGCGGGTACTGCCAGGTGACATCGTCCAGCGGATACGTACCGGCCCTCAGCACCTCGTACCAGCCCTGGTAGATCACCGAGACGTCGAGGGTGACGTCCGGGCCCGGGACCGTGACCGCCTTGAAGACACAGAGCAGCAGCGCGGTCCTGGTGAGGAGCCAGGTGAGGATCCACAGGCGGCCGGGAGACCGCGCGCCGGCTGCGTCCGCCATGAGCATCGCATCCGTTCCGTACGGGATCGGTGGGTGCCCATGATGCCGGTCGGGGAAGGCCGGGAGCGGTGAGGCGGGGCCGTTCGGTACTGTCGTCGGCGATGCACAAGACCTTGATCGTGACCAACGACTTCCCGCCGCGGCCCGGCGGCATCCAGGCGTTCCTGCACAACATGGCGCTGCGGCTGGACCCGGAACGGATCGTCGTCTACGCCTCCACCTGGAAGCACAGCAGCGAAGGCATCGAGGCGACCGCGGCCTTCGACGCCGAGCAGCCGTTCACCGTCGTACGGGACCGCACCACGATGCTGCTCCCGACGCCGCGCGTCACCCGCCGGGCGGTGGAGCTGCTGCGCGAGCACGGGTGCGAGTCCGTGTGGTTCGGGGCGGCGGCCCCGCTCGGGCTGATGGGGCCCGCGCTGCGCAAGGCGGGCGCACGGCGGCTGGTCGCCACGACGCACGGCCATGAGGCGGGCTGGGCGCAGCTGCCCGTGTCCCGGCAGCTGCTGCGCCGGATAGGCGAGGGCACGGACACGATCACCTATCTGGGCGAGTACACGCGTTCGCGTATCGCCGCGGCCCTGACCCCGGCGGCGGCCGGGCGCATGGTCCAGCTGCCGCCCGGTGTGGACGAGAAGACCTTCCACTCCGGCTCGGGCGGCGACGAGATCCGCAGCAGGCTCGGGCTCAGCGACCGGCCGGTCGTCGTGTGTGTGTCGCGGCTGGTGCCGCGCAAGGGGCAGGACACCCTGATCCTCGCGATGCCCGCAATCCTGGCGCGGGAGCCCGACGCGGTGCTGCTGATCGTGGGTGGCGGTCCGTACGAGAAGGACCTGCGCGCGCTCGCCGACAGGACCGGGGTCGCCGGGTCCGTGCACTTCACCGGGGCCGTGCCCTGGGCGGAGTTGCCGGCGCACTTCGGGGCGGGCGATGTGTTCGCCATGCCGTGCCGCACCCGCAGGGGCGGACTGGACGTCGAGGGCCTCGGCATCGTGTACCTGGAGGCGTCGGCGACCGGGCTGCCGGTGGTGGCAGGCGACTCGGGCGGAGCGCCGGACGCCGTGCTCGACGGTGAGACGGGCTGGGTGGTACCCGGCGGCGACGAGGCGGCGGCCGCCGAGCGGATCGTGACGCTGCTCGGGGATCCGGACCTGCGACGGCGGATGGGGGAGCGCGGCCGGGCCTGGGTCGAGGAGAAATGGCGCTGGGACCTGCTGGCGGAGAAGCTCAGAACGCTGCTCTGACCCGTCCCGGGCCGGGGCCCCTGAACAGTTCTCTGAACTGCGTCAACACTTTTTGACGGATCATCAGTTCCGGGGGTGTGCAGGACCTGGGCGGAGCATGAAATTCCGCCCATGCTCCGGACATGACACCAAATCTGACGCGACGTCACGTGTTGGGCATCGCTGCCCTGCAGGCGGCCTCCGCGTTCGGCTTCACCCGCATCGGTCTCTCCGCGGCATCCGCCGTGGAGCCCCCGGCCACCGACTACGCACCCGCTGTCGTCGTCGGTTCCGGCTACGGAGCGGCCGTCGCCGCGCTCCGCCTCGGCGAGGCGGGGATCGACACCCTCGTCCTCGAGATGGGCCGGCTCTGGAACACCCCGGGTCCGGACGGCAAGGTCTTCTGCAGCACGAGCGCGCCCGACCGGCGGTCCATGTGGTTCCGCACCCGCACCGAGGCGCCGCTGGCCACCTTCCTGTGGCTGGACGTCGTCAACAAGAACATCAGCCTCTACCCCGGCGTGCTCGACCGGGTCCGGTACGCCGACATGTCCGTGTTCGTGGGACGGGGGGTCGGTGGCGGGTCCCTGGTCAACGGCGGGATGGCGGTGACCCCGCCGCGTGCGTACTTCACCGAGGTGCTGCCCCAGGTCGACGCCGACCAGATGTACGGCACCTGGTTCCCCCGCGCCCGGCAGATGCTGGGCGTCAACACCGTGGACCCGGCGTGGTTCGAGGCGACCGAGTGGTACCGCTTCTCGCGGATCGCCCGCAGGCACGCGCACAACGCCGGACTGCGGACCGTCTTCGTGCCCAGCGTCTACGACTTCGGCTACATGCAGCGCGAAGCAGCGGGCCAGGCGGTGAAGTCGGCGCTCGCCGGGGAGGTCATCTACGGCAACAACCACGGCAAACGCAGCGTCGACAAGACCTATCTCGCCCGGGCGCTCGGCACCGGGAAGGTCACCATCAGGACGATGAGCCGGGTCAGGGCCGTGCGCCGGGAACCGGACGGCACCTATGTGCTCACCGTCGACGAGACGGATGCGTCGGGCCGGGTCGCGAGAACCGTCGAAGTCGGCTGCCGGCAGCTCTTCCTCGGCGCGGGCAGCCTCGGCAGCACGGAGATCCTGCTGCGCGCCCGGGAGACGGGCGCGCTGCCCGGCCTCGGCCCGGACGTGGGCCGGGGCTGGGGCCACAACGGCAATGTGATGACCGGCCGTGCGATGCACGTGTGGGACACGGTCGGTGCGAACCAGGCCACCATGCCGGCCATGGGCATCGACGACTGGTCGAACCCCACGCATCCGGTCTTCGCCGAGATCGCGCCGCTGCCGATGGGGTTCGAGCACTGGATCAGCCTCTACCTGGCGATCACCAAGAACCCCGAACGCGGCGCCTTCACATACGACGTGGCGAGCGACTCCGCGAAACTCAACTGGAGCCGGTCGCAGAACCAGCCGTCGGTCACCGCGGCGAAGTCGCTGTTCGACCGCATCAACCGGGCGAACGCGACGATCCACCGCTACGACCTGTTCGGCGGCAACCGGATCTTCGCCGACGACTTCACGTACCACCCGCTGGGCGGCTGCGTGCTGGGGCGCGCGACGGACGACTGGGGCCGGGTGAAGGGGAGTTCACTGCTGTACGTCACCGACGGGGCCCTGATCCCCGGCTCTCTGGGCGTGAACCCGTTCGTCACCATCACCGCACTCGCCGAGCGGAACATGGCCAGGATCATCGCGGAGGACGCGTGACAGCACGTGCGGGACGGCCGCCGCGCAGAGCTGTTCCGCTGTTCCGTCCTCCCACGCCCGCAGGGGGAGTGTCCTCGAACGCCGGACGGGCCGACTCCCGCCCTGCGGACGGAAATCAGCCCGGCGGCGCAAAGGCTGCGGGGAGCAGATCAAGCTCTTGGAGTGCTCCCGAACGAATTCCGGGGGAGATTGAGGCGCGGGGATCCGGGGGCGGCGCCCCCGGTGCAAGCCACCCCGCTCAGCCCCGGTAGAGCCCCTCGATCTCGTCGGCGAAGTCCTTCGCCACCACATTGCGCTTCAGCTTCAGCGACGGCGTGATGTGGCCCGCCTCTTCAGTGAACTGGGAGGAGAGAATGCGGAATTTCCGCACCGATTCCGCCTTGGAGACGGCCGCGTTGCCGTCGTCCACCGCCTTCTGGATCTCGGCCAGCAGCTCCGGGTCGTCGCGCAGCGCCGCCGCCGTCGAACCGGCCGGCTTGTCGTGGTCCGCGGCCCAGCGGCCGAGGAACTCCTCGTCGATGGTGACCAGCGCGCCCACGAACGGGCGCCCGTCGCCGACCACCATGCACTCCGCGACCAGCGCATGGGCGCGGATGCGGTCCTCGATCACCGCGGGAGCGACGTTCTTGCCGCCCGCGGTGACCAGGATCTCCTTCTTGCGGCCCGTGATCGCGAGGTAGCCGTCCTCGTCCAGGGTGCCGATGTCGCCGGTGTGGAACCAGCCGTCGGTCAGCGCCTCCGCCGTCGCGGCTTCGTTGTTCCAGTAGCCCTGGAAGATGTGTTCGCCGTGCAGCAGGATCTCGCCGTCGTCCGCGATCCGCACCACCGAGCCCGGCAGCGGCTGCCCCACCGTGCCGATCTTCTGCCGGTCCCACGGGCTGAACGCGGTCGCCGCACACGACTCGGTCAGGCCGTAGCCCTCCAGGACCGTGAAGCCGATGCCGCGGTAGAAGTGGCCGAGACGCTCGCCCAGCGGCGCGCCGCCGGAGATCGCGTACTCGCCGCGCCCGCCCAGCACCGCTCGCAGCTTGCTGTAGACGAGCCTGTCGAAGACCTTGTGCTTGATCTTCAGGCCGAGCGGTGCGCCCTGCGGAGTGCTGGTGGCCCGGCTGTAGGCGATCGCCGTGTCGGCGGCCTTGTCGAAGATCTTGCCCTTGCCGTCCGCCTGGGCCTTCGCCCGCGCGGAGTTGTAGACCTTCTCGAAGACGCGCGGCACACCGAGGATCAGGGTGGGCCGGAAGCTGGCCAGCTCGTCGGTGAGGTTCTTGATGTCCGACACGCAGCCGAGCTTGATCGGTGCCATGACGGCCGCGAGCTCGACCATGCGGCCGAAGACGTGGGCGGCCGGCAGGAAGAGCAGCACGGAGCTCTCGCCCGTACGGAACAGCGGCTTGAGGCGCTCGACCAGGTTGCCGCACTCCGCGAAGAAGGCACGGTGGGTGAGCACACAGCCCTTGGGGCGTCCGGTGGTGCCCGAGGTGTAGACGATCGTCGCCGGGTCGTCGGCCTTGGCCGCCGCGCTGCGCTCGTCCACCGTCTCCTCGGAGACCTCCGCCCCCGCGGCGGTGAGCTCCTCGACCGCACCCTGCTCGATCTGCCACACATGCTTGACGGCCGGCAGCGACGCCCGCACCGACTCGACGGCGGCGGCGTGCGCCGCGCTCTCCACGATCACCGCGACCGCGCCGGAGTCACTGAGGATCCACTGGATCTGCTCGGCCGAACTCGTTTCGTACACAGGGACGGTGACCGCGCCGGCGCTCCAGATCGCGAAGTCCAGCTGCACCCACTCGTAGCGGGTGCGGGACACGAGCGCGACCCGGTCGCCCGGCTGCACGCCGGCGGCGATCAGGCCCTTGGCGGCGGCCCGTACCTCGGCCAGGAACTGAGGCGCGGTGACGTCGGCCCAGGCACCGGCGACCTTGCGGCTCATGACGGCGACATCGGGATGCTGCGTGGCATTGCGGCGGATGAGATCCGTCAGGTTGCCGTCCGCAGGGACCTCGTACAGGGCCGGAAGGCTGAACTCGCGCAAGACTGCTGCTCCTCATCGGGCTCCGGCGCCACGGCTCTGTGTGATGCACCGGCTGCGGTCCAAGATCGGGCAGGTGCTCGGGTGGGGGCGAGCACGACTGGACTGCCCGGACGTTACCCACCAGTACTGGGTTCCCGATAGGGGGTCCCGGCCAGATGTTCGCTGCGTCACACGTTCATGGATGTACTTCGCGCAGGGTAGTCCACGCCGGTACCGCCCCGGAAACAATCGCAGGCCCGCCCCCGTCTACCCAAGCGGTAAACCTGCGCTCTAGGGTGATCGTCATGCGTGGCATGCGAGTCAATGTGGTCAGTGACGTGCACGGCAATGCAAAAGACCTTGCGACCGCAGGTGACGGCGCCGACGCCCTGATCTGCCTCGGCGACCTGGTGCTCTTCCTCGACTACGCCGATCACTCGCGCGGCATCTTTCCCGACCTCTTCGGCGTCGAGAACGCCGATCTGATCGTGGAGCTGCGCACCGCGCGGCGCTTCGACGAGGCACGTGACCTGGGCCGCAGGCTCTGGGCCGAGCTCGGGATGGACCGCGAGAGCGCCATCGAGTCCGCGGTGCGCCGTCAGTACGCCGAGTTGTTCGCCGCCTTTCCCACGCCGACGTACGCCACCTACGGCAATGTCGACATCCCGACACTCTGGCCCGAGTACGCCCGCCCCGGCACCACCGTGCTGGACGGTGAGCGTGCCGAGATCGGCGGCCTTCTCTTCGGCTTCGTCGGCGGCGGACTGCGGTCCCCGATGCGTACCCCCTACGAGATCTCCGACGAGGAGTACGCCGCCAAGATCGAGGCGGTCGGCGAGGTCGATGTGCTGTGCTCCCACATTCCGCCCGAGGTACCCGAACTGACCTATGACACGGTCGCGCGCCGCTTCGAGCGCGGCAGCCGTGCACTGCTGGACGCCATCCGGCGCACCCGGCCGCGGTACGCCCTCTTCGGGCATGTCCACCAGCCCCTCGTCCGCCGGATGCGCATCGGCGCCACCGAGTGCGTCAACGTCGGACACTTCGCCTCCACCGGACGTCCCTGGTCCCTGACATGGTGACCCGGGCCCGTCACTGACGGGCCGCCCGGTCGCGATAGCCTGCACACCACCACACCACTCCCGGCCGTACCGCATGTGAGGAGCCGCAGCGATGGCGGAACACACCAGCTCGAGCATCACGATCGATGCGGCGCCGGCCGATGTCATGGGAGTGATCTCCGACTTCGCCCGCTACCCCGAATGGACCGGCGAGGTGAAGGAGGCCGAGGTGCTCGCCCGCGACGCCGATGGCCGCGCGGAGCAGGTCCGGCTGGTGCTGGACGCCGGAGCGATCAAGGACGACCACACTCTCGCCTACACCTGGAAGGGCGAGAACCAGGTCAGCTGGACCCTGGTGAAGTCCCAGATGCTGCGTGCCCTCGACGGCTCGTATGCCCTCGCACCGGTCGGCGGCGGCGACCGCACCGAGGTCACCTACCAGCTGACCGTCGACGTCAAGATCCCCATGCTCGGCATGATCAAGCGCAAGGCCGAGAAGGTCATCATCGACCGCGCCCTCGCCGGTCTGAAGAAGCGAGTCGAGAGCGGCGCCGCCGCCTGATGCGCCGGGTCCTCGTCACCGGCCTCGGCGGCGCGGGCCGTACCACCGTCGCCGCAGCCACCGCACTGGCCGCGGCCCGGGCCGGCAAGCGCACGCTGTTCCTGTCGGCAGAGCCGGGCGAGGTTCTGGGCGCACCCGTCGCCGGCCGGGTGGACGCCCCGGCCGCGGTCGCGGAGACGTTGTGGGCTGCCCGTATCGAGCCCGGAGCCGATTTCCGGGCGGAGTTCCTCTCCCTCCAGCAACGCAGCTCCGCCGCGCTCGATCTGCTGGGCGCCCGGCCACTGGAGGACGAGGAGCTGACCGACCTGCCCGGCAGCGATCAGTTCGCGCTGCTGCGGGCACTCACGGTCGCGGCCCGCGGCCCCTGGGACGTCGCCGTCGTCGACATGCCGCCGCTGCGCGAGACCATCGCCCTGCTGGCCCTGCCCGACCAGCTGCGCCGCTATCTGCGCCGGCTGCTGCCGCGCGAGCGGCAGGCCGCCAGGGCGCTGCGGCCGATGCTCGCCCAGCTCGCCGGCGTACCGATGCCCGCGCAGTGGCTGTACGAGACGGCCGAGCGCTGGGACACCGAGCTGGCCGGTGTCCAGTCGGTGATCGAATCCTCGAACACCAATGTGACCGTGGTCGCCGAGCCGGGCCCCGCCGCCGCGGACGCCCTGCGCACGGCTCGCGCCGGGCTGAGCCTGCACGGCCTGGACGTCGAGATGATCGTGGCCAACCGCTGCGTCCCGGAGGGCTCGCCCGACACGTGGGCCGCCGGGCTCGCCGCCCAGCAGCGCAAGTGCGTGGACCAGTGGGTGACCGACTGGGTCGTACGAGGCCAGGCGCAGGTCTGCGAAATGCCCCATCTCGGCCGTGACCCGCGCGGCCTGGAGGATCTCGCGCTCCTGGAGACCGAGGCGAACTGCGCCTCCGACGAGAGCCACTTCCACACCGAGGACGACGCGCGCCTCGGCTCGCTCGTCCTGGCCCTCCACTGGGACCGCGAGGAGCGAGGCCCGGACCCCTGGTGGGTCGAGGACGTCTACGCGACGGCCGCCGAACGGGCCAGGCAGATCGAGGCGCTCGCGGACACCGACAACCACTGGCACGGCCGCAACGGGGTCCTCCCCGCGGAACCGGACCCTGTCGACGACGGCACCCTCGTCCTGCACCTCCGGCTGCCCGGCGCCGTCAAGGAGGAGCTCGCCCTGGTCCGCCGTGGGGATGAACTACTCATCACGGTCGGGCCCTTCCGGAGGATCTTCCCGCTGCCGTCCGCGCTGCGGCGCTGCACCGTGGCGGGCGCGGCGCTCGAGGAGGGCGTACTGCGCGTCCGCTTCACACCGGATCCCGATCTGTGGCCCCGCGGTCGCTGAACGTAGTACCCCCATTCGGGTAACGTCGAGCGTACAAACCCTCAGTCCTGCCGCAGGAGTACGCCATGAGTGATCCCACCGAGCGTCCCGCCGTCGACGACGACGCCTGGGCGACGGCGTGCGAGGAGGATCTCCAGGCGGAGAAGGCCCGTCGCCGCGCGCAATACGGGTCCCAGCCGGGCTCGGCCGCCGAGGAACTGAAGAAGCTCCTCGAAGCGGTCGCCGACAAGGTCTCCGCGTTCCAGACCTCGCTGCCGGGCATGGCCGCCCAGAGCGCCGTACAGCAGCTGGTCGACCAGGCCAGGTCCGCCGTCGAGCCGGTCATCGAGCGCAACCCCCATGTCTTCGACCACCTCGCCGCCGCCGGCAACGAGCTGCTCGCCGCTTATCGATCCGCTGTCGAGGGCCATGAGCGACGCTGGACGCAGGGGCCGACCGCCGCCGAGGACGACCGCGACCCGCGTGACGAGGGTCCCGCGTCGAGCGAGCACATCGACCTGGACTGACGAGGCCGTGCCCGCCCTCGGGTACGGTTGGCCGTAGCGGGGCTCGACCGAAAACTGAGGGACACATGGGACTCACCATCGGCGTCGACATCGGCGGCACGAAGATCGCGGCGGGAGTGGTCGACGAAGAGGGCACCATTCTCGAGACGCACAAGGTGCCCACCCCGTCGACTCCCGAGGGCATCGTCGACGCGATCTGCTCGGCCGTCGCCGGGGCCGGCGAGGGGCATGACATCGAGGCCGTCGGCATCGGCGCCGCCGGTTATGTGGACGACAAGCGTGCCACCGTCCTGTTCGCTCCGAACATCGACTGGCGCCACGAACCGCTCAAGGACAAGGTCGAGCAGCGCGTCGGCCTTCCTGTCGTGGTCGAGAACGACGCGAACGCCGCCGCGTGGGGCGAGTACCGCTTCGGCGCGGGCCAGGGCCATGAGGACGTCATCTGCATCACCCTCGGCACCGGCCTCGGCGGCGGCATCATCATCGGCAACAAGCTGCGCCGCGGCCGCTTCGGCGTGGCCGCGGAGTTCGGCCACATCCGGGTGGTTCCGGACGGTCTGCTGTGCGGCTGCGGCAGCCAGGGCTGCTGGGAGCAGTACGCCTCGGGCCGCGCCCTGGTGCGGTACGCCAAGCAGCGCGCCAACGCCACCCCGGAGAACGCCACCGTGCTCCTCGGGCTCGGCGACGGCACCGTCGAGGGCATCCAGGGCAAGCACATCAGCCAGGCCGCCCGGCAGGGCGACGCCGTCGCGCTCGACTCGTTCCGCGAGCTGGCGCGCTGGGCGGGTGCGGGCCTGGCCGACCTGGCCTCCCTCTTCGACCCCTCGGCGTTCATCGTCGGCGGCGGTGTCTCCGACGAAGGGGAGCTGGTCCTCGACCCGATCCGCAAGTCCTTCCGGCGCTGGCTGGTGGGCGGCAAGTTCCGTCCGCACGCCCAGGTGCTCGCCGCCCAGCTGGGCGGCAAGGCCGGCCTGGTGGGCGCGGCGGACCTGGCGCGCCAGGGCTGAACCCACACCCGTACGGCACCGTGCCCGCCGCGCCCTCTGGGGTTGCGGCGGGCACCGTCGTATGTTGATCCGCATGGTGATGAGCACGGCGCGTACGCTGCCCAACTCCCGTACCGAGCCGGACGGTTCGGTGGTGATCCGGGTTCTCTGCTACAACATCCGCTCGATGCGCGACGACGAGGAGGCACTGGCCCGGGTGATCCGCGCGTGCCGTCCCGATCTGGTGTTCGTCCAGGAGGCCCCCAGATTCTTCCGCTGGCGCAAGCACGCGGCACGCCTCGCGGCCAGGAGCGAGCTGGTGATGCTCTCCGGCGGCGCGACCGCGGCCGGGCCGATGCTGCTGTGCTCGCTGCGGGCGAGCGTGGAGCGGACCGAGGACGTGCTGCTGCCGCTCACCCCTGGTCTGCACCGACGGGGCTTCGCCACCGCCGTGGTACGGATCGGGGGAGCCCGGATCGGGCTGCTCAGCTGCCATCTGAGCCTGCAGACCGACGAGCGCTACGCCCAGGCGGGGATGCTGCTGGACCGGCTGGCCGCGCTGCAGACCCCGCACGCGATCGCGGCGGGCGACATCAATGAGCGCCCCGGCGGGCGGAGCTTCACCCGACTGGCGGCCGAGCTCCAGGACTGCTGGGCGGCCGGCCCCTGGGGCGGCGAGTACACCTCCACCCCTGCCGACCCGCACCAGCGCATCGACGCGATCTTCGCCACGCGGGGCGTGGAGGTCCTGGCCTGCGGAGTCCCCAGCGGCCAGATGGGCATCACGGACCGCGACCTCAGGGCCGCCACGGACCACCTCCCGGTCCTGGCAGCCCTGCGCATCCCTGCGGGGGAGTGACGCGGCGCCCGGGCCCGGACCCTCGCACGGGGCCCTGCCGCACCCCGGAACCCGAACCGGAACCGGAACCGGAACTCAGACCACCGCGCCGCGGCCCGGGTCGTCGTCCTCGTCGTCGCCGTGGGACATCCGCGCCACCAGCGTCGCGAACCCGCCCAGGAAGCCGCCGATGCACAGCGTCGTCAGCCACCACGTCATGTCCCACTGGAGCAGCACCGCGATCAGCATCAGGACCGGGCCGCCGACCACCGCGAGCCAGGCGAACTTGGACGTGACGTCCGCCTCCGGCAGGGGCGGCGGCTCCGGGGGCACGAAGTGGCCCTCGTCCGTCTCGTCGAGGTCGTCGTCCTTGGCCTGCTCCAGCCGGTAGTCGCGCGGGCCGCCGACCCCGGGCGCGAAGGTGATCGAGCTGCCGAGCGCCGGCCGGTCCGCCTCCGGCTCCTCGGAGTCGTCCGGCAGGCTCGCCTTCTCCTCGAGCAGGGCGAGGTCCTCAACGGACTTGAACGGCTTGGCGCCCGGCGGGTCGGCCGGCTCATCGCCGTAACCGGCGATGATGGCCGCCCATACGGCCTCCTCGTCGATCGGCTGCGGCTCGCGGTCCGCGTCGTGCTGCTCAGCCACCGGTCGTGCTCCCTCCCAAGGCTCCCTGCGCGGAGGACCCGATGGTCCCGGCACCCGGAGCGAGCCGCTCGATGAAGGCGTGACTCTCCTCGAAGATCCGCTCCGCATCATGGTCCAACGTCGCCACGTGGTAGCTCTGTTCCAGCAGGATCTCGGTGACGTCCGTCGAGGAGACCCGGCTGAGGATCCTGGCCGAGTCGGCGGGCGGCACCACATGGTCCTGGGGGCTGTGCAGCAGCAGCATCGGCTGGGTGACCTGCGCCAGCTCGCCGTCGACCAGCTTCAGGAACTGGCGCAGGGTGTGCGCGGCGTGCAGCGGCGTGCGGTCGTACCCGCCCTCGTCGACGCCCGGCTTGGCGATGTCGTTGGCCACGCCCTTCGTGGAGGGCACCAGGTGGCGCACCACCGGAAGCGTGTGCGCGGCAAGCCCCCACACCTTGTTGGCCGGGTTGACCACGACGATGCCCGCGATCGCGTCACCGTGCTTGGCGGCGAGCCGCAGCGTCAGCGCCCCGCCCATGGACAGACCGAAGACGAAGACCCGGCTGCACCGCTCGACCAGGGACCGCAGCTCGCGGTCCACCTCCGCGTACCAGTCCTGCCAGCCGGTCACCTGCATGTCCTGCCAGCGCGTGCCGTGACCGGGCAGCAGCGGCAGGGACACCGTGAGCCCGCGCTCCGCCAGATACCCGGCCCAGGGGCGCAGCGACTGCGGGGAACCGGTGAACCCATGACAGAGGAGGACGCCGACGTCGCCGCCGATATGGCGGTACGGCTCGGCTCCAGGAACGACCGGCACCAGGGTCTCCCGTTCGTGAGGACATTGCATGAGGGTCGATGGGTGTACTTCACGGTACGCGACCGGACCGACACCGACCAGGGCCGTCCGTACTCCCGGCCGACCCCGGGGCAGCGGCGCCGGGCCCACCACGGGTTAAGGTCTGTTCGACAGCACACAGGAGGCACCCGAGTTGATGTACGGCGCAATGAAGTTCTCCATCGGAGGCTCGCTGAAGCTTGCCTTCAGGCCCTGGGTGGAGGGTCTGGAGAACATTCCCGCCGAGGGGCCCGCCATCCTCGCGAGCAACCACCTGTCGTTCTCGGACTCGTTCTTCCTCCCGGCGGTCCTCGACCGCAAGGTGACCTTCATCGCCAAGGCCGAGTACTTCACCTCGCCGGGCGTGAAGGGCAAGCTCACCGCCGCCTTCTTCAAGGGCGTCGGACAGCTGCCGGTGGACCGCTCGGGCGCCCGCGGGGCCGGCGAGGCGGCGATCAAGGCCGGTATCCAGGTCATCGAGTCCGGCGGTCTCTTCGGGATCTACCCGGAGGGCACCCGTTCCCCGGACGGCCGCCTCTACCGCGGCAAGCCCGGGGGCCTCGCGCGCGTGGCGCTCGCCACCGGCGCGCCGGTGATCCCGGTCGCGATGATCGACACCGAGAAGATCCAGCCGCCCGGCAAGGTGATCCCCAAGCTCATGCGCCCGGGGATCCGGGTCGGCAAGCCGCTGGACTTCAGCCGCTATCACGGCATGGAGCACGACCGCTTCATCCTGCGCTCGGTGACCGACGAGGTCATGTACGAGATCATGAAGCTTTCGGGCCAGGAGTACGTGGACGTCTACGCGACGGCCGCCAAGCGCCAGATCGCCGAGGCCGAGAAGGCCGAGAAGACGGCCCGCGCGGAGGCCGAGAAGGCCCAGAAGAAGTCGCACCGGCCGGCTGCCTAGCCGCGCCGTCGGTCAGGGGTGGGGTAGGGAGATGGCCAGGCGCGAGCGCGTCGTGCGGATGTCGGTGGAGCTGCCGCTGTGGCGTGCCCTGACCGCGTACCGCGTCCTGACGATGATCTACGCGGTAGTGCTGTTCCTCTTCACCCGGCAGAACTTCGAGCGCCCCGGGATCGCGATCGCCTATCTCGCGGTGATGTCCGTCTGGACGCTCGCCACGCTCCACAAGGTGACGGGCGCGGCGAGCTGCACCAAGCGCTTCCTGGTCGCCGATCTGACGATCGCCCTCACCGGCATCATGCTCACGCCCCTCGCCGACGCCCACGCCCAGCAGGTCGACGGCCCGACCCTGCCGTCGATATGGACGGCGGGCTCGGTCCTCGCCTTCGCCATCAAGGGCGGCTGGCGCTGGGCCGGGGTCGCCTCGTCCTTCGTCGCGGTCGCCAACATCGTCGAGCGCGGTGAGCCCAGCCGGGACACGTTCCACAACGTCCTGCTCGTCTGGGTCGCCTCCATCGCCATCGGATACGTGGTCGAGGTGGCCCGCGCCTCCGAGCGCACCCTCGCCCGCGCCCTGGAGATCGAGGCCGCGACCCGCGAGCGGGAGCGCCTGGCCCGGGACATCCACGACAGCGTGCTCCAGGTGCTGGCCATGGTGCAGCGGCGCGGTACGGCGCTGGGCGGCGAGGCCGCCGAGCTCGGCCGGATGGCGGGCGAGCAGGAGGTGGCCCTGCGCACCCTGGTCGCGGGCGGTCTGGTGACCGCATCCCGTGTCTCGGAGGACGAGTCGCAGGGAGCCGTCGTACGGGTCGTGGAGGTGCCCGACGACGACGAGCCGGCGCGCCCGCACGATCTGCGTACCCTGCTCGCCTCGCACGCCGGGTCGAAGGTGACCCTGTCCGAGCCGGGTGCTCCGGTGCTGCTCGATGAGCCCGCGGCACGCGAGCTGGCGGCAGCAGTCGGCGCCGCGCTGGACAATGTCCGCAGGCATGCCGGCGAGGACGCCCAGGCCTGGATCCTGGTCGAGGACTGGCCGGACGAGGTGGTGGTGACGGTCCGGGACGACGGACCGGGCATCCCGGACGGCAGGCTCGCGCAGGCCGAGGGGGAGGGGCGGATGGGGGTCGCGATGTCCATCCGCGGCCGGCTGCGGGACCTCGGCGGCACCGCCGAGCTGATCTCGGTCCCGGGTCAGGGCACAGAAGTCGAACTGAAGGTTCCACGGGGGAAGGCAGGCACATGACGGACCAGCAGACGATCAAGGTGATGGTCGTCGACGACCACCCGATGTGGCGGGACGCGGTCGCCCGCGACCTGGCCGCGGCCGGGTTCGACGTCGTCGCCACGGCGGGCGACGGTCCGCAGGCGGTACGCCGTGCGGGCGCCGTCGTGCCGGACGTGCTCGTGCTCGACCTCAATCTGCCAGGGATGCCGGGCGTCCGGGTGTGCAAGGAGCTCGTCGGCTCGCTGCCGGCGCTGCGGGTCCTGGTGCTGTCCGCCAGTGGTGAGCACGCGGATGTCCTGGAGGCGGTGAAGTCCGGTGCCACCGGCTATCTGCTGAAGTCGGCCAGCACGGAGGAACTGACGGACGCGGTGCGGCGCACCGCGGTCGGCGACCCCGTCTTCACCCCGGGTCTCGCCGGGCTGGTGCTCGGCGAGTACCGCCGCCTCGCCTCCGAGCCCGTCCCGTCAGTCGGGGCCGGCGAGCCGAAGGCGCCGCAGCTGACCGACCGGGAGACCGAGGTACTGCGGCTGGTCGCCAAGGGGCTGTCGTACAAGCAGATCGCCGAGCGGCTGGTCATCTCCCACCGCACGGTCCAGAACCATGTTCAGAACACGCTCGGCAAGCTCCAGCTCCACAACCGCGTGGAGCTGGTGCGGTACGCGATCGAGCGCGGCCTGGACGACGCCTGACCGTCCGGCCGCCTGAGGGCCCGAGGTGGCGAGCCCGGCCGCGGACCTTACCCGTACGAGTGAAAGACGGTCGGTCAACCGACGTGTGACGTACAGGAATTGACCGTTCGCCCCATCCCTGAGTGACCTGGATCGCCATTAGCGTGACGGTCATCACGCTCACCAGGTGAAGGGAAGTTTTCCATGCGCGTCGGAGTACTGACCGGGGGCGGCGACTGCCCCGGCCTCAATGCGGTCATCCGCGGACTCGTCCGCAAGGGTGTCCAGGAGTACGCGTACGAGTTCGTCGGCTACCGGGACGGCTGGCGAGGGCCCCTCGAAGGCGACACCCTCCCCCTCGACATCCCGGCCGTCCGCGGCATCCTGCCCCGCGGGGGCACCATCCTCGGCTCGTCGCGTACCAACCCGTTCAAGGTGGAGAACGGCGTCCGCCGGATCAAGGAGAACCTCGTCAAGCACGAGGTGGACGCCCTGGTCGCGATCGGCGGCGAGGACACGCTCGGCGTCGCGGCGCGGCTCCACGACGAGTTCGGCATCAGGTGCGTCGGGGTGCCCAAGACGATCGACAACGACCTGTCCGCGACCGACTACACCTTCGGCTTCGACACCGCGGTCGGCATCGCCACCGAGGCCATCGACCGGCTGCACACCACGGCCGAGTCCCATATGCGGGTTCTCGTGGTCGAGGTGATGGGCCGTCACGCCGGCTGGATCGCCCTGCACTCCGGGCTGGCCGGCGGCGCCAATGTCATCCTCATCCCCGAACAGCGCTTCGACGTCGACCAGGTCTGCGCCTGGGTGACCTCCCGCTTCAAAGCCAGTTACGCCCCGATCGTGGTGGTCGCCGAGGGTGCCATGCCCAAGGACGGCGAGGCGGTGCTCAAGGACGGCTCCCTGGACTCGTTCGGCCATGTCCGGCTCTCCGGTGTCGGGGAGTGGCTGGCCAAGGAGATCGAGAGCCGTACCGGCAAGGAGGCCCGCACCACGGTCCTCGGCCATGTCCAGCGCGGTGGCACCCCGAGCGCCTTCGACCGCTGGCTGGCCACCCGCTTCGGGCTGCACGCGATCGACGCCGTGCGGGAGGAGGACTTCGGAAAGATGGTCGCGCTGCGGGGCACCGACATCGTGCGGGTGCCGATCGCCGAGGCGACGGCCAGGCTGAAGACGGTCGAGCCCGCGCTCTACCAGGAGGTCAGCGTCTTCTTCGGCTGACCCGGAGAGCGGCAGGGCGGGACGCGTCCGTGAGCCGTGGGCCGTATATTCGCGACAGTCCGGAGCTGTTCGCGACATCCGGCCCATGGCTCCTACTACGGGAGAAACCATGGAAGTCCTTGCCTTCGGTGTCCAGGCCGACGAGCAGCCGCTCCTCGAAAAGGCGTTCAAGGGGCATCACGGGATCCGCTGTCTGGACGTCTTCCTCACCGAGGACACGGCCCCCATCGCCGCCGGCCACGAATCGATCTCCACGAGCGTGAACTGCCGGCTGAGCGCCCAGGTGCTGCAGACCCTCGCCGTCGGCGGGACGACGATGATCGCCCAGCGCTCCACCGGCTTCAACAACATCGATCTCGACGTCGCCGAGCGGCTCGGCCTGACCGTCGCCCGGGTCTCGTCCTACTCGCCCCACTCGGTCGCGGAATTCGCCTGGGCCCTCGCGCTCGCCGTCAACCGGCGCATCGTCCGCGCCGCGGGCCGCACCCGCGACTTCGACTTCCGGCTGAACGGACTGATGGGCCGCGACCTGCACGGCCGCACCGCCGGGGTTCTCGGCACCGGCAGGATCGGCGAGGCCTTCACCCGGATCGCCCACGGCTTCGGCATGCGACTGCTGGGCTGGGACATCGCCGAGAACCCCGCCTGCGTCGGGCTGGGCATGAAGTACGTCGAGAAGCAGGAGCTGTTCGCCGCCGCCGATCTGATCAGCCTGCATGTGCCGCTGCTGCCCGGGACCCGGCGTCTGATCGGCGCAGAGGCGCTGGGTGCGATGAAGGACGACGCGATCCTGGTGAACTCCAGTCGCGGCGGCCTGATCGACACCGACGCCCTCGTCGCCGAACTGCGCAAGGGCCGCTTCACGGGCGTCGGACTCGATGTGTACGAGGCGGAGGCCGGACTGTTCTTCCTGGACAAGTCCCTGGAGGCCGTCACGGACGACACGCTCGCCCGCCTGATGACGTTCCCGAACGTCCTGGTGACCTCGCACCAGGCGTACTACACGAAGGACGCGGTCGGCCAGATCGTCGCGACGACGGTCCGCAACATCGATGACCACATGGACGGACGGCGCAGCGAGAACGTGTTGGTCCCCGCTGCGCCGTAGGCGTTCGGGCCGGCCCGTCAGCGCTGTCCCAGGGGCACCCCCGCGAGCAGTTCGGCCACGATGCCCGAGCCGTCCAGCGTCAGCACCGACTCGGGGTGGAACTGCACCGAGGCGAACGCCTCTCCGCGCAGTCCGTGGACATCGCCCGTCACCCCGTCCCGGCTGACCTCCACCGCGTGCCGCGCCAGCAGCCGTCCCGCCGCCGCCTCGTCGCAGCGCGCCGTGAAGCTGTTGTAGAAGCCGACCGTCTCCTCGCGCCCGAAGAAGTCGATCCGCTCCTGCGCACCCTGGTACGGCGCGTCCTTGCGGACGATGTCCAGGCCCAGTTCCGCCGCGATCAGCTCATGGCCGAGGCACACCCCCAGCAGCCCGCTGCGGTGCTCGCGCAGCAGCTCGGCGGTGAGCGTCCTGAGGAGGCGCATCTTCGGGTCGGCCGCGTCGGCCGGATCACCGGGGCCGGGGCCGAGCACCACCGGCCCGTCGTGCGCGCGCACGCGCTCCTGCAGGCCCGGCTCGTCATAGCGCAGCACGGTCACCTCCAGGCCGGTCGAACGCAGCAGATGCGCCAGCATCGCGGTGAACGTGTCCTCGCCGTCGACGACCAGGGCGCGCCTGCCGGTCGGCGCGGACCGGTCCTGCATCCGCAGCCAGAACGGCGCGAGATCCGCGCGCCGGGCGTCGAGTGCCTCCCGTACCCGAGGATCTTCGGCAAGGCGCGGCACGGCCTGCCGCTCGTCCCCGCGCCCGGGCCGCACCCCCAGCGCGGCCAGTACGCCGGCCGCCTTGGCGTGCGTCTCGGCGACCTCGCCCGCCGGGTCGGAGTGCCGCACCAGCGTCGCGCCGACCGGCACCCGCAGCCCGCCCGCGGCGTCGATGTCGGCGGTACGGATCAGGATGGGGGAGTCGAGGGTCTGCGAACCGCCCGCGTCCGTGCCGATCAGCGCCAGCGCGCCCGCGTAATAGCCGCGGCCGCCCACCTCGTGGCGCTCGATGACCCGGCAGGCGTTCTGCACCGGGGATCCGGTCACCGTGGCGGCGAACATGGTCTCCCGCAGCACCTCCCGCACATCCAGTGACGTACGGCCCCGCAACTCGTACTCGGTGTGCGCCAGATGGGCCATCTCCTTGAGCCGCGGCCCGATCACGACGCCGCCCATGTCGCCCACGGTGCACATCATCTTCAGCTCCTCGTCGACGACCATGGAGAGCTCCTCGCGCTCCTTGCGGTCGGCCAGGAAGCCGAGCAGCGCCTCGGGGGTCGGACCCTCGGGCGGATAGCGGAACGTACCGCTGATGGGGTTCATCACGACCGTGCCGCCGCTCATCCGCACATGGACCTCGGGGCTCGCGCCGACGAGTGTCCTCGTGCCCGTGTGCACGACGAACGTCCAGTACGCGCCCCGCTCGCCCGCCAGCAGCCGCCGGAACAGCGCCAGCGCGTCGGCCCGGCCGAAGCCGGGGATCTGCCCGGTGAAGGTGCGGCGGATGACGAAGTTCGCGCCCTCGCCCTGGCCGATCTCGTCCTCGATGACCCGGCGGACGATGCCGGCGTACTCCTCGTCGTCGACGTCGAAGCTTCCGTCCTCCACCTGTACGGCATGCTGCGGCAGCACCTCGAGGGCCTCGGCGAGCGGCAGTTCATGGCACTCGTCGGCGACCAGCACCGACAGGGGCGTGCCGTCGTCGCGTACGTCGAAGCCGCGTTCCGCGATCTGGCGGAACGGGACCAGGGCGAGCGAGGGACGGTCCGTGACCGGGATGTCGGCGAGGCGCTCGGCCGTATGGACCCGGCCGATCAGTACCTCGACGGTGTCGTGGTCACGGCCCGGTGTGCGGCGGCGCAGCAGGGCGAAGGGCGGGCAGTCGTCGTCGAGGAGTCTGCTGATGGGCATCGGGTGGTTCCTTCCGAGTGGGAGGAACGGCCGCCGCCTTCCGGATCACGGTCCGGGAAACACTGAAGGCCGCCCCTCGGGCGGCCTTCGCGATCGGTGTGCGCGCGATCAGGAGGTGGGCCGCCGGAATGCGGTCCACCACCAGCTCTGGGTCTGCAGCGCGAACATGACGCGGATCCTAGCGCACAACTCGGCGTGCCCTGATGCGATACGGGGATGCCGTGGTGAGACGGTTCCGACCGTTCTGTCTCACCAGGCGGGCGCCGAGGGTCCCGGTCCGCGGGACCACGTACTGTTGAGTCGTGACCGTGAACGCTGATTCCCAAGCCGTCGCCGCCATGGCGACCTGGCGAGACCTGCCCGCGGCGCAGCAGCCCGAGTACCCCGATGCCGAGGCTCTGCGCGATGTGATCGCGGACCTCGCGAGCTATCCCCCGCTCGTCTTCGCGGGCGAATGCGACCAGCTGCGCGCCCGCATGGGAGCCGTCGCCCGTGGTGAGGCGTTCCTGCTGCAGGGCGGCGACTGCGCCGAATCCTTCGACGCCGTCGGCGCGGAGCACGTCCGTGCGAAGCTCAAGACCCTGCTCCAGATGGGTGCGGTACTGACGTACGCCGCGTCCGTGCCGGTCGTGAAGGTCGGCCGGATCGCCGGCCAGTACTCCAAGCCGCGCTCGAAGCCGACCGAGACCCGCGACGGCGTCACGCTCCCGACCTACCGGGGCGACTCCGTCAACGGCTTCGACTTCACCGAAGGGGCCCGCGTCCCGGACCCCGAGCGCCTCAAGCGGATGTACAACGCCTCCGCCTCGACGCTCAACCTGGTGCGCGCCTTCACCACCGGCGGTTACGCCGACCTGCGCCAGGTGCACGCCTGGAACCAGGACTTCGTGAAGTCGTCCCCGTCCGGCCAGCGCTACGAGCAGCTCGCCCGCGAGATCGACAACGCGCTGAACTTCATGAAGGCCTGTGGCACCGACCCGGCGGAGTTCCGCACGGTCGAGTTCTACGCCTCCCACGAGGCGCTGCTGCTGGACTACGAGTCGGCGCTGACCCGCGTGGACTCGCGCACGGGACAGCTCTACGACGTCTCGGGCCACATGGTCTGGATCGGCGAGCGCACCCGTCAGCTGGACGGCGCGCACATCGAGTTCGCCTCGAAGATCCGCAACCCGATCGGCATCAAGCTCGGCCCCACCACCACGGTCGACGACGCGCTGCAGTACATCGACCGCCTGGACCCGGACCGCGAGCCGGGCCGGCTGACCTTCATCGTCCGCATGGGCGCCGACAAGGTCCGGGACAAGCTCCCGGAGCTGGTCGAGAAGGTCACCGCCTCCGGCGCGACCGTGGCCTGGGTGACCGACCCGATGCACGGCAACACCTTCGAGGCGGCCTCCGGCCACAAGACCCGCCGCTTCGACGACGTGCTCGACGAGGTCAAGGGGTTCTTCGAGGTCCACAAGGCGCTGGGCACCCACCCGGGCGGCATCCATGTCGAGCTCACCGGTGACGATGTCACCGAGTGTGTGGGCGGCGGCGACGAGATCTTCGTCGACGATCTGCACCAGCGCTACGAGACGGCCTGTGACCCCCGGCTGAACCGCAGCCAGTCCCTGGACCTGGCCTTCCTGGTCGCGGAGATGTACCGCGACCAGTAGTGAGGGATCAACAACGCTGGGGCGTGGATCGATGTGATCCACGCCCCAGCGGCATATTCAGGGCTTTTGACTTCCGCGAGCGGCGGGTAAGGTTAGGTTAGCCTCACCGATTAGTCGGGACGGCGCCTCATCGATTCCACCGTCGATCCGCTTCATCGCGCCGGGAGGTGAACCGCGTGTACGTCTGCTCGTGCTTCGGCATCACGGAGAAGCAGGTCAAGGAGCACGCGGCGGCCGGCGCCTGCACCCCCCGCCAGATCGCGTCCGTCTCGAAGGCCGGCACCGACTGCGGATCGTGCGTACGCCGGATCCAGGGGATCCTCGGCCGGGGCGCCTGCCCCCGCCGTGAACTGCTCGACCAGGGCAACGGCGCCGTCGTCCTGGCCGCCGACCCCGAGTCCGGCAGTGAACTCGGCGAAGCCGCCTGAAGTCCGATCCGCCCGACGGCCGCCCGGCAGGTTCTAGCTCTCCGGCTGCTCGATCAGCTGGGCGATGTACAGCGCCTCGCCGAGCTTCTCCACCAGCTCGAGCTGGGTGTCGAGATAGTCGATGTGGTGCTCCTCGTCCGCGAGGATCGACTCGAAGATGTTCGCCGATGTGATGTCGCCCTTGGTGCGCATGACCTCGATGCCCCGCTTGAGGCGGTCGATCGCCTCCACCTCGACCTGCCGGTCGGCCTGGAACATCTCGGTGACCGTCTGCCCGATGCGCACATGGAACAACCGCTGGTAATTCGGCAGGCCCTCGAGAAAGAGGATGCGGTCGGTCAGGACCTCCGCATGCTTCATCTCGTCGAAGGACTCGGCCCGGGTGTACTTGGCGAGCTTCGTCCAGCCGAAGTTCTCCTGCATCTTCGCGTGCAGGAAATACTGGTTGATCGCGGTCAATTCGGCAGTCAGCTGCTCATTGAGGAACTCGATGACCTCGGGGTCGCCCTGCATCGCAGAGGCTCCTTCCGCGCGTGTGACTGGGCAGGTGGGCGCATCCTCGCACCGTGATCGGAGGCAGTCCAGTAAGTGCCTCCTTACTACGAGTTGCCCGAATCGGCCCAGACCTGGTCATGACCACCCCTGCTGGTCTGTCACCATTGATGGCATGGGTCAGCCGGAAAGCCGGGAATACCGCGCATCAGAGGAGTCCGGGCTTCCGCCGGGACAGCGACTGCAGCGAGGCTGGCCGGTCACCCACTACGGCCCCGTACCCAAGTTCAAGCCGGACCGCTGGGAGTTCAGGGTCTTCGGTGCCACTGCCGACGGTGACAAGCGCTGCTGGAATCACGAGGAATTCTCGGCGCTGCCCTTTTCCACCGTCGTCGCCGATCTGCACTGCGTCACGAAATTCAGCATGCTGGGAGCCGAATGGGGCGGTGTGCCCGCCCGGACGATCGTCGAACTCGCCCCGCCGGCCCCGACCGTCACCCATGTCATGGTGTGGGCCGAGTACGGCTTCAGCGCCAATCTCCGGCTCTCCGACTTCCTCGCCGAGCGCACGATGTTCGCCACCCACAAGGACGGTGAGCTGCTCACTGCGGAGCACGGCTTTCCGCTGCGGCTCGTGGTCCCGCATCTGTACGCCTGGAAGGGGCCCAAATGGGTCCGGGGCGTGGAGTACATGACTGCCGACCGCCGTGGCTTCTGGGAGGAGCGCGGCTATCACAACATCGGCGACCCGTGGCGCGAGCAGCGCTACTCCTACCAGGAGGAGCCGGGGGACGGCCCCGAGTTGTAAGGGCGGATCCCCCTCCTCCCGTGGGGCGGATCGTGGCCCCGGCGTCAGTGGTGGTACCGGTGGACCACGGCGTGGCCCTTGCCGCGGCCGATCAGCCACTTGTTGACGGGCGTGGTGATCAGGAAGGCGGCGAAGAAGGCCAGGGCCAGCGCGCTCCAGAACAGTCCGTCCGAGAGATGGGCGTCCATCGCGCCGGGGACCAGCAGCAGGACGCCGTTGTCGACGGTCTCCATCACGATGATCGAGAGGGTGTCGGCGGCGAGTGCGACGCCGATGGCGGCCTTCAGGCCCAGTCCCGCGCGTGTGACCGCCCAGAGGGTCAGTGTGTAGCCGAAGAGGAACGCCAGGGCGATCGCGAGGACCATCGTCGGGGCGTTGCCCCAGCCCAGAGCCGTACCGATGATCATGCCGAGCACCTCGCCGATGGCGCATCCGGTGAGGCAGTGCAGGGTGGCCCGGGCCGCCGCCGACCAGCTGACGGGTCCGGGGTGGTGTTGCTCGTGGGGCGCGTGCTGCTCGGTGTGCTCGGTGTGTGTGTCGTGCTCCATGGCTGTACCCCCATCGTCAGGTAGCGGTTCCTGCCGACAGCAAGAACCGCATACCCCCCAGGGGTATTCCCTCGGGGAGGCGAAATCAGCGAAGCTTCTTCAACCGTGCCACGTCGGCCGTATGCCCTTCCTTGCCGCCCGGGGTCTCGATGATCAGCGGCACCCCCTCCGTCGCCGGGTGGGACATGAGCGCGCGGAACGGCTCCTCGCCGATGTGTCCCGCGCCGATGTTGGCGTGACGGTCCTTGTGCGCCCCCGCCACATCCTTCGAGTCATTGGCGTGGATCAGCTTCAGCCGTCCCTCGCCGACCGTGTCCACCAGCAGGTCCAGCGTCCGGTTCATCCCGTCCGGCCCGGTCAGATCGTGACCGGCCGCGAAGACATGACAGGTGTCCAGACAGACACCCAGCTTGGGATGGTGGTCCAGGGCATCGAAGTACGGACCGAAGTCCGAGGCCTTCGAGCAGAGCGAGAAGCCCTGGCCCGCCGTCGACTCCAGCAGCAGAAACGGATCGTCGTCGTGCGTCAGCTCGTCCAGCAGCGGCAGCATCCGCTCCCGGACCTGCGCCAGCGCGACCTCACGGGAGCGGCCTCCGGTCGCCGAGCCCGTGTGGACCACGACGCCCCGCGCCCCGATCCGGCGCCCCCTGCGCAGCGAGTGCCGCAGCGACTCCACCGACCTTTCGGCCGTGGCCTCGGTGTGCGAGCCGAAGTTGATCAGATACGGGGCATGGACCCACGCGGACATGCCGTCGGCGGCGCACTCGGCGCGGAACAGCTCGTCCTGTGCGGGGTTGCCCGCGGGAGTCGCCCAGCCCCGCGGATTGGCGACGAAGACCTGGACGGTCTCCGCCTCCAGCTCCCGGGCGTAGGCGAGCCCGGTCCTCGCCAGGCCGCCGGCCACGGGGACATGGCCGCCGACGGGGTTGCGCATCCGACTACAGTCCCTTGGTCTTGATCGTGATCGTGCTGCCCTCGGGAGCCTCGTCACCGCCGGCCACGGACTGGCTCGCGACCTCGTCGCCGAGGAACGGGAAGTTCTTCTCGACCTCCACCTCGAAGCCTGCCGATTCCAGCGCGCTGGTGGCGTCGTCCACGTTGTCGCCGACGACATCGGGGACCTCGATCATCCGCGGGCCCTTGGAGACGGTCAGCGTGACGGTGTCACCGCGCGCGAGGCGGCTGCCCTCGCCCGCCGACTGCCGCGCGACCGTGCCCGCGTCCTCGGGCGAGTGGATCTGCTCGGCGGCGACCTTGACCTTCAGCCCGGCGTCCTCCAGCGTGCTGGTGGCGTCCTGGACGGACTCCCCGGTCACGTCCGGGACGTCGATCGGGGTGCCCTTGCTGACCACCAGTGAGACCGCGGTGTCGGGGCTGCGTCCGCTGCCCGCGCCCGGCTCCGTGCTGATCACGGCGCCCTGCGGGACCCCGTCGTCGAACCGCTTGGTGATCACGCCCGGCGCGAGTCCGACCCTGCGCAGCTCACGCTGCGCCTGGGCGAGCGGCTTGCCCTTCAGTTCGGGGACCTTCACGATCTCCGGGCCGCGCGAGACGATGATCGTCACCGAGCCGTTGCCGCGGATGCGCTCGTTCGTGCCGGGCACGGACCTGATGACCGTGCCGCGAGCCGCCGTCTCGCTGAAGTCGCGGCGGACCTGCTTCACCTCGAGTCCGGCCTTTTTCAGCGCCTGCCTGGCGTCCTGCTCGGTCTTGCCGATCAGTGCCGGGACGCGGGTGAACTGTCCGGAGTTGATGTACCAGACACCCGTGCCGATCCCGAGGGCCAGCAGCACCGCGACCACCGCCGCGATCACCCCCCGCCGGGGGACGGCAGGGCGGGCCGGCCGTGGCGGTGCGGACGGCGGCGCCGACGGCGGCATCGCCAGCCGGGCGGTGTGACTGGCCCCAGGCTCCTCACGCGGCACCACCCGCGGGATCACATCCGTTCGGTCCTCGGAGGGTGCCGCCCCCAGGACGCCACCCTCGCCGGCGAGTGCCTGCGGTGACACCGCGTCCAGCTGCTCCTCACTGAGTGCCGCCCGCGCCCCCCGTACCTGGGCCAGCAGCGCCACGGCGTCGTACGGGCGCACATCGGGGTTGCGGGCCGTGGCGCTCGCCACCAGCTCGTCGAGCTCGACGGCGAGGCCGGGAAAGCGTGCGGAGGGCGCCGGGACGTCCTCGTTCAGGTGCTGGAAGAGCACCTGGGCCGGTGTGTCACCCGTGTGCGGCTTCGTGCCGGTCAGCATCTCGTAGAGGACGACACCGCAGGCGTACACGTCCGCGCGGGTGTCGGCGGTGCCGTGCTCGATCTGCTCGGGAGCGAGATAGGAGACCGTGCCGAGCACCGTGCCGGAGGTGTTGGTCACCGAGCCGACCGCCCGTACGAGGCCGAAGTCCGCGACCTTCACCCGGCCGTCGTCCCCTATCAGCACGTTCTCCGGCTTCATGTCCCGGTGCACGAACCCGGCCCGGTGCGCGGCGCCGAGCGCCGCGAGCACGGGCTCCAGGATGTCGAGCGCGGCGCGCGGCTGGAGCGCCCCGCGCTCGCGTACCACGTCGCGCAGCGTGCACCCGGCCACGTACTCCATCGCCAGGTAGACGTACGCGCCCTCGGCTCCCTGGTCGAAGACCGCCACCACATTGGGGTGGGCCAGCCGCGCCACCGACTTGGCCTCTCGGATGAAGCGCTCCACGAAGGAGGCGTCGGTGGCGAGGTCGGGGTGCATCACCTTGAGGGCGAGCACCCGGTCGAGACGGGTGTCGACGGCCCGGTAGACCGTGGCCATGCCGCCGACGGCGATGCGCTCATCGACTCGGTAGCGGCCGTCGAGCACCTGCCCGACGAGGGGGTCCTGAAGGGTCGTATCCACGCCGTCGAGTCTACGATCCGTGACGGACAGCGGTTTACGGGTCTGGCAGGACCGCAGCGGTACTGAAGCCGAGCTGTGACAGCGTGCAGCGGTCCGGGGCCCCGCTCCCGGGCGCGCCCGGGAGCGGAGCCGTCCCGCCTCAGAACGCGGGCCGCTCCGGATCCAGCGCCGCACGCCCCTCGTGGGGCGAGGACGCCTCGGCGAAGTGGCGCCGCGGGATCCGGCCGGCCCGGTACGCCAGGCGCCCGGCCTCCACGGCGTGCCGCATCGCCTCCGCCATCAGCACCGGTTCCTGCGCCCGGGTGACCGCCGACGCCAGCATCACCGCCGCGCATCCCAGCTCCATCGCCAGCGCCGCGTCCGAAGCGGTGCCCGCGCCCGCGTCCAGCACCACCGGTACCCGCGCCTGCTCGACGATCAGCTCGAAGTTGTGCGGATTGCGGATGCCGAGGCCGGACCCGATCGGTGAGCCCAGCGGCATGACCGCCGCACAGCCCACGTCCTCCAGCTTCCGCGCGAGCACCGGATCGTCGTTCGTGTACGGCAGCACCGTGAACCCGTCGTCGACCAGGACCTCCGCCGCGTCCAGCAGCTCGACCGGGTCGGGCAGCAGCGTGCGCTCGTCCGCGACGACCTCGAGCTTGATCCAGTCGGTGCCGAGGGCCTCGCGGGCGAGGCGGGCCGTGAGCACCGCCTCGCCGGCCGTGAAACAGCCCGCCGTGTTCGGCAGCACCTGGATGCCCAGCCGGGTCAGGACGGACAGCACCGAGCCCTGGACGGTCGGGTCGAGACGGCGCATGGCCACGGTGGTCAGTTCGGTGCCGCTCGCGACCAGGGAACGTTCGAGCACATCGAGGCTGGGCGCTCCGCCCGTGCCCATGATCAGGCGGGAGGTGAAGGTGGTCCCGCCGATGGTGAGACGGTCGTCGGCCATGGCGTCAGCCCCCCTGCACGGCGGTGAGGACCTCGACGCGGTCTCCGTCGCCGAGCCGGGTGCCCGCCCACCGGCTGCGCGGCACGACCGTCTCGTTGACGGCGGCGGCGACCCCGGACGGCGCGGCCGTGAGCGCGGCGACGAGCGCGTCCAGAGTGGTGCCCGCGGCGCACTCGCGGGCCTCGCCGTTGACGGACACGTTCAGTACGGAGACGTTCATGCGGGCTGCTCCTGGGGGACGGGGGAGAAGCGGCGGGGCGTGAAGGGGCGGGCCTCGTAAGGCAGTTCGCCGTCCGTCAGCGCGGCGGACAGCGCATCGCCGGTGACCGGCGTGAGCAGCACCCCGTTGCGGTGGTGGCCGGTGGCCAGCAGCAGACCGGGCAGAGCGGTCGGGCCGAGCAGCGGGGCGTTGTCGGGGGACCCCGGCCGCAGCCCGGCGAGCGTCTCGGTGAGCGGCAGCTCGGTGATCCCGGGCACGAGCTCGTGGGCGTCGCGCAGGAGCTCGTACACCCCGCCCGCGGTGACGGTCGTGTCCCAGCCGAGCTCCTCGCTGGTCGCGCCGACGACCAGCTCGCCGTTCTCGCGCGGCACGAGATAGACGTGGCTGCCGCGCACCACCGCCCGCACGGTGCGCGACAGGAACGGCGCGTACGCGCGCGGCACGGTCAGCCGCAGCACCTGGCCCTTCACCGGGCGCACCGGGGGCAGCACATCGTCCGGTACACCCGCCAGCCGGCCGCTCATGCTGCCGCCCGCCAGCACCACCTGGTCCGCGCCGAGCTCCGACCCGTCAGCGAGCATCGCGCCCACCGCCCGGTCGCCGACCACGACGAGGCGCTCGGCCCACGTACGGCGCAGTTCGACGCCGGCCCGCTCACAGGCCTTGAGCAGAGCCGCCGCCAGCCGCCGCGGATCGACCTGGTGGTCGCCGTCCACCCGAAGGCCGCCGCGCACACCGGGTGCGAGCATCGGCTCGAGGCGCCGGCACTCGCGGCCCGTCAGCCACTGCGAATCGAGGCCCGACCGGCGCTGCAGGGCGTGCAGTTCGCGCAGATGCGCGCGGTCGTCGGAGTCGAGGGCGACGGCGAGTGTGCCGCAGGCGCGGTAGCCGACCCGCTCGCCGGCGGCGTCCTCGAGTTCGGCGACGAACGCGGGGTAGCGGCGCGCGGATTCGAGGTTGAGGGCGAGCAGGGTCTGCTCGCCGTAGTGGAGTTCGGTGACGGCGGCGAGCATGCCGGCCGCGACCTGCGCGGCGCCGCGGCCGGGCTGCGGATCGGCGACGGTCACACGCAGTCCGCGCTGCGCCGCCCGCCAGGCCGTGACCAGACCGATGATTCCGCCCCCGATGACAAGGACGTCTGGTGAACGAGACATGGGCGTCCAGCCCCTCCCTTCGCCGGCATGACCCGGATCAGGTTCGTACGGTCGGAGGCCGGCCAGCCTCCCTCTCAGCCCGGTCCGTCCGGGCTCCCGCGAGTGCTTTACGGTGGCCACCATAGCCCCACGCCCCGAAGCGAAGTAAGGGAGCCGAAGGCCCGGCAAGGCCGCTCCGCGGACTCCTGCCGGCACCCGTGGCGGACCGGTCCTCGGGCCGTGCCCCGAACCCGGACCAGGGTCACCTACCACGAGGAAGAGGGCCTGATCCGGGCCGGCCCGGAAGGGCGGCGTGAGGAGCGCCGTCCAGCAGGTCCTGGAGCAAGAACCCTCCTGACGAACCGTCAGGTACGTAAGGTTGTCGGGTGAGCGAGCAGCAGACAGCACAGGGCGTACGGCGAGTGGTGGTCGTCGGCGCGGGCATGGCCGGCGTGCAGACCGCGGTGGCCCTGCGCGAGGCGGGCTTCACCGGCCCCGTCACCCTCATCGGTGCCGAACCCCATCAGCCGTACGACAGGCCCCCGCTCTCCAAGGCGGTCCTGCTCGGCAAGGCCGAGGGCTCGGCCTTCGACGTCGACTTCGAGGCGCTCGAGGTCGAGCTGAGGCTGGGTGTGGAGGTGACCGGCGTGCGCCCCGCGGCACATGAACTGGACACGGCCGCCGGGCCCGTTCCGTACGACGTCCTGGTGCTGGCGACGGGCGCGGAGCCCATCACCCTCCCCGGCACCGAGGGGGTGCCCGGGGTGCATCTGCTGCGCACCCTCGACGACGCGGCGCGGCTGCGCCCGGTCCTGGCGGAGCAGCACCGGATCGTGGTCGTGGGCGCGGGCTGGATCGGTGCCGAGTTCGCGACGGCCGCCCGCGAGGCAGGCTGCGCGGTCACCGTTCTCGAGGCCGCCGACCGGCCGCTGGCCGGTGCGCTTCCCGCGCAGGTGGCCGCCCCGATGGCCGAGTGGTACGCCGATTACGGCGTCGACCTGGTCACCGGCGCTCGCGTGGCCGCGATCGAGGAGGGCAGCGTCGCCCTGGCCGACGGGCGCCGCATCCCGGCCGGTGCGGTCGTCGTCGGCGTCGGCGCCCGGCCCGCCACCGGCATCCTCGCTGGTTCGGGAATCACTCTCGGCGCGGACGGCGCAGTCGAGGCCGACCGGTATCTGCGCACTTCCGTGCCCGACGTGTACGCCGTCGGGGACTGCGCCTCCTTCCCCTCGGGGCGCTACGGCGAACGGCTGCTGGTGCACCACTGGGACAACGCGCTCCAGGGTCCGCGTACCGTCGCCGCCAATGTCATGGCCGACGCCCGCGGCGCGGAGCCGGAGGTCTACGACCCGGTGCCGTACTTCTGGTCCGAGCAGTTCGGGCGCTTCGTGCAGTACGCCGGTCATCACGCCGCGGCCGACGCCTTGCTGTGGCGTGGCGACCGGGCCCAGGACACCTGGTCGGTGCTGTGGCTGCGCGACGGCGCGCTGGTCGCCCTGCTGGCCGTCGGCAGGGCCCGCGACCTGGCGCAGGGCCGCAAGCTCATCCAGTCCGGCGCGCGCCTCGACGCGGGGCGGGCCGCGGACCCGTCCGTCCCTCTGAAGGCGGCTGTCGGATAGCTTCCGGCTACCGACTGTCAGTCCCGGATGGCAGGCTTGTCCTGTGACCGAGATTGACGCAAAGATCGATGCCCTCGTCCCCGCCTGGCTTCACCTGCCGGACATCGCGGAAATGCTCGATGTCGAGGTGACGCGCGTGCGGCAGCTGGTCAAGGAGGGCCAGCTGATCGCCGTGCGCCGCGGTGAGAACCGGACCCTGCAGGTGCCGGCCGCCTTCATCGACGGCACGAAGGTCGTCAAGGGCCTCTCCGGGACCTTGACGCTCCTGCGGGACGACGGCTTCTCCGACGAAGAAATGCTGGAGTGGCTCTTCACTCCGGACCCGACCCTGCCGGGCACCCCCGCGCAGGCGCTCGGCGAGAATCGCGGCACGGAGGTGAAGCGCCGGGCCCAGGCGCTCGCCGTCTGATCCGATCCACCGACCGTGGTGTACGGGCCGGCCGGTCCGGCCCGTACGCCACTCACCCATGGGGGGAACCGCTCATGTCCACCGCACGCGCTCTGCTGTCCGACGCCCGGCTGTATCTGTGCACGGACGCGCGCAAGCGCCAGGGGGATCTGCCCGCGTTCCTGGACGCGGTGCTGGCGGCCGGGGTGGACATCGTGCAGCTGCGCGACAAGGGCATGGAGGCGGGTGAGGAGCTGGAGCACCTCCAGGTCTTCGCCGACGCCTGCCGCCGGCACGGCAAGCTGCTGGCGGTCAACGACCGGGCGGATGTCGCGCATGCCATCGGGTCGGACGTGCTGCACCTCGGGCAGGGCGATCTTCCCGTCCCGGCCGCACGGGCCGTCCTCGGCGACGAGGTGCTCATCGGCCGCTCCACCCACGCCGAGTCCGAGGTGGCCGCCGCCGCGGCCGAGCCCGGCGTGGACTACTTCTGCACCGGTCCGTGCTGGCCCACCCCCACCAAGCCCGGCCGGCACGCCCCCGGTCTCGACCTGGTGCGCTACGCGGCCGGGATCGGGAGCGACCGCCCCTGGTTCGCCATCGGCGGGATCGACGCCGGCAACCTCGACCAGGTGCTGGACGCCGGTGCACGCAGGATCGTCGTCGTACGGGCGATCACCGAGGCCGATGATCCGGGCTGCACGACGGCGGACCTCGCCAAGCGGATCAGGGAGCGGAGTGCGTGAAGGGACGCGTAACGCAGGACGCGTGACGCATAGGGACACGCAAAGGGAGTCGCCGCACGCCTCCGGGTGTCCGCAAAGTGTCCGATGGGTGGACAGGAGCCCGACAAAAGCGGCATATTTCCCTGATCCTGTTGGGGGACCGGCGGACCGTGGCTAACCTGCCGGTATGGCCCTCGGCACAGCTTCGACCAGGACGGATCACGCACTGACGGTGCGTGAACTGCTCGCGACCGGCAAGACCTCCTACTCGTTCGAA
Source organism: Streptomyces sp. NPDC006208 (assembly GCF_040613775.1). NCBI lineage: Bacteria > Bacillati > Actinomycetota > Actinomycetes > Kitasatosporales > Streptomycetaceae > Streptomyces > Streptomyces sp. NPDC006208. Next base: position 114,338 of record NZ_JBEXSW010000009.1, on the reverse strand, counting down.
TTCTGGGCGCCCAAAACGGAAAAGGGCGAGCGGAACCTGTGGAACGCGCTGCGCAGGGTCGAGGCGGTGGCCCCGAACTTCGTCTCCGTGACCTACGGTGCCGGCGGCTCCACCAGGGCGGGCACGGTCAAGGCGACCGAGCGGATCGCCGCGGACACCACGCTGACCCCGGTCGCCCATCTCACGGCGGTGAACCACTCCATCGCCGAACTGCGGAACATGGTCGGTCAGTATGCGGACGCGGGGATCCGCAACATCCTCGCCGTCCGGGGAGACCCGCCGGGTGATCCGATGGGCGAGTGGGTCAAGCACCCCGACGGTGTCGAGTACGCCGCGGATCTGGTCCGGTTGATCAAGGAGTCCGGGGACTTCTGCGTCGGCGTCGCCGCCTTCCCGGAGATGCATCCGCGCTCCACCGACTGGGAAGAGGACATCCGGCACTTCGTGGACAAGTGCCGCGCCGGTGCCGACTATGCGATCACCCAGATGTTCTTCCAGGCCGAGGACTATCTGAGCCTGCGCGACCGGGTCGCCGCCGCGGGCTGCGAGACCCCGATCATCCCCGAGATCATGCCGCTCACCAGCGTCAGGCAGCTGGAGCGGTTCGCCGAGCTCAGCAATGCCTCTTTCCCGCCCGGACTGAAAGAGAGGATCCTCTCCGTCAAGGACGATCCGGCCGCTGTACGCTCCATTGGCATCGAGTTCGCGACGGAGTTCTGCGCAAGGCTGCTCAGCGAGGGTGTCCCCGGACTGCACTTCATCACCCTCAACAACTCCACGGCGACGCTCGAAATCTACGAGAATCTCGGACTGCACGAGCAGTCGTGACCGGTCGTACCCGCCCCGCACCGGGGCGGCGGCCGCTGGAGAGGGGCGGGCATGGGCTGGACGGTCCTCTATATCGCGTTCGGCATCGTCGCGCTGTGGCTGCTCGGTGAGGTACTGCTGCAGTACAAGGCGAGGCTGCGCTACCGCCTGCTCGCCTTCGCCGGGTTCCTCGGCGTGGTCCTCGGTGTGCTGATGCCGTCGGTGCTGGTGATCGCGCTGGGCGCGATCGCCTTCGCGATAGGCCAGACCTATGTGACGCTCTCCTTCCGCCGCGGCTTCTCGACCGGCTGGGCGCTGGGCGGCGGTCCGGGCGTCAGCAGGCGCCGCAAGATGGCCCCGCCGCGGGACGGAGCGGCCATGCGCGAACCGACGCTGGAGGTGTCCGACCTCACGTACGAGCCGGACGACGAGGCGATGGAGCGGACGGACCCGGGGGAGCAGGGCGAGCCCGAGGTCTATCAGACGCGGCCGATGCCCGAGGACACGGGCGAGTACGGCATCTACACGGCCGATGCGTACACGGCCGAGCGCGAGCGCAGCGAGAGCGAGAACTACGCCCAGTACAGCGAGGGGTACGCGGCGTACGACGCCTACGGGGACTACGGGCAGCAGCAGCCCGCCCCCGCCCCCGAGGGCCAGTACGACTACGGGCAGCAGCAGTACGCCGCGTACGCGGACCCGTACGCGGCCGGAGGCCAGCAGTACAACGCCTACGGAACGTACGACGGTTACGGCGGCCAGCAGCAGTACGCGCAGCCGGCAGACCCGTACGCGCAGCAGCAGTACTACGAGACCCCGCCCGGGGGTGTCTGGGTGCCGCAGCAGCGTGAGGGTGAGCAGTACGTCCCGCCGATGCCGCAGGACCAGCCGTCCCAGTACGACTACGACGCCTACAACGAGCAGCAGTACCGCTTCTGAAGCCGGCCGGCACGCCCGGGCGCGACACGGGCCGGGGCATGAGCCGGACGCCGCCACGCCCCGCTGTCACTGGGAGCCGCGGAACGCCGCTCCCTCCACGATCAGGCCCGCGACCAGAGCGCCCGACATACCCGCGTGCGGCAGACCGCCGCCCGGGTGCGACCAGCCGCCCGCGAAGTACAGGCCGGGCGTCGAGGAACTGTTGGACGCGGGCAGGAGGGCGCCGCGCGCGCCTGCCAGGGCCGGGGCCGGGACCTCACGGACCCCGGTGTCACGGCCGGTGTCGGCCGGAGTGCGCACCTCGCGCCACAGGATCCGGTCGCGCAGGTCCGGCACCGCAGCCCGGGCCGCTTCCACCATCCGGTCCGCGAACGCGTCGGCAGCCGCCGCCCAGGAGTCCTCGCCCTCCAGCTCAGCGGGCACGGTGGCGGTCAGCGTGACCGTCTCGTGGGCGTCGTCGGGGCGCAGCAGCGGATCGTCGGGGCGCAGCACGGTCACCGTGGGCCGTCGGGCCGGCCTGCCGGCGGCGATCGCGTCCCACTCGGCCGCCGAGTCCGCTGCATGCACCACCGTGCGGTGCACCGACTCTGCCGGTCGGGCGCCTCGCAGGGCCAGCAGTACGGTGACCCGGCCCGTCCGCACGGTCGACTGCCACGCGGGCCACTCGTCCTGGCGCACCCACGGCACCACGTGGTCGCGGAAGAGCGCGGGCACCGGCGCTCCGGCGACCACCAGGTCCGCCTCCACCGGGCCGTCGTGCTCCAGCCCCAGGCCGACCGCGCGGCCGTCCTTCTCCAGCACCTCCGTGACGGCGGCACCGAAGACGAACTCCACCTTCCGGGCCACACATCGCTCGTACACCGCGTCCGCGAGCGCCCGGATGCCGCCCTTCACGTACCAGCTGCCGAAGGTCTGCTCCATGTACGGCAGCACGGCGGCGGAGGCGGGTGCCGAGCGCGGATCGAGACCGTACGCGAGGGCATGGCTGTCCAGGAGAGCCGCCAGACGGGGATCGCGCAGCTCCCGGCTGCCGACCTCGCCGAGCGTGCGGGCGGTGCGCCGCATCAGTCCCTGTCGCAGCGCGGGGTAGGGATCCTGGGCGACGCGTGCCCGGTCGGCGGGCAGCGGCTCCTCCAGCAGCGGGCGGCGCGAACGGTCCCAGGCGTCCCGGGCGCGGCCCAGGAACTCGCCCCATCGCTCGCCCGCGCCCGCGCCCAGCGCGGTGTCCAGGGCGGAGACGATCCCGGCCCGCGAGACGTTCGGCAGCGTTGCGTCCGTGCCGTCGGCGAACAGGTGCCGGCTCGCGGGGTCGACCTGGACGAGCTCGACGCACTGCTCGAGCGGCTCCTTTCCGGTCTTGACGAACAAGTCCCGCCATACGGCGGGCAGATGGAGCAGACCCGGCCCGGTGTCGAAGCGGAACCCGTCCCGTTCGAAGCGGCCCACCGCGCCGCCGTGGGTCGCCGACCGCTCGTACACCGTCACCCGGTGGCCTGCCACGGCCAGCCGGGCAGCAGCCGCCATCGCGCCCATCCCGGCGCCGATCACCGCAATCCGTGCCATGTCCGCGACCCTAGTACTCCGTCCGCGGCGCACCGGGCCGGGGGCGTCGGTGATCGCTGTCCGGTGTCGCTGTCCGTGACGGCTGCGGCGAGGCGACCGCCACCGGCGCTCATTCCGGAGGCCGGTGGACAACTCCCGTGCGCACGAGCCGCTTCTCCTCGCGACGTTGGGCCCTGCGCCGCAGAAAGCGCCGGATGCGGCCGGCCAGGAAGACCACTGTCACGATGCCCAGGGCGAGCAGCGTGGCCGCGATGACCGCCGCGGCGACAGGATGGAACATCGCGAAGGTGATGATCCCGGCGACGCCCAGGTCCTCCGCCGTGCTCACGGCGATATTGCTGAACGGCTCGGGCGAGGTGTTGATCGCCATCCGGGTGCCGGCCTTGACGAGATGGCTCATCAGCGCCGTCGAACCGCCGACCGCACCCGCCGCGAGCTCCGGCAGCGACCCGCTCTCGCCCGCCAGCAGCGCGGCCACCACCGCACCGGCCACCGGCCGGATCACCGTGTGGACGGCATCCCATATCGAGTCCACGTACGGGATCTTGTCCGCCACTGCCTCACACAGGAACAGCACACCCGCGGCGACCAGGACATCGGTGCGCTGCAGTGACTCGGGCACCTCGTCGGTCAGCCCGGTCGCGCCGAAGACGCCGAGCAGCAGGACCACGGCGTAGGCGTTGATCCCGCTGGCCCAGCCGCTGGTGAAGACGAGAGGGAGTACGGACACGGACGCGATCGTAACCACCTGCCGTCGGCGGCGGGTGGGCATGAGTACGGACGGCTGAGTATCTGTACCTAGCAGGGGAGATGAGTACCGGGGCGGATGGGTCCGGCCCTGCGCAGACGGAAGAGTGGGGACCACGGAAGGGGCGCGGCGCCGGCACCGACGACACGGGGCGGCGGAACGGCGCGGCTCCCCTGCCGGAACGGGGTGCACGACGAAGAGCCCATGCCGCGGGGGGAACAGCGGGGACCGGGCTCTTCGGACCACGGGGGGACGAGGGGGAACAGGGAGGGAACGGGGACACGGGGGAATGCGCCGGTCCGGCGAGGCTCGGGGGGATCGAGCCGTCACCGGACCGGCGCATTCATGTCTCCGGGCCGCGGGCGCAGCCGCACCGGCGGGTCCGGCTGCGGCTCAGTCCCGGCGGCCGCTCACCCGCCCGTGCAGCAGCAGGGACAGCGCCCCGTGGACATCGTCCAGCGACCGCTCCCGCTGGAACGCCTGCCAGTCCAGCGCCGCCACCAGCACCATCCCGACCAGTGCCGCGGCAGTGAGCGGAATGTCGATCTCCGGGCTCAGCTCGCCGCGCTCGACCCCCTCCCGCAGCACTGTCTCGACGACGGCCACCGCCTCCTGCCGCACGACCAGCAGCGTCGACTGCCAGGCGCGGTTCGTCCGCCACAGCTCGGCGACATACAGCTGCGTGAAGGCGGGATAGCGGTCGATGAAGACCAGACCGGCCCTGATCATCGCGTCCAGCGCCTCGACCTTGGAGCCGCCGCGCTCCTGTGTCTCGTCGGCGGCCCGCTGCAGCGAGGCGGTCAGCAGGCCGACGCCGTAGCGCAGCAGCTCCTCGAAGAGCTCGGTCTTGCTCTTGAAGTTGTAGTAGACCGTGCCCTTGGCCACCCCGGCGCGCTCGGCGATCTCGTCCACCGTCGTGGCGGAGAAGCCCTGTTCGGCGATGAGTGTGACCGCTGCCTCATAGAGCTTGGCGCGGGTGGCCCGGCGTCTGGTGCTGGTGTCCATGAGATCGATTCTCACAGGTTTCAGCGCGGTCACAGGCTCAGCTCCGGATGCAGCCGGTCCAGCGTCCACACCTGCTTGCGCCGGGCGGAGACGGCGGTCAGCGCGAGCGCTCCCGCGGTGAAGGCGGCCAGTACGGCGCACGCCTGCCACACCGGTCCGAGCCCGCCGCCCGTGATCAGCCTGCGCAGCGCCTCCACGACGTACGTCATCGGCAGGAAGGGATGGATCCAGTTGAAGAACGCCGGGCTGGTCTGCACCGGATACGTGCCGCCTGCCGAGGTCAGCTGGAGCATCAGCGCCGCGAGGACCAGGATCCGGCCCGCGGCCCCGAAACGGGCGTTCAGCCACTGGATGATCGCCGCGAAGCAGCAGGCGACCAGGCCCAGGAACGCGACGGCCCCGGCGGCGTACGCGAGCTTCAGACCCATGCCCCAGTGCAGCACCGACATCAGGGCGGCGACCTGGAGCAGACCGATCACGGCCACCGGCAGCAGCCCGGCCAGGGCGATCCGCCAGGCGGACGCACCGGCGGCGAGTGCGCGGCGGTTGAGCGGCTGGATGATCATGTACGCGACCATCGAGCCGACCCAGAGCGAGAGCGGGATGAAGTACGGAGCGAAACCGGTGCCGTAGTTGGGGGCCTTGTGCAGGGACTGGGCGGCCAGCTGGACCGGATCGGCCATCACCTCGGTGCGGCGGTCGCGTTCCTGCTTGTCGTAGTCGGGGATCTTGTCCACGCCGTCGTTCAGCCCGCCGGCCAGCTCGGTGGAGCCGTCCTTGAGCCGGAACAGCCCGCCGTCGAGGTCGCCCGCGCCCTTCTTGAGCCTGCCGACACCCGAGTCGAGGTCGGTGGACCCCGTCCTGGCACTGGTCAGTCCGGTGTGCAGATCGCCGGCGCCCTTGGCGACCTTGTGTGCGCCCGCGTTGAGCTTGTTGATGTCGCGGACGGTCGACTCCAGATCCTCGTTGAGGCGGGGAGCCCGTTCGGCGAGATCCCGCGCCTGCTTCTCCAGCTTCTGGAGATGCCCGTCCAGCTTCTTGAGGTCGCCGCTGTTGTCCTTCACCAGCGCGTTGACGTCGTCCGCGATCCCGGCGACATCAGAGGCCGTGTCCCTCGCCCGCTTGAGCGCGGGGCAGAACGCCGGATCGGGGAGCAACTCCTGCTCGCAGCGCGTCCCGTAGAGCTCGCCGAGCTCGTCGGCCGACGCATGGGCGGCAGCCGCCGTGCCCGGTGCCGCCTTGACCAGTTCGTCGAGGTTGCGGCGGACCGCCTGGGAGGTGTCGGCGACCAGAAGGGCAGAGTCCCCGATCAGCCTGCCGTTGTCCTTGAGGTACGGGCGGATGCCGTCGGCGTACGTGTTGACCTTGTCGGCGAGTTCCTGGGTGCCGCCGGCGACCTGCCGGGAGCCGGACTCGAGGCCGGCGGCGCCCTTGGTGAGCCGGGTCAGCCCGCCGGCCAGCTTGCCGCTGCCGTCCTTGGCGTCCTTGAGCCCGTCGGCGAGGTCCTTCGAGCCCTGCTTGGCCTTGCCCACACCGTCCTTGAGCTTGTCGGCACCCTTGGCGGCCTTCTCGGTCGCCCCGTGGATGTCGGAGAAGGAGATGAAGATCCGGTCGAGGAACGAGCGGGACGCGTCGGTCGACGCGGCCGTGCGCACCTCGGTGAAGACGGTCCGCGAGATCTGTCCGACGATGTAGTTGTTGGCGTCGTTCGTACGGACCTTCAGCGCTCCGGTCTCCGGCGAGTCGCCGGAACTGGAGGCGATACGGCGGCTGAAGTCCTTCGGCATGGTCAGCGAGAGGTAGTACGTGCCGTTCTCGACGCCCTTGCGGGCCTCTGCGTCACCCACCTCGTGCCACTCGAAGACGCCGCTCTCGCGAAGCCCCTTGGTGATCTCGTCACCGGCGGCGATCTTCTTGCCGTCGGCGGTGGCGCCCTTGTCCTCGTTGACGAGGGCGACAGGGATCTTGTCGAGCCGGCTGTACGGGTCCCAGAAGGAGCACAGGTACAGGGCGCCGTAGAGCAGCGGCAGCAGCAGGACCGCGACGAGCGCGGCACCCGGCAGCTTCCCCCTGCCGAAGCGCCTCAGCTCAAGCGCGGCCAGTTTCGGCGAGCGCATCGGCCGCCCCCTCCTCGTTCGTGTCGTTCGTACGGATGCCGGCGCCGGACCTGCCTGTGCCCTTGCTGCCGCTGTCCGGGCCGCTGCCGGACTCCGGCAGGGATGCGGTCTCGGACCCTGTCCCGATGCCGGTCTCGGCCTCGATGTCGGCCTCGGGCCTGGTGTCGGGCCTGGACCCGACGGCGGCCTCGGTGCCGGACTCGGCCTCGGTGTCGGCCTCGGGCTGCGCGGGAGGCACCACGGCCTGCGCGTCGGCCTCGGAACCGGCCTCGGCGTCCGCATCGGCGGCGGCAGGGATGTCCTGTCCTGCCGTCGTGCGGACGATCGTCGTGCCCTCCGGGGCCTGGCTGCACACCGCGAGCACGGTCGTGCCGCCCTCGGTGACGCGGCGCAGGAGCGCCCACGCCTCGGCCCGGTCGGCGTCGGACAGCTTGAGATCGGTGTCGTCGACGGCCAGCAGCCGCGGACGGCCGATCAGGGCGAGCGCGACGGACAGCCGCAGCCCCTCGAGCCGCTCCAGATCGCGCACCGAGGTCCGCTCCTGCTTGGGCAGCGTGGCCAGGTCCAGCCCGGCGGCCTCCAGCGCCGCATCGATGCGCCCGCGGGCCTCGGCGGCCCGCTCGGCGCGCGGGCGCAACAGGGCGCGCAGCGAGCCGTCGAACCGCCGCTGCAGCAGGGCGCGTTCGCGCAGGTGCTCGGCCACGGTCAGCGCCGGGTCGAGCTCACTGACCCCGGGTACCGGGCCGAGCGCGCTGATCCGGCGCACCGCGGCCATCTTGCGCGGCAGCGGCAGACCGCCCACCTCGGCCCGGCCCTCGGTCGCGTGCATCCGCCCCGCGAGAGCGAGCAGCAGACAGGTCCTCCCCGAACCCGAGGGCCCCTCGATCGCCACGAGCGCGCCGGGTGCCGCATCGATGCTCACCGAGCGGAACGTCCAACCCCGCGGGCCCTTGAGTCCGAAGCCCTCGGCGGTGACGGCCGCCCCGTGCGGGCTGTCCACGTCCCCCACCCCACTTCCCCCTTTGAACTGACTGGTCAGTTCAAAAACTACCCCCGAACCCGGGTGTGAAGCAAAACCCGGGGTCAGCGCCCGCGTTCGGGCGGACGGGGACGGGTTCCGCCCTCGGCGGGCGGGAAGTCGTTCCACCCCCCGCGGGGCTCGATGCGGGACACGATCTCGGACAGCCGGGCACAGACCCGTTCGATCTCGTCGTGGGTCTCGTTCCGCTCGGTGATGACCGCGGCGAGCAGCAGGGCGGTCAGCGCCGCCGCACCGTTGAAGGCCTGCAGGGTGACCATGTTCGAGAACAGGTCCCCACCCGCGAACGGTCCGGACCCCACCGCCGCCGCGTGGATCGCCAGCGTGGACACCCCCAGCGCGCACGGCGCGGCGCCGGCCAGCTGGAAGCGGAAAGCGGCCCAGATCAGGCAGGGGAAGACCAGGAAGAGCAGGGAGCTGCTGTTCGTACTCGTCGCGAGAACCGTCGCGAAGGCCGTGGTCACCAGCAGCGCCGCCGCCTCGATCCAGCGGGTGGGCCGGGCGGCCAGTGGCCACCGGGCCCGGCGCAGGAGGAGCAGGAACGGGGTGACCACGAGGACCCCCATGGCGTCGCCGGTCCACCACACCGACCAGGCCGGCCAGAAGTCGCTCTGCTCCAGCGCCCCGGAGTACACGAGCACCGAAGTGCCCACCGTCGAGCTGACCAGCATCCCGGCCAGCGCGCCGAGGAAAATCAGCGCCAGTCCGTCCCGCAGCCGGTCCAGTTCGTCGCGGAACCCGGCCCGGCCCAGCATCAGGTACGCGCAGACGGGCGCCAGGGTGTTGCCGGCTGCGATGGTGAGCACGGCGACGGCCGAAGGGCCGATGGACAGATTGACCAGGAACGCCCCGAGCGCGATGCCGGGCCAGACGCGCAGACCGAAGAAGAGCAGGCCGGCGAGTGCGACACCGGTCGGCGGCCACAGCGGCGTGACCTGCCCCCGCACGAGCTGCTGAAGCAGTCCCAGCCGGGCGGACCCGTAGTAGACGGCGGCAACGGCGAGGATGCGCAGGGCAGCAGAACCGTAACGGCCGATCTCCGCAGTGCGCACGTCAGCAGTTTGCGCCCTCGGCGGACCCACGGCGACTCAGGAGGCGCAGAGCGGTCAGGGCGGCTCAGGCGGGCCGTCGTAGCGGACCACGAGCACGGCGGCGTCGTCACGGTGTCCCGTCATGTCGGCCACCTTGACCACCGCGTGGGCCAGCACGTCGGGGGCGGCGTCGAAGCCTGCGCGTACCAGCTGGGCCACCTCGGCCAGGCCCGCGTCCATCGGATAGTCCGGTCCTTCCACGACCCCGTCGGTGACCAGGACCACCACCCCTGCCTCCAGCAGCCGTCGGTGCGTCACCGGGTAGCGCACGCCCGCCACGATGCCCAGAGGCGGACCTCCGCTGTCGAGGGCGACGCCGTAGCCACCGCCGGCGGTGGCCCAGATCATCGGGACATGGCCGGCCCGGGACACCGTCAGATCGCGGGTGGCCGGGTCGAAGCGCATGAAGCAGCAGGTCGCGAAGAGGCCGCAACCCATCGAGATCAGCAGGTCGTTGGCGCCGCTGAGCACTTCTCGAGGATCGCTCGTCGCCTGGGCGAGGGCCCGCATGGTGGTGCGTACCTGCCCCATGAACGCGATGGCCTCCACATCGTGGCCCTGCACATCGCCGATCGCGAGCGCGAGGGACCCGTCCTTCATCACGAAGGCGTCGTACCAGTCGCCGCCCACGTCGAGGCCGTCCCGCGAGGGCGTGTAGCGGGCCGCGATGTGAAGACCGGGCAGCTCCGGCAGGCCGGGCGGGAGCATGTGGCGCTGAAGGGCCATGGCCAGCTCGACGCGCGCCTGCTGGAGCTTGATCCGCTCCAGCGCCTGGTCGACGAGTTGCCCAAGGGTGACCAGGAGTTGCTGCGCACTGTCGGGCGGGTCGCTGCGATGTCCGCGCATGCCGGCTCCCGAGTCCCGCCTGCTCCTGCAACTCACCATAGCTGGTGCCGCCGCCCGCCACCTCACCAGGAAAGTGGCAGGTCAGAGCCGATTGTCAGTGGTGGCCTTCACGATGGACACATACGGCCACAGTGCCGTCACACGACGACAGGAGGTTCGTCATGGCCAGCTACTCCGCAGCAGCCGCAGCCCGGCGCCGCGCCACCGGCCCTGCCCCCTCACTGACCGGACCGGCGCACGACATGCACCCCGTCCTGCGGCGGGCCTCGGCGCCGCCCGCCGCCCTCGATCTGCTCGCCCAGGCCCGCGCGGGACTGGACGAGGCCGCCACCCTCACCCAGCCGAACGAGCGGTATGCCACGGCACATCTCGCCGCACTGCGCACCGCCGCCGCGGTGCTCGCGGCCCGTGGCCGTCCCGAGACCGGCCCCCGTCGCAGGCAGCGCATAAGGAGCGCCTGGGAAGTGCTTCCCGAGATAGCCCCCGAGCTGGCCGAGTGGAGCCTGCTGTTCGCCTCCGGGGCGACCCGGCGGGCCCGCGCCGAGGCCGGCATCCAGGGCGCCGCCAGCACGCGCGACGCGGACGACCTGCTGCGCGACGCGGCCATGTTCCTGCGCCTGGTCGAGCGGCTGCTGGTGCTTCAGCCCGTGCTGCCCCAGCCCCGGGCCGACCAGCCGGAGCGGCCGGGCACGGAGGGCGCCGTGGGGTGAGACCAAGGCCCAGGCAAGGCCGTCGGAGGCAATAGGGTGGGCTGCGTCTTCACCAGCACACAGCCCGAGGAGTCAACTGCCGTGTCGGACCCGATGCGACCCCGCGCCTCTCTCCGTACCGCCGTGGTCTGGCACATCCTCGAGGAGGCACTCGACCGCCGGGTCAAGGCGACCGGGAAGGACGCCCTGGACGTCCTCGACACCGGCGGCGGCAGCGGCAACTTCGCGGTGCCCGTCGCCCGGCTCGGCCACCGGGTCACGGTCGTCGACCCCAGCCCGAACGCGCTGTTCGCGCTCGAGCGGCGGGCTGCCGAGGCGGGAGTCGCCGAGCGGGTCAACGGCGTCCAGGGCGATATCCACGGCCTGTTCGACGTCGTCGAGCGCGGAGGCTACGACGTCGTGCTGTGCCACGGAGTCCTGGAGTACGCGGACGATCTGGCCGAGGGCGTGCGCAACGCGGTGGACGCGCTGCGCCCCGCCGGAGCGCTCAGCCTGCTCGCGGCCGGAACAGGCGGCGCGGTCCTCGCCCGCGCGCTCGCCGGTCACTTCACCGAGGCCCGGCGGGCGCTCACGGACCCCGACGGCCGCTGGGGCGCCGGTGACCCGGTCCCGCGGCGTTTCACGGCCGAGCAGCTCGGCGAAGCCGTTGTGGCCGCCGGCGCCGAGGTGGGTGCCGTGCACGGTGTCCGGGTCTTCGCCGATCTGGTTCCGGGTGTTCTGGTGGACACCGAGCCGGGAGCTCTGGACGCCCTGCTGAAGCTCGAGGCGGCGGCCGCCGAGCTCCCGGCGTTCCACTCGGTCGCGACCCAGTTGCACGTACTGGGCGAGAAGCGGGGCTGATCAGCGGCGTAGCGGCAGATGGAGTACGCCACAGACCCTCCGTTCGTGGCGTTCGCCCCGTATGATCGGGGGACACCATCCGGCATGGCGGACGGGCTGTTGGGGAATCAACGCCTCAGCATCTGTCCGGCATGGCGGCCCGGACCGGCGAATGGCGAGTGGGTGGGTTTCACGGGGGCGAAACCCTGCCTATCCTGAAAGGGCCGCATACCGGTCGCCCCCGCGACCGACGACTAGGAGGACTCCGTGCCGCTCTCGGAGCACGAGCAGCGAATGCTCGAGCAGATGGAGCGAGCGCTGTACGCCGAAGATCCCAAGTTCGCGACAGCGCTTGAGGGAAGCGGGCTGCGTACGTACACCCGGCGACGGGTCTACCAGGCGGTCGCAGGCTTCCTGGTGGGTATCGCGCTCCTCATGGCCGGAATGGTCGCCCAGCAGATCTGGATCAGCGTGGTGGGTTTCCTCGTCATGCTCGGCTGTGCGGTCCTGGCGGTCACCGGCTGGCGCAAGGCGCCGAAACCGGGCGAGCAGCAGACCCCTGGGGATCCGGCTCCACGCCGGCAGTCCCATCAGCGCAGGTCGATGTTGGACCGGATCGAACAGCGGTGGCAGCGCCGCCGCGACGAACAGGGCCACTGAGCACCGCGGGGACCGAGGCCGCGGACCACATACATACCGCAACGGGTGAGGGGCGACGCTTCCTGCGTCGCCCCTCACCCGTTGCGGTGTCCGGCCTCGAACCCACCCGGACCCGGCTCCGGACGTGCTCCGGGGATCCCGGACCGAGTTCGGTCACGTCGTCCGGCGAATCCCCACGCGACCGGGTTGCGCTCCACGCCGGGGCGTGCGGGCTGCACGCAAGGACGGGGCCGGTTGTACTCCTGTGAGCGCGTACGGGGCGGGCGGGTGCCGGACACCCCGCCCCGCCCCGTACGGCCGCCGTCAGCCTCGCTGGCGGGACGGTAGACGCAGCCTCGCCGTCCAGCGGTCCAGGCCCAGGCGGCGCGGGCTCCAGCGGTCCGTGAGCGTGGCCCAGCGCTCCGAGAGGGCCCACACCACCCGGACCGATGACGGAGGCAGCAGCAGAGCCCGCGTGCGGGTCCTGAAGTCCGCCGCCTCCCGCAGGCCCTCACGGATCCCGCGGGCGTCCTCCGCAAGACCGGTGACGGGGAGGGGGGACGGGGCGTACAGCACCTGTTCCACAGCGCGGGCCATGCGGTGCACCGCTGCCGCGGGCTCGTCCTCCAGCTTGCCCAGCCGGACGATGCGGGCCGCCGCCTTGCGCGGCGTCTGCGATTCGTCGGGCGTGATACCGAAGTCCCAGGCCGTGTCGTTGACCTCCTGCCAGATGGCCAGCGTCCTGCCCGGGTCGTCCACGTCCGTACGACCCGCGGTGGCCGGTGTTGCGAAGCCCTCGGCGGACACCTCGTCGTCGGCCGCCGGCTTCGCAGGTCTGCGCACACTCGCGGACAGCCTGCGGGCGCGTGTCCTGAGCCGCCACAGCAGCGGAAGCAGCAGCACCAGCGCTGCTCCCACCACGCTCAGACCCACGGTCAGTACCGTGCCCAGCATGGAGTCGTCGGCCTTGGGCGGCTCGATGTCACGGGGAGTGGCAGCGCCGCACTCGCCGAGGCGCCGCTCCGGCTCGGGGCAGGCGCCCCGGTCGGTCGGGGCCACCGACGGGGCCGAGGACTCCTGCTCCTCGGGCTGCGCCGGGTCGCTGGGGGAGCCTGAAGGGGCCTGCGGCCGCGCGTAGTCGGGGACGTTGCCACGGCTCGGGGTCGGCTCGAAACGCGTCCAGCCCACGCCCTCGAAGTACAGCTCCGGCCAGGCGTGCGCATCACGCAGACCGACCGAGACCGTGCCGTCCGACTGCGGGGTTCCGGGCACGAATCCCACGGCGACCCGGGCCGGGATGCCCAGGGTCCGGGCCATCGCCGCCATCGAGAACGAGAAGTGGACGCAGAAGCCCTCCTTCTGCTTCAGGAAGCGGCTGATCGCCCTGGCGCCCGTACCCGACTGCACCTTGGTGTCGTAGACGAATCCGCCGTCCTCGGCGAACCAGTCCTGCAGCGCCACGGCCCGTTCCCAGTCGTTCGTCGCGCCCTTGGTGACCTTCTGCGCGGTCTGCCTGACGTCGTCCGGCAGTGCGTCGGGCACCTGCGTGAACTCACGCCGCAGGGCGGCGGATGCGGGCGGGGCGTCGACCAGCTGGTCCTGCGTCGGCCGCACCACCAGACTGTTCGCCGAGTACTGCACGCCCGAGGTGGTCTGCTTCCGGTCACCGACCAGGCCGCGTCCCACGGGCTCGAACCGCCAGTTCCCGTCGATGGCCACCTTGGTCGCCGGATAGGGCAGCGGCAGCCAGCTCTGCCGGTAGGTCTTGGCCGCGGACAGGTTCGTCCTGACCTCGGTGACAGCGACCGCCGGGCTCAGCCCGGGGGGCTCGGGCAGCCGCTCCGGCACGTTCCCCACACTGCGCTGGGAGGAACTCCACGCGGTGCCGTTGAACTTGTCGAGCGCGACGATCCGCAGATACATGTCCTTGAGGGCGGGCGCGTTCGTCCGGTACCGCAGCACCTCACGGTTCTCCGACTGCTTCAGACTGTCGTCGAGCGCGACCAGCGGGTTCACCGCGTCGATCGTGCCGCCACCGCCTGGACCCGAGCCGGGGCCGTTCCCCACGCCGCCGAGCAGCCCGCCGTTCAGGGCGGGCAGCGCCGCCGGGACCGCCAGTGCGACACCGAGCGCCAGCGCGCCGATCCGGCGTCCCGTGCGGACCGGCGCCGTGGCCTGGCCGCTGCCACCGGCGAATCCGCCGGGCGTACGCGCCTGGCCCGGCGGCGCGCCGCCGAAGACGCGCCCCCACTGGGAGAGCCGGTCGCGGCCCTCGGCCAGCAGCAGCACCAGATAGCCGCAGGCCGCGAGGAGGAACCAGATCCAGCTCGCGCCGCCGGAGAGTCCGGCGGCCACCGAGTAGAGCGCGAGCAGCGGCAGACCGGCCGGGGCCGCGCTGCGGTACGTCACCGCGAGCGCGTCCACCGCGAGGCCGATCAGCAGCACACCGCCGATCAGCATCAGCTTGATGCCGTCCGTCGCCGGGGCCGGGCTCGCATAGCGGCCCACGTCGTCCGCGCCCGTCGTCAGCAACCGGGAGAACTGCTCGAACGCTTCCGGGCCCGGCAGCACCCAAAGCAGTGCCTGCTCATGGGCGAACACCACGGTGAGCAGCAGCAGCGCCGCCAGCGCCTGCGCCGCCACCGTCAGAGGCCGGGCCAGCGGCACCCGCAGGGCGAGTGCGCCGACGCCGCACTGGATCGCCAGCAGGAACGCCGCCTGCACCAGCCAGCCCGCCGAATCGACCAGCGGCAGCAGTGACGCCGCCGTCATCAGGGTGGCGGCGAAGGCGCACAGCGCGAGCCTTCCGCGACCGCTCATGACCAACCCCCCGTGAACCCGTTCGTACCGGCGCCGGGCGAGTCGGTGTACTGCCGGCCCGCCTGCTGCCACAGATCGGCCAGCGGCACCCCTGGCGGCACCGCGAGCGCCGTCCAGCCCGCTTCGCGCAGCCGTTGCAGACTTTCGTCGACCGCGCCCGCCACCGCACCGCCGGTCACCCAGGTCCCGCTGTCCAGCACGAAGGCGACCGCCGCACCGCTGCGCCGGCGCATCCTGGCCGCCATCGCGGCCTGTTCGTCGTCAAGGTCGCCGAAGAAGGCCACCAGCAGACCTTCGTTGCCGCCGCGCAGCACGTCGTACGCGCGCGACAGTCCGCCACCGTCGGAGTGGTCCACGACGGCGAGGGTGTCCATCATCGTGCCCGCGGAGGCCGCGGACTCCTGGGTCGAGCCGGCGAAGCCGTCGGAGCCCTCGCCGGGCACGGAGGCGCCCGTGTCCGTGAGCAGCCGGACGGCGAAGCCCCGCTCCAGCAGGTGCATCAGGGCCGATGCCGCGCCGGAGACCGCCCACTCGAAGGCCGAGTCCGGTCCCGAGCCCTGATAGGCCTTGGCCCGGGTGTCGAGCAGCACCGTGCAGCGGGACCGCTGCGGCTGCTCCTCGCGGCGCACCATCAGCTCGCCGTAGCGCGCGGTGGAGCGCCAGTGCACCCGGCGCAGATCGTCTCCGTGGCGGTAGGCGCGGGGGATCACGTCGTCGTCACCGGCCAGGGCGAGCGAGCGCTGGCGCCCGTCGCCGTACCCGGACGCCTCGCCGGACAGGCGCACCGCGGGCAGCGCCTCGGTCCGGGGGATGACGGTGAGGGTGTCGAACGCGCTGAAGGAGCGGGTCAGCTCGCACATCCCGAACGGGTCGCTCAGCCTGAGCTGCAGCGGGCCGAGCGGATAACGCCCGCGCAGGTCGGAACGGACCCGGTAGGACACTTCGCGCCGGCCGCCCGCCTCCACCCGGTCCAGCACGAACCGGGGTCGTGGCCCCAGCACGTACGGCACATGGTCCTGGAGCATCAGCAGCCCGGTGGGCATCCGCGAGACATTGTCCATCCGAAGGTGCACCCGGGCCTCGGAGCCGGAGGGCACCCGGGCCGGCGCGAGCCGCCGGCTGGCCGCGACCCGGTAGCGGGTGCGGTACAGCACCAGCACGGCCAGCAACGGCAGTACGGCGAGCAGCAGGCCGACCCGCAGCAGATCAGCCTGCCCGAGCAGATACGCGCATGCGGCGGCCGCCACCCCGGCGGCGAGGAAGGATCGGCCCCGCGTGGTCAGCCCGCCCAGAGCCGCCTTCACACCGCCCTTGTCCTTGCTGCCTTCGTGGCCGTCGGGGGCGGCGGGACCCTGGGCCGACATCACAGCCGCCGGGCGCCGGGCTGCTGGCCGTAGAGGGGCTGCTGCCCGCCCGCGACGTAGGCGCCGTCCGGGCTGCCGGACGTGGGCACGGGGGTGCGCTGCACGATGTCGAGCACGACCTGCTCGGCGGTGCGGCGGTTCAGCTGCGCCTGTGCGGTGGGCAGCAGGCGGTGCGCCAGCACCTGCACGGCCAGGCCCTGCACGTCGTCCGGCAGGGCGTACTCACGGCCGCTGAGTGCGGCCGACGCCTTCGCGGCGCGCAGCAGATGAAGCGTCGCGCGCGGGGACGCGCCGAGTCTGAGGTCCGGGTGGTTACGGGTGGCAGCCACCAGTTCCACCGCGTACCGCCGCACGGATTCGGCCACGTGGACCTGGCGCACGGCCTCGATGAGCTTCACGATCTCGTGCGCGTGCGCCACCGGCTGCAGGTCGTCCAGCGGGTTGACGCCGCCGTGGACATCGAGCATCTGCAGCTCGGCCGCCGCACTCGGGTAGCCGATGGACACCCGCGCCATGAAACGGTCGCGCTGCGCCTCGGGGAGAGGGTAGGTGCCCTCCATCTCCACCGGGTTCTGCGTCGCCACCACCATGAACGGGTTGGGCAGCTCGTAGCTGTGCCCGTCGATGGTGACCTGGCGCTCCTCCATGGACTCCAGCAGCGCGGACTGCGTCTTGGGCGAAGCGCGGTTGATCTCGTCGCCGATCACGATCTGGGCGAAGATCGCGCCGGGCTTGAACTCGAAGTCGCGCCGCTGCTGGTCGAAGATCGACACACCGGTGATGTCGGACGGCAGCAGATCCGGCGTGAACTGGATACGCCGCACCGAGCAGTCGATGGAGCGTGCAAGTGCCTTGGCCAGCATCGTCTTGCCGACGCCGGGGACATCTTCGATCAGCAGATGTCCCTCAGCCAGCAACACGGTCAGCGAAAGCCGTACGACCTCAGGCTTGCCCTCGATCACACTCTCCACCGACCTGCGGACACGCTCCGCTGTGGTGGTCAGATCTGTGAGGCTCGCTCGATCGTCATAGGTCGTCACCCGGCCCTCCTCGGCCCGTTCTAGGGCCGGTGCTTGACACAGCACGGCCCACCCCGAAACACGGACACCGCCTCCGGAGGGTTCCGGAGGGATGTCTCACCCGCATTCTTGTTGGCGTTACCGCGTTGTGTCACTCGCCTGTGGATAACTGAGAGGGATATGCCGGGTTTGGTGGAATTGTCGAGTGCCCGACCGGTCACTCAGCGGGGTCGATCTCCCGCAGTACACCCTTCGTGACATCGAAGACGAAGCCCCGGACGTCATCCGTGTGCGGCAGGAACGGCGAGGTGCGCACCCGCTGCATCGACTGCCGTACGTCCTGCTCCACGTCGCGGAACGCCTCGACCGCCCACGCCGGACGCTGGCCGACCTCCTCCTCCAGCTCGATCCGGAAGTCCTCGGTGATGTTCTCCAGACCGCAGCCGGTGTGGTGGACCAGTATCACGCTGCGGGTGCCCAGCGCCCGCTGGCTGATGGTCAGTGAACGGATCACGTCATCGGTGACCACGCCGCCGGCGTTGCGGATGGTGTGGCAGTCGCCCAGTTCCAGGCCGAGCGCGGCGTGCAGGTCGAGCCGGGCGTCCATGCAGGCGACGACAGCGACCTGGAGCACGGGCCGCGCGTCCATCCCGGGGTCCTGGAACTCGGCGGCGTAGCGCAGGTTGGCTTCGACGAGACGGTCTGTGACCGTCCCGCCTGTGGGGACCGGTTCGGCGGACTTGTGCGCAGAAGTCGACATGGCAATGAAGGTACTGGGCACAACGCGTCCCGGCCCGTTGTGAGAGCGGACAAAGACCGTCAACGTGCGTGGTTGTGAGGTAACCCACAAGTGTGGAACGGCGGCCCACGCGACGCGCTCGCCGGTTGATTGACCGGCCGGACCAGTGGACTAAAGTGACGCGAGTTCACGGACACCATCGGCACACCTGGTGGTCTCCCGCAAGTTTTCCCGCGTGCGCGGCGTACGCACGGCCCGGCCATGACCCGCCCGCGCCGTACCTGAGAGGGCGCATGAGCCACACCCGACACGTCCCGGTGATGCTCCAGCGGTGCCTGGACCTGTTGGCCCCGGCCCTGCAGCGGCCGGGGGCGGTGGTCGTCGACTGCACCCTCGGACTCGGCGGCCACAGCGAGGCGCTGCTCACGCAGTTTCCCGAGGCACGTCTGATCGCACTCGACCGGGACAGGGAGGCACTGCGCCTGTCGGGTGAGCGGCTCGCCCCCTTCGGCGACCGGGCGACCCTGGTGCACGCCGTCTACGACGAACTTCCCGAGGTCCTCGCCCGGCTCGGCGTCCCGCGCGTCGAGGGTGTGCTCTTCGATCTCGGTGTCTCCTCCATGCAGCTGGACGAGGCCGACCGGGGCTTCGCGTACGCCCAGGACGCCCCGCTCGACATGCGCATGGACCAGACGACGGGCATGAGCGCGGCCGAAGTGCTCAACACCTACCCGGCGGGCGAGCTGGTGCGGATCCTGCGCTCGTACGGGGAGGAGAAGCAGGCCAAGCGGATCGTCTCGGCGATCGTGCGGGAGCGGGACAAGGAGCCCTTCACCAACAGCGCGCGGCTCGTCGAGCTGATCCGGGACGCACTGCCGCAGGCGGCCAAGCGCACCGGCGGCAATCCGGCCAAGCGCACCTTCCAGGCCCTGCGGATCGAGGTGAACGGCGAGCTCAGCGTTCTCGAACGGGCCGTGCCGGCCGCGGTCGGCACGCTCGCCGTCGGCGGCCGGATCGCCGTCCTGTCGTACCACTCGCTGGAGGACCGGCTGGTCAAGCAGGTCTTCGCGGCCGGTGCCGCGAACACGGCGCCGCCCGGACTGCCCGTCGTCCCGGAGCAGTACCAGCCCCGGCTCAAGCTGCTGACACGCGGTGCGGAACTGCCCACCGATGAAGAGGTGGCCGAGAACCGCCGGGCGGCTCCCGCGCGTCTGAGGGGAGCAGAGCGCATCCGGGAGGACGTGTCGTGAGCGGCGCGGGGGTGTACGGGACGGGGTGCACGACGGGCGGCGCGGCGATGCGGAGGACACCTTGAGCACAGCGGCCAAGCAGTTGAAGGGGAGGGCCGCGCAGCTCGCGCGGCTGATGCCGTCCGGGCCGAGTACCGCCGCCCGTACGCCTTTCGTCCTGCTGGTCGTGCTCCTGCTGTCCGGGGGGCTGATCACCCTTCTCCTGCTCAACTCCTCGCTCAACCAGGGATCGTTCAAGCTGAGCGAACTCAAGAAGCGGACCACCGACCTCACCGACCAGGAACAGGCTCTGCAGCGGGACGTGGACAGCCGCTCCGCCCCGGACGCGCTGGAGCGGCGGGCCCGGGAGCTCGGCATGGTGCCCGGCGGCAACCCCGCCTTCCTCGGACCCGACGGCAAGATCCACGGCGTACCCGACGAGGCCACCGCACAGGCGATCCCCGACCCCACGCCCCTGGCCTCCGCGTCGCTCGCGGCCCCTTCCGTGACGGCCTCACCCACACCCACGGCCCCTCCCGCGGCGGCTCCTCCCACGGCGGCGGCCCCTCCCTCGGCGTCGCCCTCCGCGGCCGCCGCCCCCTCGGCGTCGCCCTCCGCGGCCGCCTCCGGCTCCGCCCGGCCCCCGGCGACGCCCCCTGCCGCCACCCGGGCACCCCGTTCAGCAGCCCCGCAGACGCTCGCATCCGCGCCCTCCGCGGCCTCTGCGCCGCCCGTGTCCGCCTCCGCCCCCCGTACGTCCCCGAAGCCGACCCCGACCCTCCCCGGCAGGTGAGACAGTGCCCCGCAAGGAACCTCCGCGCCGCCGGGTGCCGGGCCCCGCCAGGCGGCCCTCGAGGCAGCCGTCCGTGCGCCCGGAGGCGCGCCGCCCGCGCCCGGCCGCCCGCACGCTTCGCCTCGGCAGCCCGCGTCCCCGGCTGCGGCTGGTCAGCCTCGGCCTCACCCTCGTGATGCTGGTGTTCGTGGTGCGGCTGCTCCAGGTGCAGGCCGTCGACGGGAGCGCCTACGCGGCCAAGGCCGAGAAGAACCGCTACCTCAGCCACAAGCTCGCCGCGGAACGCGGCGAGATCACCGATCGGGCCGGCATCGCGCTCGCCATCAGCGTCGACGCTCACGACATCACCGCCGACCCGAAGATGTTCACGCCGAAGGAGAGCAAGGCCGAGGACGCGCCGGAACAGGCGGCCGCACTGCTCGCCCCGATCCTCGGCAAGGACGTCGCCGAGCTGACGAAGAAGCTCAAGGCGCCCAAGTCCCGCTACGCCGTGCTGGCCCGCCGTCAGACCCCCCAGGTCTGGAACCAGATCAAGGACCTCAAGAGCATCTACGCCGAGGAGGCCGCCGCCGACAGGCGGACCGGCGGACCCGGCGCCAATGTGCTGGCCGGCATCTTCCAGGAGCCGAGCAGCAAGCGCGTCTACCCCAACGGTGATCTCGCCGCCGGGATACTCGGCTACGTCAACGCCGAGAACCGCGGCGGCGGCGGTGTCGAGTCCATGCTCGACAAGACGCTCGCCGGCGAGGACGGCCAGATCACATATGCCCAGTCCGGTGGCCGCCGCGTCCCCACCGCCGGCTCCCGCGAGGTGCCCGCCGTCCCCGGCTCCGACGTCGAGCTGACCATCGACCGCGACATCCAGTGGGCCGCCCAGAAGGCCATCTCGGAGCAGGTGAGCAAGTCCAAGGCGGACCGCGGCTATGTGATCGTGCAGAACACCCGCACCGGCGAGGTGCTCGCCATGGCCAACGCCCCCGGCTTCGACCCCAACGACCTCGGCCAGGCCAACTCCGCCGCCATGGGCAACGCCGCGCTCCAGGACGCGTACGAGCCCGGCTCCACCGCCAAGGTGATGTCCATGGCCGCCGTCCTGGAGGAGAAGGCCGCCACCCCCGGCACCCATGTCGTCGTACCCAACCGGCTGCACCGCGGCGACCGGCTGTTCAAGGACGACATCGACCACCCCACCTGGTACCTCACGCTCAACGGCGTACTCGCCAAGTCCAGCAACCTCGGCACGATCCTGGCGACCGGGCAGCTCGGCAGGACACAGACCGAGGCGAACCAGGTTCTCCACTCCTACCTGCGCAAATTCGGCATCGGCCGCCCGACCGGGCTCGAGTACCCCGGCGAGACCCCCGGCATCCTCGCCAAGCCGCAGAAGTGGTCCACTTCGCAGCAGTACACGATCCCGTTCGGTCAGGGACTGTCGCTGAACGCCATGCAGGCCGCCTCCGTGTACTCGACCATCGCCAACGGCGGCGTACGCATCGAGCCCACCCTGATCCGCGGCACCCGGGGCCCCGACGGGCAGTTCGTCGCGGCCCCCGCGCCCGAGAGGAACCGGGTGGTCAGCGAGCAGACCGCGCGGACACTGGCCACGATGCTCGAGTCCGTCGTCGACGACCGGGAAGGCACCGGCACCAAGGCCCGCATCCCCGGCTACCGCGTCGCGGGCAAGACCGGCACGGCCAACCGCGTCGACCCCGAGCTCGGCCGCTACAGGGGCTACACGGCGTCCTTCGCCGGATTCGCGCCCGCGGACAAGCCGGAGATCACGGTCTACTGCGCGATCCAGAACCCCACCAAAGGGAGTTACTTCGGCGGCCAGATCTGCGGTCCGGTCTACCAGAAGGTCATGGAGTTCTCGCTGAAGTCCCTGCAGATCGCACCGACCGGCAAGGCACCGGCCCGGCTCCCCGTCACCTTCGACCCCGGCGAATGACCGGAGGAACCACAGTGAGAGCAATCACTCCCGACGAGGACCGACCCGGCGGCCGCCCGGCAGGGACCCCCTCTTTTTCCCCCCGGCCCATTCCGCCCGGTACGCTCACCGCCGTGCCACACGCTGATCAGTACCGAACCGCCCCGCCCCGTCCGGCCGAGGTCCGCCCCACCCCTCTCGGGGTGCTGGCCGACCGTCTGGAGGTCGAGCCGCCCGGTTCCGGTGCGGTCACCGGCATCACCCACGACTCGCGGGCGGTACGCCCCGGTGACGTGTACGCCGCCCTCCCCGGCGCCCGCCTCCACGGCGCCGACTTCGTCGCCCAGGCGGCCGACCTCGGGGCCGGCGCGATCCTCACCGACCCGGCGGGCGCAGAGCGCGCGGCGGCCACCGGCCTGCCGGTCCTGGTCACCGAGAACCCGCGCGGCCGGATGGGCGAACTCGCCGCCGAGATCTACGGACGCCCCGGCGACGCTCTGCTCCAGATCGGCATCACCGGCACCTCGGGCAAGACCACCACGGCATACCTCGTCGAGGGCGGGCTCCGTGCGGCCGGCCGCGCCACCGGCCTGATCGGCACGGTCGAGATGCGGATCGGCGACGAGCGCATCAAGTCCGAGCGCACCACCCCCGAAGCCACCGACCTCCAGGCCCTGTTCGCCGTCATGCGCGAGCGCGGCGTCGAATCGGTCGCGATGGAGGTCTCCAGCCACGCCCTCGTGCTCGGCCGGGTCGACGGCTGTGTCTTCGACATCGCCGTCTTCAACAACCTCAGCCCCGAGCACATGGAATTCCACTCCGGCATGGAGGACTACTTCCAGGCGAAGGCGCAGCTGTTCACGCCGGAGCGCAGCAAGGCCGCGGTCGTCAACCTCGACGACGAGTACGGCCGCCGGCTGGTCAAGGAGGCGTCCGTCCCGGTCACCACCTTCTCCGCGGAGGGCCACCCGGACGCCGACTGGCGCGCCGAGGACGTCGAGGTCGGCTCGCACGGCTCCACGTTCACCGCGGTCGGCCCGCAGGGCGAGCGGGTACGCGCGAAGGCACCGCTGCCGGGTCCGTTCAACGTCGCCAACACACTGGCCGCCGTCGTCACCCTCGCCGTCGCCGGCATCGACCCGCAGACCGCCGCCGACGGCGTCGCGGCCGTTCCCGGCGTACCGGGCCGTCTGGAGCGCGTGGACGCGGGCCAGCCGTACCTCGCGGTCGTCGACTACGCCCACAAGACCGACGCCGTCGAATCGGTCCTGCGTTCCCTGCGCAAGGTCACCGGTGGCCGGCTGCACATCGTGCTCGGCTGCGGCGGCGACCGCGACACGACCAAACGCGGCCCGATGGGCGCCGCCGCAGCGCGGCTCGCCGACACCGCCGTACTGACCTCCGACAACCCCCGCTCCGAGGACCCGCTGGCGATCCTCGCCACGATGCTCGCGGGCGCCGCCGAGGTGCCGATCCACGAGCGCGGTGACGTCCTGGTCGAGGCCGACCGGGCCGCGGCCATCGCCGCAGCCGTCGCCCGGGCGGAGCCCGGCGACACCGTGCTGGTCGCCGGCAAGGGGCATGAGCAGGGCCAGGACATCGCCGGAGTGGTCCGCCCGTTCGACGATCGTGAGGTCCTTCGCGCAGCCATCGAAAACGCAGCACGCCGCGCCCATCAGCACGAGAATCAGGGATGACCCAGTGATCGCCCTCACCCTCGCCGAGATCGCCGAAATCGTCGGCGGGCAGACGTACGACATACCGGATCCGGGCGCCCGGATCACCGGGCCTGTCGTGATCGACTCCCGAGCCGTCGAACCCGGCAGTCTCTTCGCCGCCTTCCACGGCGAGAACGTCGACGGCCACGACTACGCGGAGCGCGCGGTGGCGGCGGGTGCTGCTGCCGTGCTGGCCGCCCGCCCCGTGGGCGTACCCGCCATCGTCGTAGACGACGTACAGAGCGCCCTCGGGCGGCTGGCCCGTGCCGTCGTCGAACGGCTCGGCACCCAGGTCGTCGCGCTGACCGGCTCGGCCGGCAAGACCAGCACCAAGGACCTGATCGCCCAGGTGCTCCAGCAGAAGGCGCCCACCGTCTGGACGCCGGGCTCCCTCAACAACGAGATCGGGCTGCCGCTCACCGCGCTGCGCGCCACCGAGGAGACCGAGCACCTCGTCCTGGAGATGGGGGCGCGCGGTATCGGCCACATCCGGTACCTCACCGAGCTCACCCCGCCCAGGATCGGCCTGGTGATCAACGTCGGCACCGCCCACATCGGCGAGTTCGGCGGGCGCGAGCAGATCGCCGAGGCCAAGGGCGAGATGGTCGAGTCCCTCCCGGCCGACGGCGTCGCCGTCCTCAACGCCGACGACCCGCTGGTGCGGGCCATGGAATCCCGGACAAAGGCCCGTGTGCTGCTCTTCGGCGAGTCCGAGGACGCCGCCGTACGCGCGGAGAATGTCCGGCTCACGGAGCTCGGACAGCCTGCCTTCACACTCCACACACCCACCGGGTGCAGTGACGTGACCATGCGGCTGTACGGTGAGCACCACGTGTCGAACGCGCTCGCCGCGGCCGCCGTCGCCCATGAGCTGGGCATGTCCGTCGACGAGATCGCCCGTGCGCTCTCCGAGGCGGGCACCCTCTCCCGCTGGCGTATGGAGGTCACCGAGCGTCCGGACGGCGTGACGGTCGTCAACGACGCCTACAACGCGAACCCCGAGTCCATGCGTGCCGCGCTGCGCGCGCTGGCCGCCATGGGCAAGGGGCGTCGTACGTGGGCGGTGCTGGGCCGGATGGCCGAGCTCGGGGACGAGGCGCTCGTCGAGCACGACGCGGTCGGACGGCTTGCCGTCCGGCTCAACGTCAGCAAGCTCGTAGCGGTCGGGGGCAGGGAAGCGGCCTGGTTGCAGCTGGGCGCTTATAACGAGGGTTCGTGGGGTGAGGAGTCGGTGCACGTGTCCGACGCGCAGGCGGCTGTCGACCTGTTGCGCAGTGAGTTGCGCCCGGGAGACGTCGTGCTGGTGAAGGCTTCCAGGGCGGTGGGACTGGAGCGGGTCGCCGAGGCTCTGCTCGAGGGTGAGGGTGCCGTCCGATGAGGCAGATCCTCTTCGCGGGAGCCATCGGTCTCTTCCTGACCCTGATCGGTACCCCGCTGCTGATCAAGCTGCTGGCCCGCAAGGGATACGGGCAGTTCATCCGCGACGACGGCCCGCGCAGCCACGGCAGCAAGAAGGGCACGCCCACCATGGGCGGCATCTCCTTCATCCTGGCCACGCTCGTCGCGTACGCGCTCGCCAAGGTCATCACCGGTGAGGACCCGACCTTCTCGGGTGTGCTGGTGCTGTTCCTGATGGCGGGCATGGGCCTTGTCGGCTTCCTGGACGACTACATCAAGATCGTCAAGCAGCGTTCGCTCGGTCTGCGGGCCAAGGCGAAGATGGCCGGCCAGCTGATCGTCGGTATCGCCTTCGCCGTGCTGTCACTGCAGTTCGCCGACAGCCGCCACCAGACCCCCGCCTCCACCAAGCTGTCGTTCATCACGGACTTCGGCTGGTCGATCGGCCCGGTGCTGTTCGTCGTCTGGGCGCTGTTCATGATTCTCGCGATGTCCAACGGCGTGAATCTGACCGACGGTCTGGACGGCCTGGCCACCGGCGCTTCGGTGATGGTCTTCGGCGCGTACACGTTCATCGGGCTCTGGCAGTTCCAGGAGTCCTGCGCCAACGCCGTGACGCTGACCAACCCCAACGCCTGCTTCGAGGTACGGGATCCGCTCGACCTCGCGGTCGTGGCCTCCGCCCTGATGGGCTCCTGCTTCGGCTTCCTGTGGTGGAACACCTCACCCGCCAAGATCTTCATGGGCGACACCGGGTCGCTCGCGCTCGGTGGAGCGCTCGCGGGTCTGGCGATCTGCTCCCGTACGGAGCTCCTGCTGGCCCTCCTCGGCGGACTCTTCGTCCTGATCACCATGTCCGTGGTCATCCAGGTCGGCTCGTTCAAGATGACCGGTAAGCGTGTCTTCCGGATGGCGCCGCTCCAGCACCATTTCGAACTCAAGGGGTGGTCCGAGGTCCTTGTGGTGGTCCGCTTCTGGATCATCCAGGGCATGTGCGTCATCGTGGGTCTGGGGCTCTTCTACGCAGGATGGGCAGCCGACAAGTGAGTGACCGGGACTGGCAGGGCAAGCGGATCACCGTCGCGGGTCTCGGCGTGAGCGGCATCAGCGCCGCCCGCGCCCTGGCCGGCCTCGGTGCATCGGTCACCGTCGTGGACGGCGGCGACAGCGAGGAGCACCGCGCCCGCGCGGCCGAACTGGCCGAGCTGGGGATCACCGTGCGCCTCGGCGACGCGCAGACCCTTCCCGAGGGGACCGACCTCGTCGTCACCTCGCCCGGCTGGAAGCCGTCCAGCCCGCTCTTCGCAGCCGCTGCGCAGGCGGGTGTGGACGTGGTCGGCGATGTCGAGATCGCCTGGCGGCTGCGCGGCCCGGACGCCGCTCCGTGGCTCGCGATCACCGGTACCAACGGCAAGACGACCACGACGCGGATGCTCGCCTCGATCCTGTCGGCCGCGGGGCTGCGTACCGCCGCGATCGGCAACATCGGCACCCCGATCATCGACGTGGTCGTCGGCGACGAGCCGTACGACGTGCTCGCCGTCGAACTCTCCAGCTACCAGCTGCACTGGGCGCCCTCGCTGCGCGCCCACTCCGGCGCCGTGCTCAACGTCGCACCCGACCATCTCGACTGGCACGGCTCCATGAAGGAGTACGCCGCCGACAAGGGCCGGATCTACGAGGGCAACTCGGTCGCCTGCGTCTACAACGTCGCCGATCCCGCCACCGAGGACCTCGTGCGCGAGGCGGACGTCGAAGAGGGCTGCCGTGCCATCGGCTTCACCCTCCGTACGCCCGGCCCCTCCCAACTCGGCGTCGTGGACGGGATCCTGGTGGACCGGGCGTTCGTCGAGAACCGGCACAAGCAGGCCCAGGAACTCGCCGAGGTCACGGACATCGACCCGCCCGCCCCGCACAACATCGCCAATGCCCTTGCGGCGGCGGCGCTTGCGCGGGCGTTCGGCGTCGCACCGGCCGCGGTACGCGAGGGGCTGCGCAACTTCCGCCCTGACGCGCACCGCATCGAGCGCGTCGAGGAGGTCGCGGGCGTCACGTACATCGACGACTCGAAGGCCACCAACACCCATGCCGCGGAAGCCTCTCTGGCCGCCTACGACCCGATCGTGTGGATCGCGGGGGGACTTGCCAAGGGTGCGACCTTCGACGAGATCGTCGAGAAGTCCGCACCGCGGCTGCGCGGTGTGGTGCTGATCGGGGCGGACCGTGCTCTCGTGCGGGAAGCCCTCGCGCGACACGCGCCCGAAGTCCCGGTCGTCGAGCTCGACCGGACCGACACTGGGGCGATGTCCGCGGCGGTCCGCGAAGCGGCGCAGCTCGCCCGGCCGGGAGACACGGTTCTGCTGGCCCCGGCGTGCGCCTCGATGGACATGTTCGCCAACTACAACAAGCGAGGCGAGGCCTTCGCGGACGCGGTCCGCGCCCTCGCCGACGAGCGCGCCTGACCGGCCCACCTCCGCGCCGCCCAGGATTCCCGGCAGCGCGCCAGGCACGACTGGAGGGGACAGCGACCATGCAGGCCAATCCGCCCCGTCCCGGGGCATCTGCGCCCGAGGCGGGCGTTCCCGACCCGGTGCCGCGTCATGCGGGCACCCGGCCCGCTGCGGCGCCCCGGACCGGGCTGCCGACTCCACCCGTGCCTGCTGAATCCGTCACCGCACCGGGCGCGGCCGCGCCCGGTGACGCCGTGTGTGAGGCCCGGTCCGGGCGCGTGCCGTCGGCTCAGCGGAACGGCCCGGTCGACGCCGTTGTGCCGGGCGACGGCGCCGGAGCGGCGCCCGGCGCCTTCGCCGACGGTGGCCTCCGGCCCAGGCATGTGCCCCAGGCGCCGGAGGCCGGGCGAACGGCCCCTCCCGGCGTGGGACAGCGCGGCGAAGCCGCGCCCCTCGCCGCCGACGGCACCACCCGGTCCAGGGGCCTGCTCCCGGCGGCTCGGCGGCGCCCCCTCGCGGGCGCCTGGAGGGCCCTCGGGTGCCTCCTCGTTCCCGTACCCGTGCCCGCCCTCGCCGGCCCGGCCGGTGTGGCCGGTGTGGCCCTGCGCGGCAGAGGCGGGGCCGTTGTGCGGCGGCTGCCGGCGGCCCGGG
The DNA here is from genome assembly GCF_040613775.1 of Streptomyces sp. NPDC006208. Lineage (NCBI taxonomy): Bacteria > Bacillati > Actinomycetota > Actinomycetes > Kitasatosporales > Streptomycetaceae > Streptomyces > Streptomyces sp. NPDC006208. Next base: position 85,907 of record NZ_JBEXSW010000009.1, on the reverse strand, counting down.
GCGGGAGCGCCTCCGGGTCCGGCGCGCCCCGGCCGCCCCGCGGCAGCGGCGTCCGGCGGCTGTACGAGCAGGCGCGGCGGGCCTGGGACCGGCCGCTGACCGCGTACTACGTGATCCTCGGCAGCAGCCTGTTCATCACCGTGCTCGGCCTGGTGATGGTCTACTCCGCCTCGATCATCAAGGCGCTCGAGCTCTCGCTGCCCGCCACGTACTTCTTCCGCAAGCAGTTCCTGGCCGCCGTCATCGGCGCCGTGCTGCTGCTGCTCGCCTCCCGGATGCCCGTCAAACTGCACCGGGCGCTTTCCTACCCTCTCCTGGTGGGCGCGGTCTTCCTGATGGTCCTCGTCCAGGTTCCCGGGATAGGGCATTCGGTCAACGGCAACCAGAACTGGCTCTACCTCGGCGGCCCGTTCCAGCTCCAGCCCAGTGAGTTCGGCAAACTCGCGCTGATCCTGTGGGGCGCGGACCTGCTCGCCCGCAAGCAGGACAAGCGGCTGCTGACCCAGTGGAAGCACCTGCTCGTGCCGCTCGTCCCGGTCGCGTTCCTGCTGCTCGGTCTGATCATGCTCGGCGGTGACATGGGCACCGCCATCATCCTGACCGCGATTCTTTTCGGTCTGCTGTGGCTGGCCGGAGCCCCCACCCGCCTTTTCGCCGGCGTACTCGCCGTCGCCGCTTTCGTCGGTTTCGTACTGATCAGAACCAATGAGAACCGGATGTCGAGGCTGTTCTGCGTCGGCGCGATCGATCTCGGCCCCAAAGGCGAGTGCTGGCAGGCCGTGCACGGCATCTATGCTCTTGCCTCCGGCGGATGGTTCGGTTCCGGTCTCGGTGCAAGTGTGGAAAAATGGGGCCAACTACCCGAACCGCACACCGATTTCATCTTCGCCATCGCCGGTGAGGAACTGGGTCTGGCGGGGACTCTGTCGGTGCTCGCTCTGTTCGCGGCTCTAGGCTATGCGGGTATCCGCGTGGCCGGACGCACGGAGGACCCCTTCGTGAGGTACGCAGCGGGAGGTGTGACCACCTGGATCACGGCCCAGGCCGTGGTCAACATCGGTGCGGTGCTCGGCCTGCTGCCGATCGCCGGAGTCCCGCTGCCGCTGTTCTCCTACGGAGGATCGGCACTGCTGCCGACGATGTTCGCCGTCGGGCTGCTGATCGCCTTCGCGCGAGAGGATCCCGCCGCGAAAGCGGCCCTGGCCATGCGGAGGCCCGGGGTGAGATGGAAGACGATGAGACGGCGCGTCAAGCAGCGTCCGTCCGGAGAGCGGTGAATTTCGGTGCATGTCGTACTCGCCGGTGGGGGGACCGCCGGCCACATCGAGCCCGCGCTCGCCCTCGCGGACGCACTGCGCAGGCAGGACCCGACCGTGGGTATCACGGCCCTCGGCACGGAGCGGGGCCTGGAGACCAGGCTCGTACCCGAGCGCGGCTACGAGCTGGCGCTCATCCCTGCCGTTCCGCTGCCGCGCAAGCCCACGCCCGAGCTGATCACCGTCCCCGGACGGCTGCGCGGCACGATCAAGGCCGCCGAGCAGATCCTGGAGCGCACCAAGGCGGACTGTGTCGTCGGCTTCGGCGGCTATGTCGCGCTGCCCGGCTATCTGGCCGCCAAGCGCCTCGGAGTGCCGATCGTCGTCCACGAGGCCAACGCCCGCCCCGGACTCGCCAACAAGATCGGGTCGCGGTACGCCGCCGGGGTCGCCGTCGCCACTCCGGACAGCAAGCTGCGGAACGCCCGCTACATCGGCATCCCGTTGCGCCACTCCATCGCGACGCTGGACCGCGCCCGGGTGCGGCCCGAGGCGCGCGCGGCCTTCGGGCTCGATCCCAACCTGCCGACGCTGCTGGTCTCCGGCGGCTCGCAGGGCGCACGCCGGCTCAACGAGGTGATCCAGCAGATCGGCCCGGTGCTCCAGCAGTCCGGCATCCAGGTCCTGCACGCGGTCGGCCCGAAGAACGAACTGCCGCGCGTGGACAACATGCCCGGCATGCCGCCGTATGTCCCGGTACCGTACGTGGACCGGATGGATCTCGCGTACGCCGCGGCCGACATGATGCTGTGCCGTGCGGGCGCCATGACCGTCGCCGAACTCTCCGCAGTGGGGCTGCCCGCCGCGTACGTACCGCTGCCGATCGGCAACGGCGAACAGCGGCTGAACGCCCAGCCGGTGGTGAAGGCCGGCGGCGGACTGCTGGTCGACGACGCCGAACTGACCCCTGAGTGGGTCCAGGGCAATGTGCTTCCGGTTCTTACCGATCCGCACCGGTTGTACGAGATGTCCCGCGCGGCCGCGGAGTTCGGCCGCCGGGATGCAGATGATCTGCTTGTCGGAATGGTGTACGAGGCGATTGCGGCACGCCGTAAGGCGTGAGAAGGCAGGGGAGCGTGGCCGGACCGACCACCGCCGAACGCGGTGCACACAAACCCCCGAACACCGGGGACGGTTCGGCCCGCTCGCCGCTGGGCGGGGCTCCGAGGGGCCGGCTGCGAGTGCCGGGACCGCGCTCCCTGCTGATCGCCGTCGCCGTGGTCCTGTTGGTCGCGGCGACGATCTGGGTGCTGTACGGCTCCCCTTGGCTGCGCGCCGAGCGGGTGCGGACCACCGGCACGGACCAGCTGAGCGAGCACGAAGTGGAGGCCGCGGCCGCCGTGCCGCTCGGGGCGCCCCTCATTTCCGTCGACACGGACGCCATCGAGGCCCGGCTGCGGCACAAGCTGCTTCGGGTCGACTCGGTGGAAGCGACCCGGTCGTGGCCGCACGGAATCGATCTGAAGGTGACCGAACGGCAGCCGGTTCTGCTGTTGAAAAAGGGATCGAACTACGTCGAAGTGGACGCGAACAGCGTCCGATTCGCGACCGTGGACCCGTTGAAGGCGCCCAAGCGCGTACCCGTGCTGGAGCTGGCGGCCGATGGCTCCCCGAGTCTGAAGCGCTTCGGGTCCGACAGGCTGGTGGCCGAGGCGGTTCGGGTCCGCGCCGACATCCCGGCAACCGTCGCCGCCGACACCCGGGTCGTCACCGTGCGCTCGTACGACGCCATCTCCCTGGAGTTGAGCGGGGATCGCACCGTCGTGTGGGGCAGCTCGGAGGACGGCGCGGCGAAGGCCCGCTCACTCGTCGCGCTGATGAAAGCCGCGCCCAAGGCCCGCCACTTCGATGTGAGCGCCCCCACGGCTCCATCCGTATCGGATAGTTGACGCACATTCGTGCTGGCCAACACCCTGGTTGGTCATGGCACAGCGTGATCACATAGGGTGAAAAGAAAAACGGGAGGTTCGGCGTGTTCGTTGAACGCGCGCCACTTGTCGACTTAGTGTCCTGTTCGGAAGAGTCCAGGGAACAGACACACTGGTAACCCTAAACTTCAGCGTTAGGGTTCGGGTCGGCAATCAGGCTGGTCGGGCCGTCCCCATTCGACATCAGTCGTCGCAGCGCAGCCCAGCGAGGCGGCGACACGTAACTCGAGGCGAGAGGCCTTCGACGTGGCAGCACCGCAGAACTACCTCGCAGTCATCAAGGTCATCGGTGTCGGCGGCGGTGGTGTCAATGCCATCAACCGAATGATCGAGGTCGGTCTCAAGGGTGTCGAGTTCATCGCGATCAACACGGACGCGCAAGCGCTGTTGATGAGCGACGCCGACGTGAAGCTCGACGTCGGCCGTGAACTCACCCGGGGCCTCGGTGCCGGAGCCAATCCGGCAGTCGGTCGCAAGGCGGCAGAGGACCACCGCGAGGAGATCGAAGAGGTCCTCAAGGGGGCCGACATGGTCTTCGTCACCGCCGGCGAAGGCGGTGGCACCGGCACCGGCGGCGCGCCCGTGGTCGCGAACATCGCCCGCTCGCTGGGCGCGCTGACGATCGGCGTGGTCACCCGCCCGTTCACCTTCGAGGGCCGCAGGCGCGCGAACCAGGCGGAGGACGGCATCGCCGAGCTCCGGGAAGAGGTCGACACCCTCATCGTGATCCCCAACGACCGGCTGCTGTCCATCTCGGACCGCCAGGTCAGCGTGCTGGACGCGTTCAAGTCCGCGGACCAGGTGCTTCTGTCGGGTGTCCAGGGCATCACGGACCTCATCACGACGCCCGGCCTCATCAACCTCGACTTCGCCGACGTCAAGTCCGTGATGTCCGAGGCGGGATCGGCGCTCATGGGCATCGGCTCGGCCCGCGGTGACGACCGCGCGGTGGCCGCCGCCGAGATGGCGATCTCCTCGCCGCTGCTGGAGGCGTCCATCGACGGCGCCCGCGGTGTGCTGCTGTCCATCTCCGGTGGTTCGGACCTCGGTCTCTTCGAGATCAACGAGGCCGCCCAGCTGGTCAGCGAGGCGGCCCACCCCGAGGCGAACATCATCTTCGGCGCCGTCATCGACGACGCGCTCGGGGACGAGGTCCGGGTCACGGTCATCGCGGCCGGCTTCGACGGCGGACAGCCGCCGGCCCGCCGGGAGAACGTGATCGGCTCCGCGTCGGCCAAGCGCGAGGAGCCGGTGGCCCCGTCCCGCGCCGAGAGCTCCCGTGCGTCGGGCCTCGGCACCGTTCCGGTCCGCGAGGAGCCCGCGCTCCCGGCCGAGCCGGCCACGGCGGCGAACGACCTCGGCCAGGGCGGATCGCCGCAGGTTCCCTCGGCCCGCCCGTACGACACCCAGGCCGAAGAGCTGGATGTCCCGGACTTCCTGAAGTGACAGTGCAGCACGACGCGATACACGGGAGCGGCGCGCACTTCGCCTTCACCGACCGGTGGGGCGGGGTGAGCGCCGCTCCGTACGAGGAGCTCAACCTCGGCGGAGCGGTCGGCGACGACCCGGACGCCGTACGGGCCAACCGGACGATCGCCGCGAAGTCGCTAAACCTCGATCCCGCCGGGGTGGTGTGGATGAACCAGGTCCACGGCAACGACGTCGCCGAGGTGGACGGGCCGTGGACCACCATGGACCCCCCGGCGGTGGACGGCCTGGTCACCGCGCGACGCGGGCTCGCACTCGCCGTGCTCACCGCGGACTGCACCCCTGTACTGCTCGCCGATCCGGTCGCGGGGGTCGTGGGTGCGGCGCACGCCGGGCGGCCCGGAATGATCGCCGGCATCGTCCCGGCGACGGTCGCGGCGATGACGTCTCTCGGGGCCGAACCGGAACGGATCGTCGCCCGCACCGGACCGGCCGTCTGCGGTCGCTGTTACGAAGTACCCGAGCAGATGCGGGCAGACGTGACCGCAGTCGAACCCGCCGCCTGGTCCGAGACCAGCTGGGGTACGCCGGCCGTCGATGTCACCGCCGGGGTGCACGCCCAGCTCGAGGCGCTCGGGGTGCGCGCCCGGCAGGCGTCGCCCGTCTGCACACTGGAATCGGAAGACCACTACTCGTACCGCCGCGACCGCACCACCGGGCGGCTCGCCGGATATGTCTGGCTGGACTGAGAGAGATGACGGACCGCAGAACCGAACTCGCTGCGAACCTGGCGGCGGTGGAGGAACGTATCGCCTCCGCGTGCGCGGCCGCGGGCCGCAAGCGCGAGGAGGTGACCCTGATCGTGGTCACCAAGACCTATCCCGCCGAAGATGTGCGTCTCCTCCACGAGTTGGGCGCTCGCCATGTGGCGGAGAACCGTGATCAGGACGCGGCCCCGAAGGCAGCGGCATGCGCCGATCTGGATCTCGTCTGGCACTTCGTCGGTCAGTTGCAGACCAATAAGGTCCGTTCTGTGGCGAGTTATGCCGACGTTGTGCAGTCGGTCGACCGCCTCAAGCTCGCTTCGTCACTGTCTGCTGCCGCGGTGCGAGCGGAGCGTGAACTGAGCTGTCTGATCCAGGTGGCGCTCGACGCGGAGTCGGGGGATGCCGGAGGCCGCGGTGGTGTGGCGCCGGGCGGCGTCGAGGAGTTGGCTGCGGCGATCGACGGCTCGCCGGGACTGCGGCTGGGCGGACTGATGACCGTCGCGCCGCTGGCCGGACCGTACGCGGGACGGCAACAGGCGGCGTTCGAGCGGCTGATGGAAATCTCGGCAAGCCTGCGCGCGGGCCATCCTGCTGCGAACATGGTGTCAGCAGGGATGAGTGCGGACCTCGAACAGGCCGTGGCGGCAGGAGCGACACATGTGCGCGTCGGCACTGCGGTACTCGGAGTCCGACCCCGGCTCGGGTAACGTCGCGAAGCAAGTCGGACCACAGTAGAAAATATGGTCATTACCGCCCAAAAGCGGGCAGACCGTGTGGATCGAGGGCACTTGGTGACAATGCCGATCCACCACAGAGCGGAGGACTCAGAGAATGGCCGGCGCGATGCGCAAGATGGCGGTCTACCTCGGCCTCGTGGAGGACGATGGGTACGACGGCAGGGGCTTCGACCCCGACGACGACTTCGAACCCGAGCCGGAGCCGGAGCGTGAGCACCGGCGGCACCAGCCCCCGCACCAGGTGGAGCGGGAGGAGCCGGTACGGGTGGTGACGCCGCCCGTGCAGCGTGATCCAGTACCTCTTCCCGTCGAGAGCGGGCGCCCGGCGCGAATCGCCCCCGTGGCATCCATCACACCTGAACGCCCGAGCCTGGAGAAGAACGCGCCTGTGATCATGCCGAAGGTCGTGTCCGAGCGGGAGCCGTACCGCATCACCACGCTGCATCCACGGACCTATAACGAGGCCCGTACCATCGGGGAACACTTCCGCGAGGGCACCCCGGTGATCATGAACCTGACTGAGATGGACGACACGGATGCGAAGCGACTTGTCGACTTTGCCGCGGGACTCGTCTTCGGTCTGCATGGCAGCATTGAGAGGGTGACGCAGAAGGTGTTCCTGTTGTCTCCTGCTAACGTCGATGTCACGGCGGAGGACAAGGCCCGCATCGCTGAGGGCGGATTCTTCAACCAGAGCTGAGAAACGACACCGGAACGACCCGGCCGCAAGGCCGGAACACGAGAGCCAGGGGAGAGGGAAGCGCGGGATGGGCGTCGCATTGGATGTGGTCTACATCGCGCTGATGTGCTTCCTCATCGTGCTGATTTTCCGGCTGGTCATGGACTACGTCTTCCAGTTCGCACGTTCATGGCAGCCCGGCAAGCCGATGGTGGTCGTACTGGAGGCCACCTACACTGTCACCGATCCACCGCTCAAGCTTCTGCGGCGGTTCATCCCGCCGCTGCGTCTCGGGGGCGTGGCACTCGACCTGTCCTTCTTCGTTCTGATGATCATCGTCTACATCCTGATCTCCATCGTTAACAACTTTGCGAGCCAGGTATGAGCGATACGGTCCTGCCGACTGCCGACGACTACGTAGAGGTGAAGAAGAGATGCCGCTGACCCCCGAGGACGTGCGGAACAAGCAGTTCACGACCGTCCGCCTCCGAGAAGGCTATGACGAGGACGAGGTCGATGCCTTCCTCGACGAGGTCGAAGCCGAGCTGACGCGTCTGCTGCGTGAGAACGAGGACCTCCGCGCGAAGCTGGCCGCCGCCACGCGTGCCGCCGCGCAGAACCAGCAGCAGCAGGCCATGCGCAAGCCGCCGGAGCCGCAGGACGGCCGAGGTCCGGGCGCTCCGGTGCCCGCCGCCATATCCGGACCGCCGGTCCAGCAGCAGCCCCCGCAGATGGGTCCGCCCCAGCTGCCCGGTGGTGCTCCGCAGCTGCCAGCCGGTCCCAGCCACGGCGGCCCGCAGGGCATGGGCGGCCCGATGCAGGGTGGCCCCATGCAGGGCGGCCCGATGGGCGGTCCGATGGGTGGCCCCATGCAGGGCGGTCCCATGGGTGGTCCCATGGGTGGCCCCGGCATGCCGCAGCAGGGTCCGGGCGGTGACAGCGCGGCCCGAGTGCTGTCCCTTGCCCAGCAGACCGCTGACCAGGCGATCGCCGAGGCCCGCTCCGAGGCCAACAAGATCGTCGGCGAGGCGCGCTCGCGCGCCGAGGGCCTGGAGCGCGACGCGCGCGCCAAGGCGGACGCGCTCGAGCGGGACGCGCAGGAGAAGCACCGCGTCGCGATGGGCTCGCTGGAGTCGGCCCGCGCCACGTTGGAGCGCAAGGTCGAGGACCTGCGTGGCTTCGAGCGCGAGTACCGCACGCGACTGAAGTCCTACCTGGAGAGCCAGCTGCGCCAGCTGGAGACCCAGGCGGACGACTCGCTGGCCCCGCCGCGCACGCCTCCGGCCGCTTCGCTGCCGCCGTCCCCGTCGATGGCTCCGGCCGGTGCGGGTGCGATGGGTCACACCATGGGTGGCGGCCCGTCCATGGGGCAGTCGATGGGGCAGACCATGGGTGGCCACGGTCCGTCCTCGGGCGGCCCGTCGTACGGCGGCCAGCAGCAGATGTCGCCGGCGATGACCCAGCCGATGGCACCGGTGCGGCCGCAGGCGCCGCAGCCGATGCAGCAGGCACCGTCGCCGATGCGGGGCTTCCTGATCGACGAGGACGACAACTGACGGCGTCTCGCGCGTAGCGCGCGTAGCCGTCGGCACTGAGGGCCGGGCCCGGGACGTTGAACGTCTCCGGACCCGGCCCTCTGCCGTGGGCGGGGTGGGGGTGGGTCGCGTGCGGCGGGCTCTGTCCCCGGCCGACCCCCTTCCACGGGCCTGGCGGCGGGGGTACCCCGTCCCGACCCCTTGGGGGTACGGGTGTGCGCGGGCGCTGAGGCCCCGCACCCCACGCGCGGCGGCCTTCGTGCCGTGGCCCTGCGCCGACGCCGGTGCGGGGGCGCCTCCTCCGCCCGCAGGGCTTGGGGGGTGTCCTTGCACGCAAGACGGGCTGATCCCCCTGCGGGCGATATTGAGCCCCACAGGCGGGTGGGGTGTCGGGTTCAGGGCGGAGCTCTGACTGGGGTGTCAGGCGGGCGTACGTGGTCGTGCCTGGCGTTGAGGCGCGGGGTTTCGGGGCGGAGCCTGACCGCGTGGCCCGGCGGCGGGTGCGGTGCGGGGTTCGGCGGCAGAGCCCTGACTGCCCGGAGTCCGCACACCCCGCGGGCGGGGTGCCCCCTGAAGGGCAGGCGCAAGCCGCCGTTGACCGTGTCGCGTGTGGACGCCCGGACGGTCCGGCCTGAGCCGCACATCGTGCTCCCCGGTGTCGTACGCGACGCGCACCGCATCGCCCCCGCGCGGGCGGCCTCCAGGGTGTCGACGACCACCAGGGCGACGCATCCAGGCCTGCCGCTGAGCACGCGTGGGGGCCAAGGGCGAGCCCTGGACATGCTCGAAGGCGGCGCCCGGCCCAGGGGCGGGCGCCGCCTTCGAAGGGGAAGGCCGACGGGCCCGGCAGCAGGCGCTGCCGGGCCCGTTACGCAGCCGTGCTCACGCCTTGCGGAGGCGGAACGTCAGGTACAGGCCCTCGTCGGTGAACGGCTCCCCGTACGCCTCATCGCCCTCGCCCGTCGCGAAGTCCGTCGCCAGCACCTCGTCCGCGATCAGCGCCGCGTGGTCCGCCAGTGCCGAGGTGACCTCCTCGTCCGTGGAGCTCCAGCGCAGGGCGATCCGGTCCGCGACGTCCAGGCCGCTGTTCTTGCGGGCCTCCTGGATCAGACGGATGGCATCGCGGGCCAGGCCGGCCAGCCGCAGCTCCGGGGTGATCTCCAGGTCTAGTGCGACCGTCGCACCCGCGTCGGAGGCCACCGACCAGCCCTCGCGGGGCGTCTCGGTGATGATGACCTCGTCGGGGGAGAGCGTCACCGGCGAGCCGTCGACCTCGACGGTGGCCGTGCCCTCGCGCAGGGCCAGCGACAGGGCCGCCGCATCCGCCGCCGCGATCGCCTTGGCGACGTCCTGGACGCCCTTCCCGAAGCGCTTGCCCAGCGCGCGGAAGTTCGCCTTGGCCGTGGTGTCCACCAGGGAGCCGCCGACCTCGGAGAGGGACGCAAGGGACGAGACGTTCAGCTCCTCCGTGATCTGCGCGTGCAGTTCGGGGGAGAGCGACTCGAAGCCCGACGCCGCGACCAGTGCCCGGGACAGCGGCTGGCGGGTCTTCACGCCCGACTCCGCACGCGTCGCACGGCCGAGTTCTACCAGCCGGCGGACCAACGCCATCTGCGACGAGAGGGTCGGATCGATCGCGGACAGGTCGGCCGCGGGCCAGCTCGACAGGTGCACGGACTCCGGAGCCTCCGGGGACACCGGGACGACGAGGTCCTGCCACACCCGCTCGGTGATGAACGGGGTCAGCGGAGCCATCAGGCGGGTCACCGTCTCGACGACGTCGTGCAGCGTGCGCAGCGCCGCCTTGTCGCCCTGCCAGAAGCGGCGGCGCGAGCGCCGCACGTACCAGTTCGACAGGTCGTCGACGAACGCGGACAGCAGCTTTCCGGCGCGCTGGGTGTCGTACGCCTCCATCGCCTGCGTGACCTGGTCCACGAGCGCGTTCAGCTCGCTGAGCAGCCAGCGGTCCAGGACCGTGCGGCCGGCGGGCGCCGGGTCGGCCGCCGACGGCGCCCAGCCGGACGTACGGGCGTACAGCGCCTGGAAGGCCACCGTGTTCCAGTACGTCAGCAGGGTCTTGCGCACGACCTCCTGGATGGTGCCGTGACCCACCCGGCGGGCGGCCCAGGGTGAGCCGCCCGCGGCCATGAACCACCGCACCGCGTCCGCGCCGTGCTGGTCCATCAGCGGGATCGGCTGCAGGATGTTGCCCAGGTGCTTGGACATCTTGCGGCCGTCCTCGGCGAGGATGTGGCCCAGGCACACCACGTTCTCGTACGACGACTTGTCGAAGACCAGCGTGCCGACCGCCATGAGCGTGTAGAACCAGCCGCGCGTCTGGTCGATCGCCTCCGAGATGAACTGCGCCGGGTAGCGCTTCTCGAAGATCTCCTTGTTCTTGTACGGGTAGCCCCACTGCGCGAACGGCATCGATCCCGAGTCGTACCAGGCGTCGATGACCTCCGGGACGCGGGTCGCCGTCTCCTGGCAGGTCGGGCAGGGGAACGTGACCTCGTCGATGAACGGACGGTGCGGGTCCAGCGCCGACTGGTCCGTGCCGGTCAGCTCGGTGAGTTCGGCGCGCGAGCCGACGCAGGTGAGGTGGCCCTCCTCGCAGCGCCAGATCGGCAGCGGCGTGCCCCAGTAGCGGTTGCGGGACAGCGCCCAGTCGATGTTGTTGTTCAGCCAGTCCCCGAAACGGCCCTGCTTGACCGAGTCCGGGAACCAGTTGGTGTTCTCGTTCTCCGCGAGCAGTCGGTCCTTGATCGCGGTGGTGCGGATGTACCAGGACGGCTGCGCGTAGTAGAGCAGTGCCGTGTGGCAGCGCCAGCAGTGCGGGTAGCTGTGCTCGTACGGGATGTGCTTGAACAGCAGCCCGCGCGTCTGCAGGTCGGCGGTGAGCGCCTCGTCCGCCTTCTTGAAGAAGACGCCGCCGACCAGCGGTACGTCCTCCTCGAAGGTCCCGTCGGGGCGGACCGGGTTCACGACCGGCAGCCCGTAGGCGCGGCAGACCTTCAGGTCGTCCTCGCCGAAGGCGGGGGACTGGTGGACCAGACCCGTACCGTCCTCGGTCGTCACGTACTCGGCGTTGACGACGAAGTGGGCCGGCTGGTCGAAGGGCACGAGCTGGAAGGGACGGTCGTACGTCCACCGCTCCATCTCGGCACCCGTGAAGGTCCGGCCGGTGGCCTCCCAGCCTTCGCCGAGCGCCTTCTCCAGCAGCGGCTGGGCGACGACGAGCTTCTCCTCGCCGTTCGTCGCGACGACGTAGGTGACGTCGGGGTGCGCGGCCACGGCCGTGTTGGACACGAGCGTCCAGGGAGTGGTCGTCCACACCAGCAGCGCCGCCTCGCCGGCCAGCGGGCCGGAGGTCAGCGGGAAGCGGACGAAGACCGAGGGGTCCACGACCGTCTCGTAGCCCTGCGCCAGCTCGTGGTCCGACAGACCGGTGCCGCAGCGCGGGCACCAGGGGGCGACGCGGTGGTCCTGGACCAGCAGACCCTTGTTGAAGATCTCCTTCAGCGACCACCACACCGACTCGATGTACGAGGGGTCCATCGTCCGGTAGGCGTCGTCGAGGTCGACCCAGTAGCCCATGCGGTTCGTCAGCTCGGCGAAGGCGTCCGTGTGCCGGGTCACCGACTCCCGGCACTTGGCGTTGAACTCGGCGATGCCGTAGGCCTCGATGTCCTTCTTGCCGGAGAAGCCGAGCTCCTTCTCGACGGCGAGCTCGACCGGCAGGCCGTGACAGTCCCAGCCGGCCTTGCGGGCGACGTGGTAGCCGCGCATGGTGCGGAAGCGCGGGAAGACGTCCTTGAAGACGCGGGCCTCGATGTGGTGTGCACCGGGCATGCCGTTCGCCGTCGGCGGGCCCTCGTAGAACACCCACTCCGGGCGGCCCTCGGACTGCTCGAGGCTCTTGGCGAAGACCTTGCTCTCGCGCCAGAAGTCGAGCACGGCGTGCTCGAGCGCGGGCAGGTCGACCTGGGCGGGCACCTGGCGGTACTGCGGCGGTGTCATCGGCGGTCTCCTCCGGCGGGGACTGTTCGTCGTTCCGTCGGAGGGACGAGAGCCCTCGCTCCCGCGGTACCACCCTCCTTGGCGGCGCACATGGCACCGCCCCCTCATTGGGGCCGCGACGCCGGGTCTACTCACCTGCTGGCTTTCTTCCGGCGGCTCCGGGGTGATGCTTCACATCGCGCTCGCCCCCGGGCTCTCACCGTCCCCGGGTCGCTCATGGCTGCGTACGACGCTACTCGTCCCCATCCACGCCTTTCGCTTCGCCCAGTGTACGGGCCCCTCCGGGGAGGGCCGACCGCTTTTGCTCCCGGCTCGCAGGCGGGCAGCCCCCGGCCGCGTACATGACCCGAATGGCCACACGCCGCCCCGCGGGGTCCGGTGGAGCGGCGGGCCGCGATTACAGGGCGGGGAGCTGGGCACAACGGATGCAGGCCCGCCGTGTCGCAGCCCGGGGCGGGTCGAATCGGCGGCGTGCCCCGTTGCCGCGGGACTGGAGTCGATTTATCGTCCCAGCACGATTCGCGAGCAAGATCACAATATGTGAAGGGGCCGCGGCCATGGTGGCGAGAAAGACAGCCGAGAAGTCGGCGTCCGCACGGTCCACCGCCGCTGAGGCGGTGGGCAAAGGCGCGGGCGGAAGGACGAGCACCGCCGCGAGGAAGACCGTGGCAACGAAGAAGACCACCGCGAAGAGGACCGCCGAGAAGGCCGGGAGGACGGTCGACAAGGAGCCGGCCGCGAAGACGACAGCCGAGAAGAAGGCAACCACCAGAAAGGCCGCTGCCAGGAGCACGGGAAAGAGCCCGGCCAAGGACACTGCGGCAGGCAGGACCGCGTCGGCGCCCCGTAAGGCGCGGACGGCGAAGGCGACCGCCAAGAAGGCGACTGCCACAAAGGCCGCGGCCGCCATGGCCGCGAAAAAGGCCGCACCCGCGGCCGAGGGGGCGGCCGCCCAGGCCGCGAAGCAGACAGGAGCCAGAACGGTGGGAGCGAAGAAGACCAAGAGTGCGGTGGCTGTGCCCACGGCCCGCCCAATGGGCGCGGTATCGCCGGGCGAGCTCGCCGTACGGCCCGGCGAGGACCCGTGGACCGACGAAGAGGTCTCCGCGGCGCGAGCCGGGCTCGAGAGCGAGGTGACCCGGCTGAACGCCGAGCTCACCGCCTCCGAGGTGGCCCTGACCGGTCTGATGCGGGATTCGGGCAACGGCGCGGGCGACGACGAAGCCGACACCGGGACGAAGAACATCACACGCGAGCACGAGATGGCGCTCGCGGCGAATGCCCGCGAGAGCCTGGAGCAGAGCGAGCGGGCGCTGCAGCGGCTCGACTCGGGCACGTACGGACTCTGCGAGAACTGCGGCAATCCGATCGGAAAGGCCCGTATGCAGGCGTTCCCGCGCGCGACCCTGTGCGTCGAGTGCAAGCAGAAGCAGGAGCGGCGAGGCTGAGTCCCCGGTCGGGGCCCTGTGCGGGTGTCGTACCCTCGTGCACAGTCAGGCACCTAGGTTGAGGGACTCACGTGGCAGAGGCGGAGCGCATCATCGGTACGCCGGATGTGGACGACGAGGCTGCGGCTCCCGCCGAGCAGCCCAAGGGCAAGCGCAAGATCGCGGTGCTGTTCGCCGTGGCCGTGGTGGCGTATCTGCTCGACCTCGTCAGCAAGATGATCGTGGTGGCCAAGCTGGAGCACCATGAACCCATCGAGATCATCGGCGATCTGCTCAGGTTCGAGGCGGTACGGAACGCGGGTGCCGCGTTCGGTATCGGCGAGGCCTTCACGGTGATCTTCACGGTCATCGCGGCGGCTGTGATCGTCGTGATCGTCCGGCTGGCGCGCAAGCTCTACAGCCTGCCCTGGGCGATCGCCCTCGGACTGCTGCTCGGTGGCGCTCTCGGCAATCTCACCGACCGGATCTTCCGCTCGCCCGGCGTCTTCAAGGGCGCGGTCGTGGACTTCATCGCGCCCGCGCACTTCGCCGTGTTCAACCTCGCGGACTCCGCGATCGTCTGTGGCGGAGTCCTCATCGTGCTGCTGTCCTTCAAGGGGCTGGACCCCGACGGCACCGTCCACAAGGACTGACAAGGCATACTCGACGGGTGAGTGTAATTCCCGAGGTCCGCACCCTGCCCGTACCCGACGGCCTGGAGGGCGAGCGTGTGGACGCCGCCATCTCCCGGATGTTCGGGTTCTCCCGTACGAAGGCGGCCGAGCTTGCCGCTGCCGGAAAGGTGCAGGTCGACGGCTCGGTCGTCGGCAAGTCCGAACGGGTGCGCGGTGGTGCCTGGCTCGAGGTGGAGATGCCGCAGGCGCCCGCGCCGGTGCAGATCGTGGCCGAGCCGGTCGAGGGCATGGAGATCGTGCACGACGACGACGACATCGTCGTGATCGCCAAGCCGGTCGGCGTGGCCGCGCACCCCAGCCCCGGCTGGAGCGGGACCACGGTGATCGGGGGGCTCGCGGCCGCCGGATACCGCATCTCGACGTCCGGTGCGGCCGAGCGGCAGGGCATCGTCCACCGCCTGGACGTGGGCACCTCCGGGCTGATGGTGGTCGCCAAGTCGGAGCGGGCCTACACGCTGCTGAAGCAGCAGTTCCGGGACCGCACGGTCGACAAGCGCTACCACGCGCTGGTGCAGGGGCACCCGG
Source organism: Streptomyces sp. NPDC006208 (assembly GCF_040613775.1). NCBI lineage: Bacteria > Bacillati > Actinomycetota > Actinomycetes > Kitasatosporales > Streptomycetaceae > Streptomyces > Streptomyces sp. NPDC006208. Next base: position 70,850 of record NZ_JBEXSW010000009.1, on the reverse strand, counting down.
ACCCGCTGAGCGGGACGATCGACGCCCCCATCGGCCGCCACCCCCAGCACGACTACAAGTGGGCCGTGACGGCCGAGGGCAAGCCGTCCGTCACGCACTACGACCTGATCGAGGCGTTCCGGGCGGCGTCCCTGCTGGACATCAAGCTGGAGACCGGGCGCACGCACCAGATCCGGGTGCACATGGCCGCGCACCGCCACCCCTGTGTGGGTGACACGACGTACGGCGCCGACCCCACCATGGCCAAGCGGCTGGGGCTGACCCGGCAGTGGCTGCACGCGGTGCGGCTGGGCTTCGAGCACCCCTCGGACGGCCAGTGGGTCGAGTTCGCGAGCAGCTACCCGGACGATCTGCAGCAGGCTCTGGACAAGATCGCGGCGGAGAGCGCGTGAGCGGCGTCGTGGTGCGGGTGGCGACCGGCCCGGCCGACCGGGAGGCGTGCTTCTCGGTCCGCAAGGAAGTCTTCGTCGCCGAGCAGAACGTGCCGCAGGAGATCGAGTACGACGCCCATGACGCGCCGGACGCGGACACCGTCCATGTCCTCGCCGTCGGGCCCGACGGCCCGCTGGGCACCGGCCGGCTGCTGCACGGACCGGCCGCGGCCGGCAAGACCGGCGGCGACACCTCGGTCGGCTCACTCGGCCGCCTCGCGGTGACCCGGGCGGCCCGTGGCCTCGGTGTCGGCGCGGCGCTGGTACGGGCGATCGAGGACGCGGCCCGGGAGCGTGGCCTGGCAGCGGTGGACCTGTACGCGCAGACGCAAGCGACGGGCTTCTACGAGCGGCTGGGATACGTCGCGTACGGGGACGAGTTCCTGGACGCCGGGATCGCGCATCTGGCGATGCGGCGCGAGCTCTAGCGCTTTCCTTCGGATCCTGCGGGCCCGCGGCGGCTCACTCCGTCACTCCACGCTGATTGTCACTCCACGCTGACGTGGATGCCCAGCAGTGTGGAGCGGCCGGTGTGCTCCTGCACCGTGACGGTGATGGCTCCGGGCCAGTTCAGCTTCGGGAGAAGGACGGTCTCGAGCTTGGCCGCCCCGGCGGGCTCCGGCGGCTCGTAGAACAGCGAGAACGTACCGAGCGGGGCGAGCAGGTTCCGTACCAGGCTCAGCTCACGGGCTGCCGCGCTCATCCAGAAGACGTTGACGTTGACCGCGAAGATCTTGTCGTAGCGCTCGGGGCCCTGCGGCAGCTCGACGAGTGCGGTGTGCCGCAGCTCGGCCCGCCCGGCGGCGAGATGAGCGCCGTTGCGCTGGCGGGCACCCGCGACGGCGTGGGCCGAGCGGTCGATCGCGGTGATGCTGCCCGTGACGAGGCGTTCGGCCACCAGCGCGACGGCGACACCGCGGCCGCAGCCGATCTCCAGCACACGGTCGGTCGGCCGGACGGCCAGTTGCTCGACCGCCCAGGCGAGACGTTTCGGCGTTGAGATCACGAATCCGACGTTAGCGACCCCCGACCGCATCCGCTCCCCGCAGCCGGCGGCACCACCCCCGCCTGACCACGACGGCCCTGCACGCAAGGCCGACACCGAGGGCCCTGGGTAGGATCCGAGCCATGGCGCGCACCGTTGTGATCAGTGGTGGGGGGACCGGGATCGGGTTCGCGGCGGCGGAGGCGTTTGCCGCGGACGGGGAGCAGGTCGTGCTGCTCGGCCGGCGCGAGACGGTCCTTGCGCGGGCCGCCGGGCGGCTGCCCGGCGCCGGTCACTGCGCGGCGGATCTCAGCGAGCCCGGGGACGTCCGGCGGGCCGCGGAGTTCGTCGAGCGGGAGTACGGCGCGGTCGACGTGCTGGTGCTCAGCGCGGGCGGCAACGGCACACTCGAGGAACGCCCCGCGCACCTGGATCCGCTGGACGCCGTCGCCCACGACTGGGCCGTCAACTTCAAGCTCAACACCCTCACCGCCGCGCTGCTCACCGAGGCCCTCCAGGACCATCTGGCGACCCCCGGCGGCCGGGTGCTGTTCGTCGGGTCGATCGCCGCGTACCGGGGCTCCGGCCCGGCCCCGTACGCCGCCGCGAAGGCCGCCCTGCATCCGTACGCCTTTCAGCTGGCCCGCCGGCTCGGGCCGCGCGGCATCACCGTGAACGTGGTGGCGCCCGGCTACATCGAGGAGACGGACTTCTTCGGCGGGCCGTTCCCCGAGGAGCGGCGCGCCGAGCTCATCGCGGAGACCTGCACCGGGCGGGTCGGCCACCCGGGGGATGTCGCCCAGACGCTGCGCTGGCTCGCCTCACCCGCCGCAGCCCACATCACGGCGCAGGTCATCCAGGTGAACGGCGGCGCGGAACGCGGCCATTGAGCCTCCGGGATGCCCGCCAGGACAGTCCTCAGCCGCGGCCGGTCCGCGCCGAAGGCTCGTCGGCCAGGGCGGGCCGGCGGGGCGGCGGCAGCGCCTGCGACGTGGCGATCCGCGGCAGCGCGTACGGATGGTGGTCGCAGATCCAGGCGATCATCTGCTCGCGCACCGCGCACCGCACCGTCCAGATGTCGTCGGAGTCCTTGGCGGTGACCACCGCCCGGACCTCCAGGGTGCTGGGTGTGGTGTCCGTGACGGCGAGGGACCAGTCGCGGCCGTCCCAGGCGGGGCACTCCCGCAGGATGTCCTGGAGCTTCTCCCGCATCTCGGGAACGGGCGCGGAATGGTCCAGATGGAAGAAGACCGTGCCGGTCATCTGCACCCCGCCGCGCGACCAGTTCTCGAACGGTTTGCCGGTGAAGTACGAGACGGGCATGGTGATCCGGCGCTCGTCCCAGGTCCGCACGGCGAGGAAGGTGAGCGTGATCTCCTCGACCGTCCCCCACTCGCCGTCCACCACCACGGTGTCACCGATGCGCACCATGTCACCGAACGCGATCTGCAGACCCGCGAAGAGATTGCCCAGCGTCGACTGGGCCGCGATACCGGCGACGATGCCGAGCACACCGGCCGACGCCAGCATCGACGCACCGACCGTACGCATGGCGGGGAACGACAGCAGCATCGCCGCGACCGCGACCACCCCCGCCACCGCGATGACGACCCGTTGGATCAGCGTCACCTGGGTCCGCACCCGGCGGAGCCGGGCCGGGTCACGGGTCGCGGTGGCGTAGCGGGCGTAGGACGACTCGACGACGGCCGTGGCGATCCGGACGACCAGCCAGGCCGAGGCCCCGATCAGCACGAGCGTGAGCACCTGCCCGGCGCCCCACTGGTGCTCCTGGACGAACCGGATCTGCGCCTGCGCAAACGTAGTTCTGAGCAGCGCGGCGCCGAGCGCGAACTGGAGCGGGACCCGGCAGCGGCGCAGCAGGCCCCACAGCGGTGTCTCGCTGTGCCGGGCATCGGCCCGGCGCAGCAGCAGGTCGGTCAGCCATCCCACGAACAGCGTGAGCACGACCGAGCCGCCGATGACCAACAACGGACGCAGCACGTTCTCCATGCCTACGAACGTAACCTGACCGCATGGACATCATGCTTTTCCATTCGAGATATGGTCTGCGTCCGGCCGTGGAGGCGGCCGCCGAGCGCTTTCGGGCCGCAGGTCACGAGGTGTGGACGCCCGATCTGTTCGACGGCCGGGTTTTCGACGACCTCGAGGAGTCCCGTGCGTTCAGGGAGGAGACCGGCCACGAAGAGCTGCTGAAGCGGGCGATTCTGGCGGCCGCTCCGCTCTCCGAGCGCGGCCTCGTCTACGCGGGCTTCTCGCTCGGCGCGGCCGTCGCGCAGAACCTGGCGTTCGGCGACGAGAAGGCCCGCGGACTGCTGCTGATGCACGGCACGTCCGACATCGCGGAGGACGCATCGGTCGACGAACTGCCGGTGCAGCTGCATGTCGCCGACCCGGACCCGTTCGAGCCGCATGACTGGCTGACGGCCTGGTACCTCCGGATGGGGAAGGCCGGAGCGGACGTCGAGGTCCACCGCTACCCGGGTGCGGGGCACCTCTACACCGACCCGGATCTGGCGGACTACGACGAGGACGCCGCCGAGCAGACCTGGCGGGTGGCGCTCGACTTCCTGGATTCGCTCGGGGAGCGCTAGGCCGTGTCTGACAATCCCGCCTGGTGCGTGACGCCCGGCACGCCTTCCCCCGGAGTTTCGCCCGGGGGTACCCCCGGCTGCGTTGTCGGAGTCATCCGAGTACGTCCGGTACGAGGATGATCTCCCCCAGCCTCCGGCCGGGCGGTACCCCCACCGCCTTGCGATTGCACGCACCGGACGCCGCGCACCCCGCCCTGCGGGCGGACGGCGCCATGTGTCGGACACGGCCTAGGAACGGGTGCAGCGGCCGGTCGGGGCCGCGGCGGGCGGGCGGCACTGCAGGGCGAAGTCGGCCGAACTCGTGCTCAGATAGCGGCCGATGCAGGTGTTCGCGGACGTCCGGCCGCGCTCGGCACAGAAGGTGAGTGCCGCGCGGCCGTCCGCGAACGGGCCCGGTGCGTAGATCACCCAGAAGCCCGCACGCAGAGAGGCGTAGTCGCCGCTGCGTAGGTACACGGCCTCGGGGACGGTCTCGCGGACTTCGGCGAGCCTGCGGTCCCGCGCGGCGGTGCCCGAGCCCACCGGTTCGGAGAAGAGCTGGGCGATCCACTGTCCGGAGGGCGGCGGCGGTTCGGTGCTGGGCGTGGGTGTGGGGGTCGGGCTCGGCGTCGGAGTGGGCGTGGCCGTCGGGGTCGGCGTGCGGCTCTTGGCCGTACTCGGCCCAGGAGTGGACGGCGCCGTACTGCCCTTGCCGCCGGCGGTGCCGCCCGAGGTGTCCCGTCCGGAATCGCGCAGCGCGAACACGAGCGCGGTTGCGGCGGTGACGGCGACCGCCACCGCGATCACGGCCACCACCACGGGGGTGCGGCCCGGCTGTCGTTCCGGTGTCCGGGGCGGCAGCGGCGGTTGGGGAACGGTGGGGTGGGGGCTGTCCAGCAGGGTGGGGACGGGCGGTACCGGCCCTGGCGGCACCGGCGTCGTCATCGTCGGCTGCGCCCACTCAGGGGTTGCCCCGGACTCCACCTGTGCCAGCATCGCCTCCAGCCGGCCCGCGTCCGGCCGCGCCGCCGGATCCCGCACGAGCACCGCCTGCAACACCGGCGCAAGCGGCCCTGACCGGACCGGCGGTGGCACCGGTTCGTCGAGCACGGCCGCCAGCGTGGCCAGCGTGGTCCCCCGGCGCAGCGGGCTGACGCCTTCCACGCACACGTACATGACCAGTGCCAGCGACCACAGGTCGGAGGCCGGGTCGTCGTCGCTGCCGCGGATCCGTTCCGGGGCGATGTACTCGGGCGAGCCGATCAGCTCGCCGGTGGCGGTGAGTGAGGCCGAGCCCTGGAGCGCCGCGATCCCGAAGTCGGTGAGGACGGCGCTGCCGTCGGCGCGCAGCAGGACGTTGGCGGGCTTCACGTCCCGGTGCTGGATGCCCGCGGTGTGCGCCGCGCGCAGGGCCGAGAGCACCTGGCAACCGATCCGCGCAGCCTCCGCCGGGGCCAGTGGGCCGTCGGCGAGCCGGTCCTGGAGGGTCGTGCCGTCCACCAGCTCCATCACGATCCACGGATGGGGTTCTGCGTCCGCGATGTGATGGATCGTCACCACATGAGGGTGGCTGAGCCGCGCGAGCGCCCGGGCCTCACGGAGCACGCGCTCGCGTACGGCACCGGACGCTCCGGCGTCGGATCTCACTGCTTTGAGGGCGACTTCGCGGTGGAGCACGGTGTCGCGAGCCCGCCACACCGTGCCCATTCCTCCGCTGCCGAGCTGCTGGATCAGCTCGAACCGCCCGTCGATCACGTCCCCCGGCGCATGCATGGCGCCAGGTTAGAGGAGGGCCGGGTCAGCCCGCGCGGTATGCGGACCAGTGGTCCTTCATCCGCTGCACCTGACCGGCCGTGAACTGGTACATGCACGCGTCGTACGTGTAGTCCATGAAGTTGTGGATCGGGTCCACACCGGTCTTGTTGGTGCAGGTGTCACGGCCGGTCGGGCAGGCGTAGGCCGCGCTCTTCTCGGCGGGGGTGTCGGTGACGTAGTCGCCGTTGCCGTTGCAGCCGCCCTGGAAGGTGTGGTAGAGCCCCAGCCAGTGGCCGACCTCGTGGGTGGCGGTGTCACCCTCGTCGTAGTTGGTCGCGGAGCCGCCGGGCAGCGAGGTGTCGAGGACCACCACACCGTCCTGCTTCGGGTTCGAGCCGTACGAGGAGGGGAAGGTCGCCCAGCCGAGCAGGCCGCCGCCGAGGTTGGCGGTGTAGAAGTTCAGCGCGCCGGCGCCGCCCTTGCGCAAGGTGGACTTCATGTTCTTCTCCGCGGTGGAACCGGAGCTGAGGTTGTACCAGGTCGCGTTGTCCGTGTAGTCCGTACCGGCCAGCGTGAACTGGAAGCCCGAGTCGGTGTTGCCGGTGCCCTGGCCGCCGTAGGCCGCGTTGAGGACCGCGAGCTGGTTGTTGATCTGGGTGGCGGTGAGCTTGCCGGTGGTGCCGCTGTGGATGACGTGGAAGTAGACCGGGATGCCGGTCGCGGCGGTGGCGGAGAAGCCGCGGCTGCTGCTGCGGGCCGACCCGAGTCTCTGCTTCAGGTCCGCGTCCATGGCCTTGGCCTTGGCCTCGGTGACCTCGTTGGGCTCATGGGCGTGGGTGGATCCGGGGCGCTTCTCACGGGCGGTGGCGCTCGCGGTGTCCTTGGCGCAGTCCTCGGCGGTGGAGGCGACGGGTGCCTTGGCAACGGCGACGCTGCCGGTGGTGGAGAGAGGGGCGATGGCCAGGGTTCCGGCCATGATTGCCGTACCGAGTGCGCGGTGACGCAAACGGGGGGATATACGGGCAAGAGCACGCATCGAGTCTCCTCGCGGGGGGTTGTGGGGGGGGCCTTTACTGGCCACCGCGGGGAGATTACGGGTGCATGTCAGATCTTGATGAGAATCGATCAAGCCCAATCAATCTTTGATGAATTGCGGACATGGGGGAGAAAAGCTTCGGCCATGCGCAGGGGCTGAAATCAGCCTGTAACGAAGGGGGATACGACGACGGGTGGTGTGTCCGCATTAGGGCTGCGGAAAACACCACCCGTCGTGGCGATGTGATCGTGCGTTAACAGTGCGCTGAGTGGCTGAAAATCGCCGTCAGAGCACCGGCTGGTTCACGCGCTCGACCTTCTGCGTTCCGTTCAGCGTGCGGTAGGAGCGCGCCCACTTGGTGGTCGCACCGCTCTGCGTCCGGTCGGAGAGGACGTAGTAGTCCATCTGCGAGCGCTCGGCCGTGACATCGAGAACGCCGTAGCCGTGGTTGTCCATGTCCAGCCACTTCACATGGCGGTTGGCGGCCTTGATCGCGGTGGAGGCGACCAGCGAGACGGTGCCCGGCGCGACATGCAGGATGTCGTCCAGGTTGTCGGAGGTCACCGAGGTCACCACGAACTCGGTCGCCGCCGACTGCGACAGCGGATACGTCGCCGCCTTGACGGGAACGTCGTTCGCCCACGCCATGTGGATGTCGCCGGTGAGGAAGACGGTGTTCTTGATCCCGCGGTCCGTCAGGTGCTTCAGCAGCTCCTTCCGGTCGTCCGTGTAGCCGTCCCACTGGTCGACGTTGATGGCGAGCCCCTCGGCGGGCAGGCCGAGCAACCCGGCTATCGGACCCAGCAGATGGGCGGGGAGCGAGGCGAACGCGACCGGCGAGATCATCACCGAGGTGCCGACCAGCCGCCATGCGGTGTCCGAGGAGGCCAGTCCCGCCTTGAGCCAGTCCAGCTGCGCCCGCCCGGTGATGGTGCGCGCAGGGTCGTCCACGTCGCCGTTGCCGACGCTCGACTGCTGCGACCGGAAGGAACGCAGGTCCAGCAGATGAAGGTCGGCGAGCTTGCCGAAGCGCAGCCGGCGGTAGACCGTGCCCTCGGTCGACGCGCGCACGGGCATCCACTCGAAGTACGCCTGCCTGGCGGCAGTGGCCCGGGCCGCCCACTCGCCCTCGCTGCCCGGCGTGTGGTTCTCCGCTCCGCCCGACCAGGCGTCGTTGGCGAGTTCGTGGTCGTCCCATATCGCGATCAGCGGGTGTGCGGCGTGCAGCGCCTGCAGATCGGGGTCCGACTTGTACGTGGCGTGGCGCAGCCGGTAGTCGGCCAGGGTGACGATCTCGTGGCGCGGCTCGTGCTGCCGTACGACGTACTTCTCGGCCGGGTAGCTGCCGGTCGCGTACTCGTAGATGTAGTCACCGAGATGCAGGATCGCGTCGAGGTCGCTGCGGGCCGCGAGATGCCGGTACGCCGAGAAGTAACCCGACTCCCAGTTGGCGCAGGAGACCACGCCGAAGCGCACCCCGGACGTGGTGGCGTCGGTGGCCGGGGCGGTGCGGGTGCGGGCGACCGGGGAGGCGGCCGAACCGGCGGTGAAGCGGAAGTAGTAGACGGTTGCCGGGCGCAGGCCCCTGACATCCACCTTGACGGTGTGGTCGGAGGCTGCCTTCGAGGTGGCCGTGCCCCGGGCTGTGATGCGGGTGAACGCCTTGTCCTCGGCGACCTCCCAGCTCACTTCGGTGTCGGCGCCCTTGCCGGAGCCCGGCACGGCGTCGGGGCTCGGCGTGATGCGGGTCCACAGCAGTACGCCGTCGGGCAGCGGGTCGCCCGAGGCGGTGCCATGGAGGAACGCGGGTCCTTGGTCGGCCGCCGAAGCGACGGATCCGGAGGTGGCGGCCGCGATGACGGGTGCGGCTACAGCGGTGGCGGCCGCGGCCTTGACGACCGTGCGGCGGCTCGGAGTTGGGGAAAATCGACTGGTCACGGCCGATCAGACTACTGATCGGTACGTCGAATGGGCGGGCGAACGTAAAAAGTTCGCCCGCCCATCGGAAGCGGTCAACCGGGAGGTCGCCCGGCGGTCCGCCGGCCATGACCGTGATGCGGTTCTTTCGGCTGTTCCAGCCTTTTTCGGTCGGTGTGGGGGCTCAGCCCTTGAGGGCCTGGTTCACCACCGTGGTGAACTGCTCGACCGTCAGCGGAGGGTTCTCCTGCGGACCGACGGTGAGCTTCTTGCCGTCCATCATCAGCGTGGGCGTGCCACCGACCTTGCTCTTGCCGAACTCCGCGGACATCTTCATCGCCCAGGCGTCGAAGGTCCCCTGCTCGACGTTCTTGCGGAACTCGGCGTTGTTCTTCAGCGCCGGCACCGAGTCGGCCACCTCGATCAGATACGAGTCCTTCGCGAACTTGTCGTCGCTCTCCTGAGGGTGGAACTGCGTGGAGTAGAGCGCCGACTTGTACGCCGTGAACGCCTCGGGGCTGACGTTCAGAGCGGCGCCCAGCGCGCTGAGAGCGTTCTTGGAGCCCTCGCCGTTGATGGACTTCTCACCGTCGATGAAGGTCGCGCCGATGTACTTGACCTTGTACTTGCCGGCGTTCACGTCCTTCTCGACCGTCTCGCCCACCGCCTGCTCGAAGCTCGCACAGACCGGGCAGCGCGAGTCCTCGTAGAGCTCCAGGGTCTTCTTCGCGGACGGCTTGCCGATGACGACGGTCGTGCCGTTCTCGCCCGTGGTGTTCTTCGGCGCGGTGACGCTGCTCTGCTTCGCGGCCGACTCCCAGTGGGACGGCTTGTTGGCCTGCATGATGCCGTAGCTGATCCCGCCGGCGGCCGCCAGCACGCCGATGGTGGAGGCGATGACGATCAGCTGGCGGCGGGTCTTGTCCTTCTTGGCCTGGCGCTCCCGCTCCTGGCGCAGCCGCTCACGGGCAGCTGCCTTGTTGGCCTGGTTGTTGCGTGCACTCATGGTGATGACTCCGGGTGATACGTACCGGCGTCGCGGTACGCGAGAAATACGGAAAGGGGGACAGCTGCGGGCTCAGCCGGGAACGGCGGCCGTGCGCGGCGGTCCCCTCCGTCCGACGGAGTGCACGAACAGACGGGTACGGGAGGTCGCTCGGGTCGGGCCCGGCGCGCGGCCCGCAGACGGGCGCAGCGGTCCGGCGGTGCCGCGCACCGCGGCGACCGCGAGCAGCAGCGGCCGGAAGGCGAACGCCCCCACCGTGCGTACCAAGGAGGCCAGAGCGGCCTCGCCGCGCCGCAGCCACGCCGCGGCCAGCAGCCCGACCGAGACATGGGCGGCGAGCAGCAGCCAGGGCAGCGCGGGCGCGGGGGAGTTCAGCAGGGCGGCCGCGCCGCTGTCGGGCGCGGCCACACCGGGCAGCGGGACGCCCATGGATGTGCCGCCGCACAGCATGTCGAGACCGACCGAGCGCAGCGAACCGGTGACCGGGCCGCCCGCGGAGCCGTAACAGGCGTGCTGGCCCGCGGTGAAGACGGTGTCCGCGGCCAGTTCCAGCGGGATCAGCAGACCGGCGATCCGCCAGTAGCTCCGCTCCTGGCCACCGAGGGCGAAGGCAACGGCGAAGACCGCCGCGAAGAGCCCGGCGACGGTCGTCAGCGGAAGCGGGACCCGGGACAGCAGCACATGGGAGGCGGCGGACAGTGTCACGACCAGTGCCGTGAAGATCGCTGCCCGCAGCCCCCTGAGCTGCATTCCTGTGATGTCCATCGTTCGCGAGTGTGCCACGGTTCGCTGTAAGGGCTCCTTAAAGGGGTCGCCTCGCCGGAGCCCCCGGCGAGGGCCTAGCGGATGCGGTCGTTGCGGAACAGGTCCACGAAGATCTGGTGGTCGAGCCGGGCGCGGGCGCCGTAGCTGTGCGCGAACTCGACCAGCATCTCGCCGAAGCCCTCCTCGTCGGCGGCGATCGCGGCGTCGATGGCCCGCTCGGTCGAGAACGGCACCAGGGAGTGACCGCTCTCGTCGTCCGCGGCGGCGTGCATCGTGGCCGTCGCCCTGCCGAGGTCCGCGACGACCGCCGCGATCTCCTGCGGGTCGTCGATGTCCGACCAGTCCAGGTCCACCGCGTACGGGGAGACCTCGGCGACCAGCTGGCCCGCACCGTCCAGCTCGGTCCAGCCCAGCCAGGGGTCGGCGTGGTCCTGGAGCGCGCGCTGCGAGATCACCGTGCGGTGGCCCTCGTGCTGGAAGTAGTCCCGCACCTGCTCGTCGCCGATGTGGCGGGAGACCGCGGGGGTCTGCGCCTGCTTCATGTAGATCACGACGTCGTTCTCGAGGGCGTCCGTGTGGCCCTCCAGCAGGATGTTGTACGACGGCAGGCCGGCCGAGCCGATGCCGATGCCCCGACGCCCCACCACGTCCTTGACGCGGTAGGAGTCCGGGCGGGCCAGGCTGGACTCGGGCAGGGTCTCCAGATAGCCGTCGAAGGCGGCCAGGACCTTGTACCGGGTGGCCGCGTCCAGCTCGATGGAGCCGCCGCCGGGCGCGAAGCGGCGCTCGAAGTCACGGATCTGCGTCATCGAGTCCAGCAGGCCGAAGCGGGTGAGCGAGCGTGCGTCCCTCAGCGCGTCCAGCAGCGGGCCCTCTGCCGTGTCGAGCGTGAAGGGCGGCACCTCGTCGTTCTTGGCGCCGGTGGCGAGGGCGTGGATGCGCTCGCGGTAGGCGGCGGCGTAGATCCGCACCAGCTCGGTGATCTGGTCGTCGCTCAGCGCCTTGGTGTAGCCGATCAGGGCGACGGAGGCGGCGAAGCGCTTGAGGTCCCAGGTGAAGGGGCCCACATAGGCTTCGTCGAAGTCGTTGACGTTGAAGATCAGCCGGCCGTTGGCGTCCATGTACGTGCCGAAGTTCTCCGCGTGCAGATCGCCGTGGATCCACACCCGGCCGGTCCGATCGTCCAGATACGGGCCGCCGTGCTGCTCATCGCCCAGGTCGCTGTAGAACAGGCATGCCGTGCCCCGGTAGAAGGCGAACGCCGACGCGGCCATCTTGCGGAACTTGACCTGGAAGGCGGCCGGATCGGCCGCCAGGAGCGCCCCGAAGGCGGTGTCGAAGACGGCGAGGATCTGCTCGCCGCGCTCTTCAGCTGTGACCTCGGCGGGTCGCGGTACCGACATCGCTGGGTGCCTCCTGGTGCATGACAAACGGGACAGGCTTTCCGCCCCGTCCAACGCGCGACGGTACTCGGGAGTGCCCGCCCTCCCGTCGTCCGGCCACCGCCCCTCATCGAGGCTCCCCGGACTTCGTCCGGGGGACCCCCATCGCGCCACCGACCCTGAATTGTCGGTGCGGAGACGTAGACTTCCAGGCTGTCCCGTCAGACTGTCCTCAGCCCGTCGACCACCGTCCACCCTCGCCCGACCACCCCATCGAGGCGCTCTGCGCCGCAGTGTCTTCCGGAGGCCTTCCGCCGTGACCAAGCCGCCCTTCACGCACCTTCACGTCCACACCCAGTACTCGCTGCTGGACGGTGCCGCGCGGCTCAAGGACATGTTCAATGCCTGCAACGAGATGGGCATGACGCACATCGCCATGAGTGACCATGGCAACCTTCACGGCGCGTACGACTTCTTCCACTCCGCGAAGAAGGCCGGAGTCACCCCGATCATCGGTATCGAGGCCTATGTCGCCCCCGAGTCCCGGCGGAACAAGCGGAAGATCCAGTGGGGACAGCCCCACCAGAAGCGGGACGACGTCTCCGGTTCCGGTGGTTACACCCACAAGACGATCTGGGCGGCGAACAAGACCGGACTGCACAACCTCTTCCGGCTGTCGTCGGACGCGTACGCCGAGGGCTGGCTGCAGAAGTGGCCGCGGATGGACAAGGAGACCATCGCCCAGTGGTCCGAGGGGCTCATCGCCTCCACCGGCTGCCCCTCGGGCGAGCTCCAGACCCGGCTGCGCCTCGGTCAGTTCGACGAGGCCCTGAAGTCCGCCTCCGAGTACCAGGACATCTTCGGCAAGGACCGGTACTTCCTGGAGCTGATGGACCACGGCATCGAGATCGAGCGCCGCGTCCGCGACGGACTGCTGGAGATCGGCAAGAAGCTCGGCATCCCGCCGCTCGTCACCAATGACTCGCACTACACATATGCGCACGAGGCGACCGCCCACGACGCGCTGCTGTGCATCCAGACCGGCAAGAACCTCTCGGACCCGGACCGCTTCAAGTTCGACGGCACCGGCTACTACCTGAAGTCGACCGACGAGATGTACGCCGTCGACTCGTCGGACGCCTGGCAGGAGGGCTGCCGCAACACGCTGCTGGTCGCGGAGCAGATCGACACCACCGGCATGTTCGAGGCGAAGAACCTCATGCCGAAGTTCGACATCCCGGAGGAGGGCTACACCGAGGTCACCTGGTTCAAGGAGGAAGTGCGGCGCGGCATGAACCGCCGCTACCCCGGAGGTGTCCCCGAGGACCGCCAGAAGCAGGCGGACTACGAGATGGACATCATCATCCAGATGGGGTTCCCGGGCTACTTCCTGGTGGTCGCCGACTTCATCATGTGGGCCAAGAAGCAGGGCATCGCGGTGGGTCCCGGCCGTGGTTCGGCGGCCGGCGCGATCGTCGCGTACGCCATGGGGATCACCGACCTCGACCCGATCGAGCACGGGCTGATCTTCGAGCGGTTCCTCAACCCCGAGCGTGTCTCCATGCCCGATGTCGACATCGACTTCGACGAGCGCCGGCGCGTCGAAGTGATCAGGTATGTGACCGAGAAGTACGGCGCCGACAAGGTCGCCATGATCGGCACGTACGGAAAGATCAAGGCGAAGAACGCGATCAAGGACTCGGCCCGTGTGCTGGGTTATCCGTACGCGATGGGCGACCGCCTCACCAAGGCCATGCCCGCCGACGTCCTCGGCAAGGGCATCGACCTCAGCGGCATCACCGACCCCTCCCACCCCCGCTACAACGAGGCGGGTGAGATCCGGGGGATGTACGAGAACGAGCCGGACGTGAAGAAGGTCATCGACACCGCCAAGGGCGTCGAGGGCCTCGTCCGGCAGATGGGCGTCCACGCTGCCGGCGTGATCATGTCCAGCGAGCCCATCGTCGACCACGCCCCGATCTGGGTCAGGCACACGGACGGCGTGACCATCACGCAGTGGGACTACCCCCAGTGCGAGTCGCTCGGCCTGCTCAAGATGGACTTCCTGGGCCTGCGGAACCTCACCATCATGGACGACGCCGTGAAAATGGTGGAGGCCAACAAGGGCGTCAAGCTGGAGATGCTGGAGATCCCGCTCGACGACCCCAAGACGTACGAAATGCTCTGCCGTGGTGACACGCTCGGCGTGTTCCAGTTCGACGGCGGCCCGATGCGCTCGCTGCTGCGCCAGATGCAGCCCGACAACTTCGAGGACATCTCCGCCGTTTCGGCCCTGTACCGGCCGGGCCCGATGGGCATGAACTCGCACACGAACTACGCCGAGCGCAAGAACGGCCGCCAGGAGATCACCCCGATCCACCCGGAGCTCGAGGAGCCGCTCAAGGAGGTCCTGGGCCTCACCTACGGCCTGATCGTCTACCAGGAGCAGGTGCAGAAGGCCGCCCAGATCGTCGCCGGGTACTCGCTCGGCGAGGCCGACATCCTCCGTCGCGTGATGGGCAAGAAGAAGCCGGAGGAGCTGGAGAAGAACTTCGGCATCTTCCAGGCCGGTGCCCGCAAGAACGGCTTCAGCGATGCGGCGATCCAGGCGCTCTGGGACGTCCTGGTGCCGTTCGCCGGATACGCCTTCAACAAGGCGCACTCCTCGGCGTACGGACTGGTCACCTACTGGACCGCGTACCTCAAGGCGAACTACCCGGCCGAGTACATGGCGGCGCTGCTCACCTCGGTCAAGGACGACAAGGACAAGTCGGCCGTCTATCTGAACGAGTGCCGCCGCATGGGCATCAAGGTCCTGCCGCCCAATGTGAACGAGTCCGAGTCGAACTTCGCCGCGCAGGGCGACGACGTGATCCTGTTCGGCCTCTCCGCCGTACGTAACGTCGGTACGAACGTCGTCGAGTCGATCATCAGGTCCCGCAAGGCCAAGGGGAAGTACTCGTCCTTCCCCGACTTCCTCGACAAGGTCGAGGCGGTCGTCTGCAACAAGCGGACCGTCGAATCGCTGATCAAGGCGGGCGCCTTCGACGAGATGGGCCACACCCGCAAGGGTCTGGTCGCCCACCACGAGCCGATGATCGACAACGTGGTCGCGGTCAAACGCAAGGAGGCCGAGGGCCAGTTCGATCTCTTCGGCGGCATGGGCGAGGAGGACACCAAGGAGCCGGGCTTCGGGCTCGACGTCGAGTTTTCCGACGTGGAGTGGGAGAAGTCCTACCTCCTCGCGCAGGAGCGCGAGATGCTCGGCCTCTATGTGTCCGACCATCCGCTCTTCGGCCTGGAGCACGTCCTGTCCGACAAGACGGACGCCGGGATCTCCCAGCTCACCGGCGGTGAGCACGCCGACGGCGCGGTCGTGACCATCGGCGGCATCATCTCCGGCCTGCAGCGCAAGATGACCAAGCAGGGCAACGCCTGGGCGATCGCCACCGTCGAGGACCTGGCCGGCTCGATCGAGTGCATGTTCTTCCCGGCGACGTACCAGCTGGTGTCGACCCAGCTGGTCGAGGACACCGTGGTCTTCGTCAAGGGGCGGCTCGACAAGCGCGAGGACATTCCGCGGCTCGTCGCGATGGAACTGATGGTTCCCGACCTCTCGTCGGCCGGTACGAACGCCCCGGTGGTCGTGACCATCCCGACCGTCAAGGTGACCCCGCCGATGATCACCCGGCTGGGAGAGATCCTCAGCCACCACAAGGGCAACACCGAGGTGCGGATCAAGCTCCAGGGGCCCCGCAAGACCACGGTGCTACGGCTCGACCGGCACCGGGTGCAGCCGGACCCTGCCCTCTTCGGTGATCTCAAGGTGCTGCTCGGCCCGTCCTGCCTCGCCGGCTGATTCCCGCGGTCTGCAGAGAAAGCCGAGCCCGTACACAAGGGGCGCACCCGCCGTCACGGGTGCGCCCCTTCTGTGGTTGTTCTCGTCACGCGGTCAGCGTGCGCGCTCAGTTGTGGCCGAAGCGCTTCTGCCGGCCCTTGTGGGCTATGTCGGCGGGGGTGACCTGCGAAGCGCGCTGCTCGGACTGGGCCTCCATGGACGACTTGGCGGCCTGCTGCTGGCCGCGCTCGGCCGGAGAGGACTTCTGGCTGCGTTCTCGGTTCTTGTTCTTGGCCATGGTGATGCCTCCTGCGGGGTCTAGGGGCCAGGGCCGCGACCAGACTCACATAGGCGAACAACCGGCGCATTTTGGATCATTACGGTGTGTAGTAACCGGTTATCAGGGGTAGGGGCCGAGGGATTCGCCACGCCGGTGATCGAGTTCCGGCCGTTAACCCTCCCGTGGTCGGGCAGACTCGACGGAAACCCGGAACAATCCCCGATCCGGAACCTTCCCCGATTCCGAAGCTTGCCGAAAGCAGTTCCCCGAGAGAAGTTCCCGAAAGAGGGTGGAACGCGTGGACCGCTGCGTCGTCCTGGTGGACGCCGGATATCTGCTGGGCGCGGCCGCGAGCCTTCTCGCGGGAGAACCGGCACGTTCCCGGATCACTGTCGACCACGCGGCTCTCATCCAGGGACTACGGGAGCTCGCCGAAGCGGACACCACCCGCCCCCTGCTGCGCATCTACTGGTTCGACGGCGCCCCCGACCGGGTCCCGCAGCCCGAGCACCGCAGGATGCGCGTCATGCCGCGCGTCACCGTGCGACTCGGTGCGCTGACCCGCAGCGACGGCCGCTGGGCGCAGAAGGGCGTGGACGCCGCCATGCATGCCGAGCTCACCGAGTTGGCCAGAAATCGCGCCTGCTCGGACGTGGTGCTCGTGACCGGCGACGGTGATCTGCTGCCCGGACTCATGTCCGCGAAGGAACACGGGGTCGCCGTGCATCTGTGGGCCGTCCAGGCCGCCGACGGCGACTACAACCAGTCGGAGGATCTCGTCGCCGAGGCGGACGAACGGCGGGTGCTCGACCGGGCCTGGATCACCCGTGCCGTGCGGGCCAAGGAACTCACCGGCATCTGCGCCCCGCCGCCCGCGCCCCGCCCCGAGATCGCGGCGATCCTCTCCGCGCCGCTGCCGGAGTCGGCGCTCGCCGCCTCCGCCGAGCGCGCCGCGGACGCCGTGCGCAACGGCTCGCAGCCCGCTCCGGTGGAGAACGGTGCCGCGCCCGCCCCGGCCCCCGCCGCTCCCAAGGGTGTGTCCACCCACGTCCCCACTCCCAAGGACCTGGCCGGACTGCGTGGTCCCGGACAGCACCCCTCCCCGCCCGCGGCCGGCGCCACACTGCGCTGGTCGTCCGACCGGGGCTGGGTGGAGCGGCCCGGTGGCGGCCCCCTCGGCGAGCCGGCGGAGACCGCGTCCCTGCCGACGCTGGCCCAGCTCACCAGCGCCGAGCAGCGCTGGGCCGACCGGGAGGAGGACATCACCACCGTCGGCGGCGACCCTTTCGAGGTGGGTCAGGTCTTCGCCCGGCGCTGGATGGAACGGCTGCCGGAAACCGGCCATGTGCAGAAGCTGTCCACCATGTACCCGCGCATCCCGCACCGCATCGACGGTGAACTGCTCCGCTACGCCGCCCGCTTCGGGCTGCTGGCCCACAAGGACGACCAGATCGACGAGCACGACCGCTATGCGATCCGGGCCGGATTCTGGCGCGAGATCGATGTACGGGCGGCCGCCGAACACACCCCGGCGGGGGAGCAGGCGGGGCCCGAGGGCATCCGGGGCGGCCGGACCCCGTAGTCTCGTACCTCGTGAGTACGGTGTGCGTGGTGCGGGATCTGGTCAAGACGTACCCCGCCGCGCGTGGCAGGCGGGGGACGCCCGGGACACCCGAGGTGCGGGCCACCGACGGGATCAGCCTCGATGTCGGGCGCGGCGAGATCTTCGGGCTGCTCGGACCGAACGGCGCCGGCAAGTCCACGCTCGTACGCCAGCTGACCGGACTGATGCGCCCGGACTCGGGCGGTGTCGAGGTGCTCGGCCACGATCTGGTGCGACACCCCGAGCGGGCGGCCCGGCTCATCGGCTACCTCGGGCAGGAATCGACCGCACTCGACGAACTGACCGTGTCGCTCGCCGCCGAGACGACCGGCCGGCTGCGCGGACTCACCGCACAGCGGGCGCGGGCCGCGCGGGACGACGTGCTGGAGGAACTGGGGCTGACCGGGCTCGCCGGGCGCCCGCTGAAGAAGCTGTCCGGCGGCCAGCGGCGGCTCGCCTGCTTCGCGGCGACGCTCGTCGGGGAGCGGTCACTGCTCGTCCTGGACGAGCCGACGACCGGTATGGACCCCGTCGCGCGGCGCGCGGTGTGGGCCGCGGTCGACCGGCGCCGGGCCGGGAACGGGACGACCGTGGTCCTCGTCACCCATAACGTCATCGAGGCCGAGACCGTCCTCGACCGGGTCGCGGTGCTCGAGCGGGGCCGGGTGATCGCCTGCGACACCCCGGCCGGGCTCAAGGAGCGCGTCGCCGGAGAGGTACGGGTCGAGCTGGTGTGGCGCGAGAGCGCGCCGCTGGAGGTTCCCGAGGTCGCAGCCCTGCGCGACATCGCGCAGGAGTCCGGGCGGCGCTGGGTGCTCCGGCTGGCACCGGAGGAGGCGCGGGCCGCGGTCGCCGCGGTGACGGGCGGGGCGGCGTTCGCGGCGCTCGACGACTTCACGCTGGCCACGCCCAGCCTGGAGGACGTGTACTTGGCACTCGGGGGGAACGCGACGAAGGGGCTGGTCAAGGCGTGAGCATCGGGTCCGCCGCAGAGACGGTGGCCGCGCAGGCCATGACACGGACGGGAAGCGCGGTGACGCCGTCGCAGGACGGCGGCGCCGCGCCGCTGGCGCCGCGGGCACGGCTGCTGCCGGCGCTGGCCGCTGTGTACCGGGCGCAGCTGTCACGGGCGCGGGTGGCCCGGATACCGCTGCTGTTCGTGGCCACCTTCCAGTCCGTCGGGATCATGGTTCTGATGCGTGGCGTCGTCGACGGCGGCGCGGAGGCGCGGGCGGTCGTCGCGGGCGCGAGCGTGCTCGTCGTCGCCTTCGTCGCGCTGAACCTGCTCGCGCAGTACTTCGGGCAGCTGCGGGCCGGGGGCGGCCTCGACCACTACGCGACGCTGCCGGTGCCGCCGGCGGCGGTGGTGCTCGGCGCGGCCGGGGCGTACGCCTCCTTCACGGTGCCGGGGACATTGGTCACGGCGGTCGCCGGCAGTGTGCTCTTCCAGCTGCCGATGACCCATCTGTGGGTGCTGGCCGCGGTGATCCCGCTGTCCGGGGCGGCGCTCGCCGGGCTCGGCGCGGCGCTCGGGCTGCTCGCGCCGCGCCAGGAACTCGCGACGCTGCTCGGCCAGCTGGGCATGTCGGCGGCGCTGCTGCTGGGGGTGCTGCCGGCCGACCGGCTGCCGGGACCGGTCGGGTACGCGCGGGATCTGCTGCCGTCCACGTACGGCGTGGAGGCGCTGGCCCGGACCTTCGACAGCCGTCCCCACTGGCCGGCGGTCGGACTGGACCTGGCGGTCTGCGCGGCCGTCGGTGTGGTGTCGCTGACGGTGGCGACGTGGGCGTACCGGCGGGCGGCAGTCCGGTGAGGCGTCGTCCCGGCCCGCCTGGCACGATGGCGGGGTGACCGCACCTCTGACACCGCCGCATCAGCCACCGCAGAACGACAACGCGTGGCAGGCGCCTGCACCGCCTCCGTACGAGGGGTACGAGAAGCCCGACCCGGATCCGGACGGCGACTTCAAGCGGGACCTGCTGGACGCGGGCGTGACGGTGCTGGTCATGACGGTCCTTGGCGTGCTGATGGGCCTGCTGTGGCTGTGGCTGGCACCGAAGGTGCCGCTGGTCTCCAACGGCGAGGCGGTCTTCCTCAAGGACACGGAGGGCGAAGAGGCGATCGGTGCGGACGGAACGTTCGTCCTGCTGGGCGTCGCGTTCGGGGCCGTCACGGCCGCGACGGCTGTCTGGCTCCGCCGGCGCGGGGGTGTCGCCCTGGTCATCGCCCTCGCGGTGGGCGCACTGCTGGGCTCGCTGCTGGCCTGGGGCGTGGGCGTCTGGTTCGGCCCCACACAGGACGTGGCCCAGCACGCGCAGCAGGTGGGCGAAGGTGTCACCTTCGACGCCTATCTGAAGCTCCAGGCCTGGGGCTCGCTGCTGGCATGGCCCCTGTCGGCGATGGTGGTGCACCTGGGCCTGACGGCGCTGTTCGGCCCCCGGGACCCTGAGCCGGAGTGGGAGGACGGGGGCGTCTGACCGGCCGGGGCGTTTCCCCCGCCGTTCCCGTGACCGGGGATCCGGCCCTCTGCGCCCCCTCGTCCGGTCGCACACGATGGGGTGGGACAGCCGTGAGCGGCTAACCGCGGCCGATCGGGGCCAGGGTCGCCTCGGTCAGGGTGGCCAGGTCCGCGGGGGAGAGCTCGACCTCCAGGCCGCGGCGGCCCGCCGAGATGCAGATCGTGGCGTGTGACGCCGCCGAGGCGTCGAGGACCGTGGGGAGGCGTTTGCGCTGCCCCAGCGGGGAGATGCCGCCGCGCACGTATCCCGTGGTGCGCTCCGCCGCAGCCGGGTCCGCCATCGTGGCCCGCTTGCCGCCGACCGCCGCCGCGAGAGCCTTCAGGTCCAGCTGACCCGCGACCGGGACCACGGCCACCGTCAGAGTGCCGTCGACGTCCGCGACCAGGGTCTTGAAGACCCGGTCGGGGGAGACGCCCAGTGCCTGAGCCGCCTCCTCGCCGTACGAGGGGGACGACGGGTCGTGGTCGTACGCGTGGAGCGTGAAGGGCGTGCCCGCGGCCGTCAGGGCCACCGTCGCGGGGGTGCCTCCCGCTTGCTTCTTCTGCTTCTTCGCCACGGCAGTTGTCCCTCGCGTCGGTTCTCGCCTCAGTTGGGGCTCGTCGGCTGCCGGGTCAGATCGACCGCCGGAAGCGACGGCAGATGGCGCAGCACCGCCGTTTCCGAGCGCAGCAGCGTCAGCTCCTCGCGCAGCCGCGTCGCCGCGTCGGGCGCCTGAAGGAGGCGCTGCTTCGCCGGGGTGTCGAGCACCGCCGCAGCCGCGACGAGGTACGACACGACCGACGGCTCGTCCGGCAGGTCGGCCCCCGTCGACAGCGACCGCTCCCGTGCTCCCGCCAGCCGCTTCTGGTAGCTGCGGAAGGCCCGCAGCACCCCCTCGGCCAGCGCCCCCGCTTCGTCGCCCGGCTCCTCGGGGATCTCCTCCAGTTCGGCGGTCAGGTACGGTCCGCTCGCGTCCACCGAGAGCAGCTTGACCCTGTTCGTACCGGTGGCGAGCACCTCGAAGCTGCCGTCCGCGCGCTCGCGGATCGTTGCCGCGTCCGCGACACAGCCCACCCGGTGGAACGCCTGGATCGGGTCGGACCCGAAGCCGGCCGCAGGCCCGCGCTCGGGCAGCGCCGTCGGGTCGGGCATGCCGGGCGCAGTCTGCGCGACCTCGCGGCCGTCGCGGATGGCGACCACGGCGAAGCGGCGCGGCTCCGACTCGTCCGTCTTGAGCAGCTCGCGCATCATGGCGCGGTACCGCTCCTCGAACACGTTCAGGGGCAGCACGAGGCCCGGGAACAGCACCGTGTTCAGCGGGAAGAGGGGGAGGCGAGCGGTCGTCACAGGC
Source organism: Streptomyces sp. NPDC006208 (assembly GCF_040613775.1). NCBI lineage: Bacteria > Bacillati > Actinomycetota > Actinomycetes > Kitasatosporales > Streptomycetaceae > Streptomyces > Streptomyces sp. NPDC006208. The sequence continues at coordinate 49,412 of NZ_JBEXSW010000009.1, read as the reverse complement.
GATAAGGGTAATGCTCGCCGAGAGTGCTCCGTCCGCCCCGTCCACGCAATGGCATCGCAGCGGCCACCTCGATCCGCACGCCGTCCCTGGCCTGCAGGAACTGCCCCAGCGGATCATCCGTCACCGACATCCACGGGAAGGACGTCGCATATGGCCCGATCAGGCGGAACTGCTCCAGGGCATCCGTCCAGCGCCCCCGCGCCACCAGGACGTACGCCAGCAGGTTGCGTACCTCGGCCGGCCACGCATCCCCGGCCGCGTAGTCGCCGGAGAGCGTGATCGCCAGATCGGCTGCTGCATCGATCCGGTCGCTCTGCACGGACGACATGGCCTCGCCGCCCAGCAGCTGGGCGAACGCCGCACGCACCGGCAGCGCCTGCACCAGCGAGCCCGGGAGCGCATCCGCGGCGGCCTGCTCGGCGAAGTCGAAGCACTCGCGGTGTGAGCCGTACCACTGCGCCGACAGGTACTGCAGCGCGGCGACATGGCACCCGTAGTGGTGCGAGGAGCGGCGCACCGCCTGCTCCCACAGCGCCTCGAACGCCGTGTGCGTGGCATGCGCGCCGCGCGCGTGGTCGAGCGCGATGCGCCAGGGCACCGGGTCCCTCGCTTCCGCGTCCGCCGCGGCGTCGATCAGCGGGCCGACCTCCCGCAGCCGCTCGGCCCGCGCCGGCGACTCCCATGCCCGGCGGACCGCGAGCTCCGCCTTGACGACGAGCGCGTCCGGGTCGTGGGGCGCGGCCCCGAGCCACTCCCCGAGCCATTGGCCGCGGTTGTACGCAAAGGCGGCGAGCCGCATCACGTACCGGTCCCGGTTCTCCCACTCCGCCGACTCGCGGGTCGTCGCGAGCAGCTTCGCGGCCGGTTCGTACTCGCCCAGGGCAGCCGCGACGAGCGCCGGGCCCAGCCGGTCGTCAGGCGCGTCCAGCAGCACCTCGTCGTCGGACGTCAGGCCGTCGGACAGATGCGGCGTATGACGGATCATGCGCGCGGCGCGGATCAGGGCGCGGAGCAATGACATGGTGTCGACCATTGAAAACCGCAGGTGAAACGGCGCGCCAGAGGGCCGGCTGTGAAGAGTTGGTAGTGGCGGAATGGTTGTCCTGGCGAAAGCCAAGAGACCGTAAAGAAAGTGGCGCGGTAAGGGCTTTCCGGCGCGTGGGCGCTCAGGTTCGGCGCAGCAGCCGCGAGGCTCCCGCCGCCACCGTGGTCGCGAGGATCCAGCCCAGCAGCACCAGAGCCGCCGCCGCCCACTGCCAGGCGTCGTCCATCCGCCAGTAGCCGTCCTGGCCGAGATTGATCACCGGCAGCAGCAGATCCAGGGCGTACAGCGCGGGATTCCACTGCGGATGCTCCTCGGGCTTGATCGGTGCCGGGGTGATCTGCGAGAACGCCACCGCGCCGGCCGCCCACAGCACCGCCATCCACAGCGCGGCCCGGCCCGGCCGGTAGCCGTAGGCCACCGTCCAGTCCTGCAGCACCCCCCAGAGCTTGGCGGCCAGCGGCAGCGTCTCGCGGCGGCGGCGCTGCTTGGCCAGCAGCACCTCGCGGGCATCCGAGTCCTCACCGCTGTTGCGCAGCACGGTCGCCAGCCGCTCGTACGGCTCAGGCGAGTACTCCGGTGTCGCCGACGCCACCCACTCCAGCCGCCGCGCGAGCGGGAACTCCTCGTACGGCACCAGGTTCTCGTAGACGAAGCCGCCCATCGCCAGGCCGCCGGGCCCTGGCCAGCTGGAGGCCCGGTCGATCAGCGTCACCACCTTGGCGCCGTTCAGGACGACGCGTCCCTCCTCAGGGCGCTCGGCGTTGAACCGCAGCTCGGGCGTGGCGATCCGGCGCAGCGACAGCTCCTCGAGCGGGCTGAGCCTGAAGCGAGCCCGCGCGAGGTCGATCGCGTCACCGAAACGCCCGTCGTCCAGCCGCACCCCGCCATGGCACTCGAAGGGCTGCAGCCGGGTGGCGCGTGACGGGCTACCGAGGCTCGCGACGCCGTACGGGGGAGTGGCCCCCTGATTGCCGGTGACCTCGCTCACCCACGCGCCCGTCATGTACAGCGTCCGCTCCACGCTCAGCTGCGGAGCGTTCAGCGCCCGCCGCTCGGCCGCCGCCCGCAGCCGGCTGCCCCGCAGGCTCATCGACACGCCGACCTTTGCGCCGCGCAGACTGAACTCGCCGTATGTCTCGATCAGTTCGGCCTGTAAGTCCTGCGCGACCGACATCCCGTCGGCGGTGATCGCGCGGCCCCGGCGGTCGGGCCGTACCTGGATCTGGTTGATCAGCAGGTCCGTGCCGATCTGGGCGTCGGTCAGCCGGATGCCGTGGTCCACCCGGCAGCGCGGCAGATGCAGATCGCCCTCGGTGCGCAGCCGCGCCCCCTCGATCCGCGGAATCGCGCAGCCGACCATACGCACGGTGGTGAAGTGCGCCTCGGGCATGAGCAGTTCGTTCTCGAAGCGGCAGCCGTTGAGCTCCACGTACGGGCCTATGCGGCCGCCGGCGAGCTTGAGGGTGCCGGTTATCTGCATGCCGCGCAGTTTGAGGGCCGCGACGCGCCCGGGTCTTGCCATCGGCCCGCTCAGCAGCAGCCGGGCGACGACGGAGGCGCGGACACTTCGCTCGGGACCCCAGGGGCGCGGCGCGAAGGGGTCGTTCAGCAGGGGGTCGGTGTCGCTGAGGTCGAAGGCGCTTCCGTTCCGGAAGGCGTTCCACATCTGCAGTTCGGCCGGGCTCAGTCCGCCCGGAGGGCCGTCGTCCGGCGGCTCGGTCACTGCCGCTCCTCCGCTTCGTTGGCTCGTACAGCTGTTGTTCCCGCTGGGTAGCGGTCTGAACGCTAGTGGTCATGGTCAACAACTGAGGCATGTATCAGCCAGTGATACGGAAGACCAGAGGTCGGAGCGGGTCTGAGAGAATTGGATCCGTGATCTATCGAATCGATCTGCGCGGTGACGCCCTCCCGGAGGGCGCCGCTCTGCGCGACCTGCTGCCTCGTGCCGAGTTCGACGTGGAAGCCGCCCTGGAGAAGGTGCGGCCGATCTGCGAGGCCGTGCATCATCGGGGCGACGCGGCGCTGATCGACTACGCGGAGCGGTTCGACGGAGTGCAGCTCACGCAGGTGCGGGTCCCCGCGGCCGCGCTCGCCGAAGCCCTGGAGCAGCTCGACCCCCAGGTCAGGGACGCTCTGGAGGAGTCCATCCGGCGCGCCAGGACCGTGCACCGTGCACAGCGCCGCAAGGACCACACCACCCAGGTGGCGCCCGGTGGCACCGTGACCGAGAAGTGGGTGCCCGTCCAGCGTGTCGGGCTGTACGCGCCGGGCGGCCGGTCGGTCTACCCCTCGTCCGTCGTGATGAACGTCGTCCCTGCCCAGGAGGCGGGCGTCGAGTCCATCGCGCTGTCGTCGCCGCCGCAGAAGGAGTTCGGCGGACTGCCGCACCCGACGATCCTCGCGGCGTGCGCGCTGCTCGGCGTCGACGAGGTGTACGCCGCGGGCGGCGCGCAGGCCGTCGCGATGTTCGCCTACGGGACCGAGTCGTGCGCCCCCGCCAACATGGTCACCGGGCCCGGCAATGTCTGGGTCGCCGCCGCCAAGCGCTACTTCACCGGACGCATCGGCATCGACACCGAGGCCGGCCCGACCGAGATCGCGATCCTCGCCGACTCCACCGCGGATCCGGTCCACGTCGCCGCCGACCTGATCAGCCAGGCCGAGCACGACCCGCTGGCCGCGGCCGTCCTGGTCACCGACTCCGTCGAGCTCGCCGACGCGGTCCAGCGGGAGCTGGAGCCGCAGATCGCCGCCACCAAGCACGTCGAGGACCGGATCGTCCCGGCCCTGACCGGCAAGCAGTCCGCGATCGTCCTGGTCGACGGTGTGGACGAGGGACTGCGGGTCGTCGACGCGTACGGCGCCGAGCACCTGGAGATCCAGACCGCGGACGCCTTGGCCGTCGCGCACCGGGTCCGCAACGCGGGCGCGATCTTCGTCGGCCCCTGGGCACCGGTCTCGCTCGGCGACTACTGCGCCGGCTCCAACCACGTCCTGCCCACCGGCGGCTGTGCCTGCCACTCCTCCGGCCTGTCCGTGCAGTCCTTCCTGCGCGGCATCCACATCGTGGACTACACCCGCGACGCGCTGGCGGAGGTCGCCCACCACGTGGTCACGCTGGCGGAGGCGGAGGACCTGCCGGCGCACGGCGCCGCCGTGAAGGCACGTTTCAACGGGAGCAGTGCCGGAGGCGAACAGGACGAGAGCGTTGGATGGAAGGTGCCCGGCGAGTGAACAGCATGTCCAGCACCGGTGCCGACATCGGCATCGACGACCTCCCCATCCGTGACGAGCTGCGCGGCAAGTCCCCGTACGGCGCGCCCCAGCTCGACGTCCCCGTCCGGCTGAACACCAACGAGAACCCCTACCCGCTGCCCGAGCCGCTGGTGGAGCGCATCGCCGAGCGCGTGCGCGAGGCGGCCCGCGAGCTCAACCGCTACCCCGACCGGGACGCGGTCGAACTGCGCACCGAGCTGGCGCGCTACCTCACGCGTACGACCGGCCACGAGGTCGCGCTCGCCAACGTCTGGGCGGCCAACGGCTCGAACGAGGTCATCCAGCAGCTTCTGCAGACCTTCGCCGGGCCGGGCAGGATCGCGATCGGCTTCGAGCCGTCGTACTCGATGCACGGCCTGATCTCCCGCGGCACCGGCACCGGCTGGATCTCCGGCCCGCGCAGCGACGACTTCGCCATCGACGTCGCCACCGCCACGGCCGCCATCGCCGAGCACCGCCCGGACGTCGTCTTCATCACCTCGCCCAACAACCCGACAGGTACGGCGGTCGAGGCCGAGACGGTCCTCGCGCTGTACGAGGCCGCACAGGCCGCGAAGCCGTCGCTGGTCGTGGTCGACGAGGCATACGTCGAGTTCAGCCACCGCGCCTCGCTGCTGCCGCTGATCGAGGGCCGGCCGAACCTGGTCGTCTCCCGCACGATGTCCAAGGCGTTCGGCGCGGCCGGGCTGCGCCTCGGCTATCTCGCCGCCCACCCGGCCGTGGTGGACGCCGTCCAGCTGGTGCGGCTGCCCTACCACCTGTCCGCCGTCACCCAGGCCACCGCCCTGGCCGCGCTGGAGCACACAGATACGCTTCTCAGCTATGTCGAACAGCTCAAGACCGAGCGGGACCGCCTGGTCGCCGAGCTGCGGGCCATCGGCTACGAAGTCACCGAGTCCGACGCCAACTTCGTGCAGTTCGGCCGCTTCGAGGACGCGCAGCAGATGTGGCGGCAGATCCTCGACCGGGGCGTCCTGGTCCGTGACAACGGTGTACCCGGCTGGCTGCGAGTGACCGCCGGCACGCCCGAAGAGAACGACGCGTTCCTCGATGCGGTTCGCGCACTACTGAGTTCTGTGGGGGCCACCCCCACACCCCCGAAGGAGCAGGAGTCATGAGCCGCGTAGGACGGGTCGAGCGCACCACCAAGGAGACCTCGGTCGTCGTCGAGATCGACCTCGACGGCACCGGCAAGGTCGATGTCGCCACCGGGGTCGGCTTCTACGACCACATGCTCGACCAGCTCGGCCGGCACGGCCTGTTCGATCTCACCGTCAAGACCGACGGCGATCTGCACATCGACACCCACCACACGATCGAGGACACCGCGCTCGCGCTGGGCGCCGCGTTCAAGCAGGCCCTCGGTGACAAGGTCGGCATCTACCGCTTCGGCAACTGCACGGTGCCGCTGGACGAGTCGCTCGCCCAGGTGACCGTGGACCTGTCCGGCCGCCCGTATCTGGTGCACTCCGAGCCGGAGAACATGGCGCCGATGATCGGCACCTACGACACCACGATGACCCGGCACATCCTGGAGTCGTTCGTCGCGCAGGCCCAGATCGCGCTGCACGTGCACGTGCCGTACGGACGCAACGCCCACCACATCGTGGAGTGCCAGTTCAAGGCGCTGGCGCGGGCGCTGCGGTACGCCTCGGAGCGCGACCCGCGCGCTGCCGGCATCCTCCCGTCCACGAAGGGCGCCCTGTAAACAACATGACCGGTCTGTCCACCATCCTCATCGTTGTCGGACTCTTCCTCGCGGGCGGTGTGTACTCCTTCGCCAAGCAGGGGATGCCCAAGGGCCCGATCATCCTGCTGACCATCGCCTCGGTGATGTGTCTGGTCGCCGGTGTCCTGCGGATTCAGGGGATCTGGGAATGAGCGCATCGCAGCCCAAGAAGGTCGTCGTCTTCGACTACGGGTTCGGCAACGTCCGCTCCGCGGAGCGGGCGCTCGCCCGTGTCGGTGCCGATGTCGAGATCACCCGTGACTACGACAGGGCGATGAACGCCGACGGGCTCCTCGTGCCCGGAGTCGGTGCCTTCTCCGCCTGCATGGAGGGTCTGAAGAAGGCCCGCGGCGAATGGATCATCGACCGCAGGCTCTCCGGCGGCCGCCCGGTCATGGGCATCTGCGTCGGCATGCAGATCCTCTTCGCCCGCGGTATCGAGCACGGTGTGGAGAGCGAGGGCCTCGACGAGTGGCCCGGCACGGTCGGCCCGCTGAAGGCCCCGATCGTCCCCCACATGGGCTGGAACACCGTCGAAGCACCCGCCGGCAGCGAGCTCTTCGCCGGTGTCGACGCCGACGCCAGGTTCTACTTCGTGCACTCCTACGCGGTGCACGAGTGGGAGCTCGAGATCACCAACCCCGCCATGCGGGCACCCCAGGTCACCTGGGCCACGCACGGCGAGCCCTTCGTGGCCGCGGTCGAGAACCGCGCGCTGTGGGCCACCCAGTTCCACCCCGAGAAGTCCGGCGACGCCGGCGCCCAGCTGCTGACCAACTGGATCGAGACGCTGTAATGCCTTCGAACTACCTCGAGCTCCTTCCCGCAGTCGACGTCCGCGACGGCCAGGCCGTCCGCCTGGTCCACGGCGAGTCCGGCACGGAGACCTCCTACGGCTCCCCCCTCGAGGCCGCCCTCGCCTGGCAGCGCGCCGGCGCCGAGTGGCTGCACCTGGTCGACCTGGACGCCGCCTTCGGCACCGGCGACAACCGGGAGCTGATCGCCGAGGTCGCGGGCGCCATGGACATCAAGGTCGAGCTGTCCGGCGGCATCCGGGACGACGCCTCGCTCGCCGCGGCGCTCGCCACCGGCTGCACCCGGGTCAACCTCGGCACCGCCGCCCTCGAGACCCCTGAGTGGGTCGCCAAGGTCATCGCCGAGCACGGCGACAAGATCGCGGTCGGCCTCGACGTACGCGGCACGACGCTGCGCGGCCGGGGCTGGACCCGTGACGGCGGCGACCTGTACGAGACGCTGGCGCGTCTCGACTCCGAGGGCTGCGCCCGCTACGTCGTCACCGACATCGCCAAGGACGGCACGCTCCAGGGTCCCAACGTGGAGCTGCTGAAGAGCGTCTGTGCCGTGACCGACAAGCCGGTCGTCGCCTCCGGCGGCGTGTCGAGCATCGATGACCTGCGGGCGCTCGCCGGGCTGGTCCCGGACGGTGTCGAGGGCGCGATCGTCGGCAAGGCGCTGTACGCCAAGGCGTTCACCCTTGAGGAGGCGCTCGAGGCGGTGTCGTCGCGATGAGCGACGGCATCCGCCGCGTGAACTCCAGCGGCCCGTGGGAAGAGGCCTTCGGGTACTCCCGCGCGGTCGAGCTGCCCAGCGGCCTGGTCCTGGTGTCGGGCTGCACGTCGGTCAGGGACGGCGCGGTCATCGACGGCGGCCCCTACGAGCAGGCCGTCAACGCCTTCAAGGCTGCCTTTGCCGCGCTGAAGGAGCTCGGCCTCGGCAGCGAGCACGTGGTGCGCACCCGGATGTACCTCACCCACGCGCGGGACGTCGACGAGGTCGGACGCGCCCACAAGGAACTGCTCGGTGCCGTACGCCCGGCCGCATCGATGATCATCGTGTCCGGCTTCGTCGACCCCCGTCTGGTCGTCGAGGTCGAGGTCGAGGCCTTCCGAGGAGGTGCCGCATGACGCTCGCGGTACGAGTCATCCCCTGCCTGGACGTCGACAACGGAAGGGTCGTCAAGGGCGTCAACTTCCAGAATCTGCGCGACGCGGGCGACCCCGTCGAGATGGCCAAGCTGTACGACGCCGAGGGCGCCGACGAGCTCACCTTCCTCGACATCACGGCCTCGTCCGGCAACCGCGAGACGACCTACGACGTGGTGCGCCGCACCGCCGAGCAGGTCTTCATCCCGCTCACCGTCGGCGGCGGGGTGCGCAGCGCCGAGGACGTCGACAAACTGCTGCGGGCCGGCGCCGACAAGGTCGGGGTCAACACCGCGGCGATCGCCCGCCCGGACCTCATCCGCGAGATCGCCGAGCGTTTCGGCCGCCAGGTGCTGGTGCTGTCGGTGGACGCCCGCCGTACCGCGTCCGGCTCGTTCGAGGTGACCACGCACGGCGGCCGCAAGGGCACCGGCATCGACGCGGTCGAGTGGGCGCACCGGGCGGCCGAGCTGGGCGCGGGGGAGATCCTGCTCAACTCGATGGACGCCGACGGCACCAAGGACGGCTACGACACCGAGATGATCGCTGCGGTGCGCGGGCATGTCACGGTGCCGGTGATCGCGAGCGGCGGCGCGGGCAAGCTCGCGGACTTCCCGCCGGCCATCGCTGCGGGCGCGGACGCGGTACTGGCCGCGTCGGTGTTCCACTTCGGAGACCTGCGGATCTCGCAGGTCAAGGACACCTTGCGGGAGTCCGGTCACCCGGTCCGCTGAACACCCGTCCGGGCCCGGTCGTTCCGCGACCGGCCCGGACGTGGTGCGTCTGCCCCTGACCGGGGCCTCAGTTGCAGGACCGTAATGAGGAGAATGCGGCAAACCCCTGGGTACCGACCGGGCGGTATGCCATTCTCGGCGTTCAGGAGCATTCGGTGTGCCGTCCGGCTGTCTGTCCCGGCGCATCGGAGCGAGCCGACTCCCGTGGAGGCCGCCGCCATGTCCCACGCCATGTCACACGCCATGAGCCCGCGCGTGCGCAGGCTCCGTACGCGCACCGCCGCTTCGCTGAGGGGGCACTCGCCGGTCGACACGGAGGCCACCGCCGTACTGCACCGGGCGGCCCAGGTGCTCGTCGACGACCTCGCCGGGCTCACCGGCCGGCTGGTCGCGGCGCTGCGCGCGCAGGAACCGGCGTACCGGGCGGCGCTCGAGACCGATGCCGACGAGGTGTGGCAGGAGATCCACCGCTCCCTGCGGTACAACGTCGGCTCGCTGATCCGGCCGCGGGAGTGCCGCGACGCGGCCCTGCGCACTTCGTGGCAGATCGGCGAGAACCGGGCCGAGCAGGGCCTGCCGCTGGAGGCGGTGCAGCACGCGTTCCGGCTCGGCGGCGCGATGGTGTGGCAGGACCTGGTGGACGAGACGGCCCGGTACGACCCCGACGACGTGCGGCTGCTCGTCCATGTCGCGGCGGATGTGTGGAACTTCGTCGACGAACACTGCGGCGTCGTCGCCGAGGCCTACCGGCGTACGGAGCGGCACCTGGTGTGGCGACGTGAGAACCGGCTCCGGCTGATGACGGCGGCACTGCTGGACGGCACTCTGCGCATCACGGACCTCCCCGACGCGGCGGCGATGCTGGACCTGCCGGAGCACGGGCGGTACGCGGTCATCGCGGCCGCCGGGGTGCACCCTGCGCGGATGGCACTGCCCCCGGGCACCCGGGCGATCCGGCACACGTCGGCGGACGAGGAGCTGGCGGTCGTGCTGCTCGACGACGCGCCCGAGGAAGGCGTGTGCGACGGGCCGCTCCCGTACGCGCCGGGGCCGGCCCGCGTGGGAACCGAGGCGTCCGGCGGATCGGTACACGGGGCGTCTCTCGTTCTCGCGCGGGGCGAAGGACGCGCGGCAGGCGGTACGGGCGGGGGATCCGGCGACACGGAGTCCGGCCGCGTGCCGCCGGTCCACGGGCGTCCCGTCAGGGTGGCCCGGGCCGAACTCTCGTCGGCGCCCGCCGCCGCGGGGAGTTCCGTGCGTCCTTCGGGTAGCGAGGCGGACCGTGGCCCGGCACAGGGGCACGACGGAGCCCGGACCGCCCGCGGCGGTCCACGTCCCGTGCGCGGTGGGACCGGACCGGGTCCGGCCGTCCCCGGGGCCCTCACGCCGGCCGGCCTCGCCGCCCTGCTCACCGCACCCATGGGTGTGCGGGTCGGGGTCAGTTCCGCCGTGACAGGGCTCGCCGCGGTCGGCGACGCCCGCAGGCTCGCGGGCACCGCCTTGCGCGCCTGTCCTCGCGGCGGCGGAGTCGTCCTCCTCGACGACCATCTGCCGGCCGCGCTCGTCGTGTCGTCACCCGCACTGGGCACCGCGCTCGCCGAACGCGTACTCGGTCCGCTGGACGGGGTCGATCCGGCCGACCGCGAACTGCTCGTGGAGACGCTCACGGTCTGGCTCGACGAGGACGGCTCCGCGCAGCGTGCCGCGGCCCGGCTCTACTGCCACCGCAACACCGTCCTCAACCGGCTGCGCCGGTTCGAGCAGCTCACCGGCCGACTCCTGTCCCGGCCTTCCGATGCCGTCGAGGTGTCGCTCGCGCTCGCGGCACGGCGGCTCCTCGACAGCTGACGAGCCGAGGGGTGTGCCGCCGCACAGCCCGCTCCGGCCTCCGGCTGTGCGCACGCATCGAGGCGGAGCCGACTGCTGTACGTCACCGCACCGGCACTGATGGCGTACGGGCATGTCCCGCCATGACTCTCCCGGCTCCCGTATGCCGACACCGTCCGCTCTGCCCGCCGAGCCCGCGTCCGTCACGGAGCACGGCCGGTGAGCGCCTCGTTCGACGCCCGGTCCCTGGCCCTTGTCGTCTTCCTCGCGTTCGTCGCGGTCTCCCTGCTGCTGTGTGGAGTTGCCGCCGCCGACCAGGACGACCCGGAACACTTCTACGCGGGCGGCGCGGCGCTCGGCCCGGTCGGCGGCGGTCTCGCCGTCGCCGGCGACTACGTGTCGGCCGCCACCCTGCTCAGCACCACCGGCGCGGTCGCCCTCACCGGGGCCGACGGCATCCTCTTCGCCTGTGCCAGCGTCGCCTCACTGGCCCTGGTGATGGTGGTGCTGGCCCGGCCGCTGCGCCGCACGGGCGTGTACACGCTGGGCGACTTCCTCGCCGAGCGCCTGGCCGATCCCTCCGTACGCCGCGCTCTGGGCATCGCCACGCTGGTGGTCCTGTTCCCGCTGCTCGTGGTCCAGCTGACCACGGCCGGCCGGATCATGATCGCAATGTTCGGGCTGCCGGCCGGGGCACTCACCGGATGCACCGTCGCCTGTGGCGCGCTGATGGTCTGTTACTCCGCCTTCGGCGGGATGCGGGGCACCGGCTACATCCAGATCCTCAAGACGTTCGTCGTGGTCGCCGTCATACTGCTGCTCGCAGGCCAGGTGCTCAGCCGCTTCGGATGGTCGCCCGCATCGCTCTTCGACGCCGCGCAGCGAGGCAGCGGCCAGGGCGGCTCGTACGCCCTGCCGGGTCTGCAGTTCGGCCACGACCTCGCCGGCCGGCTGGACCTGCTCGGCTTCCTGCTCACCCTCGTACTGGGCGCGGCCTGCATGCCGCACATCACCATGAGACTGCACCCGATGCGCGGCGCGCGTTCCGTACGCCGCGCCACGCGCTGGGCCGTCGGTCCGGTGGCGCTGCTGTGCACCGGCGTGGTCGTCATCGGGCTCGGCGCGTCGGCGCTGGTGGGCAGCAAGCTCCTGCACGCCTCCGACCCGGGCGGCAACACCGCCCTGCTGCTGGTCACTTCGGCGCTGGACCCGGAAGCGGGCGGACCGCGGCACAGCATGCTCTTCGCGGTGGTGGCCTGCGCGGTCTTCGCCACCACACTCTCGACGGTCGCCGGGATCACGCTTGCCGCCGCCTCGTCACTGGCGCGTGATTTCGCCCGGCCCGGGTGGAGCGCCGGCCGTCGTTCCATGGCGCACGAAGTCCGGTTCGCCCGCTGGGCGGTGGCCGGGGTCGGTGCCGCGGCCGTGCTGCTGTCGGCCCAGACGTACGGCCGCAATCCGCAGGTGATGCTGGCCTTCTCGTTCGCCGCCGCGTCGTCCGTGCTGCCTCCGGTGCTGCTGTACGCGCTGTTCCGGCGTGGCTTCACCGCCGGCGGGGTGCGCTGGGCGGTGTATGGGACGCTGCCGGTCGTCGTCTTCCTGATGGCGTTCTCGCCGGCGGTGTCGGGCACCCCCATCGCGCTCCTGCCCGACAGCGACTTCCACTGGTTCCCGCTGCAGACGCCGGGCCTGGTCACCATTCCCACGGGGTTCCTGCTCGCGTATCTCGGCTCCCGCCGGCATCGCGCTGCGCACCGCCGCCCGGACGCGCCACCGCCGTACGCGGGCGAGGCGTTCCACGAGGCCGCGTACGACGTGGCTCCGCCGAAGCCGCCCTTCCCGGTCGCCCCCTGGGCCAGGAGGCGCTGAGCCGGGAGCGCCGGAGCGGCCGGCGACACTGCCGGCCGCGAGAGCGCCGGTGTCCATGTGTACGGTGTGCCGTTCCAGGCCCTGAAAGGACCCGACCGGTATGTCCGCCGCGGGCACCCCCGTACACACCCCCATGGCGCCGGCCGCCGAGCGGCCCGCCTACCGCGACGGCAATGTGCTGCGCTGGCTCGGCGCGTATGCGGCATCCGCCGTCGGCGACAGCATCTACTACCTCGCTCTGTCCTGGGCGGCCACCCGCGGCGGCAGCCCCGCCCAGGCAGGCGTGGTCATGGCGGTGAGCGCCGTACCGCGCGCCGTGCTGATGCTCGGCGGAGGAGTGATCGCCGACCGCATCGGCCCGCGCCGGGTCGTCATCGCCAGTGACGCCGCGCGCAGCCTGATCGTGCTCGGCGTCGCCGCCGCCCTGCTCGTCACTTCCCCCGGACTGTGGCTGCTCGCCGCCGTCGCCGTGGTCTTCGGCGTCCTCGACGCACTGTTCATGCCGGCCGTCGGCGCCCTGCCGCCCCGGATCGCCCCGCCAGGACAGCTCGCCAGGATCCAGGGCATGCGCTCACTCGCCTCCCGGGCCGCCACCGTCCTCGGTGCGCCGCTGGGCGGCATCGCGGTGGCCCTCGGCGGCCCGGTGACCGCGTTCGCCGTGGCCGGTCTGCTGTTCGTGCTCTCCGTACCGCTGTTGCTCGCCGTACGCATCACCCCGCTGCCCGCCGACGATGCCGGCCGGCCAGGGGCCACCGCCTGGCGCGACCTGGCCGACGGACTGCGGTACGTACGGCGCCACCGCGTACTCGCTCCGCTGCTCGTCGTCATCGCCCTCGGTGACCTGGGCTTCGTGGGCCCGCTGAACGTCGGCCTCGCGCTGCTCGCCGACGAACGCGGCTGGGGCGCGTCCGGCATGGGCTGGATCCTCGCCGGGTTCGGCGTCGGCTCCGGCGCGACCGCCCTCGTGCTCGCCGTACGGGGCCGGCTGCCGCGCGCCGGACTCGTCCAAGGACTCGTCCTGACCGTCGGCGCGACCGGACTGGCGGGCCTCGCCCTGGTCCCCTCGGTCGTGGCCGCGGTCGGCGTCGCCGTGACGATCGGTCTCCTCACCGGGCTCAGCGGCACCCTGTGCAACGCGCTGGTGCAGACCGAGTCCGACCCGGCCTACCTCGGGCGGGTCACCTCGCTCGCCACCCTCTTCAGCCTCGGTCTCGCCCCGCTGAGCTTCCCCGTCACCGGCGCCGCCGTGGACCTGTGGGGCACCACGCCCGTCTTCCTGGCCAGCGCGGCGGTCTGCGCGGCAGGCGGGATCTACGGGCTGTGCGCCAGGACCCTGCGCCGCGCCGAGTTGCCGCGCTGAACCGTACGGAGGCGGCCGCTCCGGAAGCGGCGGCGGGCAACGGAACCGGACCGGGGATGATGCGCGGTGCGCGGACCACTCGCCGGATCACGGCGGAGCGCCGGGCCCGTCTCGGCAGCCGCGCCGTCTGCGGGCCACGGACAGCCGCGCCCGGCGCGCGCAAGACGTCGCCTACGCCCTGGCCGCCCTGCACGCCACCGCCGCGGCCGTCGTCCATCCGCGGCCACCGTCCGGACGCGCACTCCCGACCTCACCGACGTCGGACGTGCCCTGAACCCCGACGCCAGGACCCCGGAACGGGAGCCGGCCGCCCGCCGTGCTACATCCCCACGCCCAGCCTGACCGTGTGCAGCCGGTCGATCGCGTCCTTGTCCCCCTCCAGGTCCACCCGCGCAGCGTCCTGCCGCCCGAACGCGAACATCGTCAGCTCGCCCGGCTCCGCGGTCACCGTCACCACCGGGACGCCGCGGTGGGCCACCGCCGTCTGGCCGTTCGACCGGCGCAGCACCAGACCGACCGGCGACTTGCGTCCCAGCAGCCGGGCCCCTTTCTCGAGCCGCGACCACAGCGCGTTCTCGAAGACCTGGTCCAGCTCGCGCGGCGTCCACTCCGGCTGTGCACGGCGCACATCCTCCGCGTGCACGAAGAACTCGACCGTGTTCGCGGCCTCGTCGAGCGGCTTGATCCCGTAGGGCGACAAACGCGGCGGACCGGTACGGATGAGCTGGATCAGCTCCTCGTAGGGCTTGGCCGCGTACTCCGCCCGCACCCGCTCCATACGGTCCCTCAGCAGGCTGATCAGCACCCCGCCGGCCGCGTCCGGACGGCGCTCGCGCATCACCACGTGGGCCGCCAGGTCCCGGGTCAGCCAGCCCTCGCACAGGGTGGGGGCCGCGGGGCCCGCCGTCTCCAACAGTTCGGCGAGCAGAAGTCGTTCACGCTTCGCATGGGTCGACATGCTCGCCAGCGTACGACCGGCGCGCCCGGTCCGCCCAGTGGACGCACCGCCCGAAGGGCCCGGTCGACACGGCACAATGGCGCCATGACCAGCAGTGTCCCCGCAAGCGCCCTCGATCCCGCCATCGCCGCCCGTCTCAAGCGCAGCGCCGACGGCCTGCTCCCGGCCATCGCGCAGCAGTACGACACCGGCGAGGTGCTGATGCTCGGCTGGATGGACGACGAGGCCCTGCATCGCACCCTGACCACCGGCCGCTGCACGTACTGGTCCCGCAGCCGCCAGGAGTACTGGGTCAAGGGCGACACCTCCGGCCATGTCCAGCACGTCAAGTCCGTCGCCCTCGACTGCGACGCGGACACCCTGCTCGTGAAGGTCGACCAGATCGGGGCCGCCTGCCACACCGGGGACCGCACCTGCTTCGACGCCGACGTGCTGCCCCTCGGCGAGTAGGGTCGGGCGCCATGGATCTCGAGACCTTCCGCAAGCTGGCAGGGGACCGCCGCGTCATCCCCGTCAGCCGCCGGCTCCTTGCGGACGGCGACACCCCTGTCGGCCTCTACCGCAAGCTCGCCGCCGAACGCCCCGGCACGTTCCTGCTGGAGTCGGCGGAGGGGGGCACCTCCCACACCGTAGGCAGTGGCGGAGGCCGCTGGGCGCGGTACTCGTTCATCGGGGTACGCAGCGCGGGCACGCTCACCGAACGGGAGGGCCAGGCACACTGGCTCGGCACCCCGCCGGTCGGCGTCCCGGTCGACGGCGACCCGCTCGCCGCCCTGCGCGCCACCGTGGAGACCCTGCACACCCCCCACGACCTCGGTGCCGGCATGCCGCCGTTCACCGGAGGCATGGTCGGTTATCTCGGGTACGACATCGTGCGGCGCCTGGAGAAGATCGGCCCCGGCGAGCGGGACGACCTGAAGCTTCCCGAGCTGACCATGCTGCTCACCTCGGACCTCGCGGTTCTCGACCACTGGGACGGCACCGTCCTGCTGATCGCCAACGCGATCAACCACAACGACC
This sequence comes from Streptomyces sp. NPDC006208, assembly GCF_040613775.1. Classification (NCBI taxonomy): domain Bacteria; kingdom Bacillati; phylum Actinomycetota; class Actinomycetes; order Kitasatosporales; family Streptomycetaceae; genus Streptomyces; species Streptomyces sp. NPDC006208. Next base: position 33,651 of record NZ_JBEXSW010000009.1, on the reverse strand, counting down.
TCGACACCGGCGTCGACGAGGCGCACGCGGACGCCGTGGCCCGCCTCGATGCCATGGAGGCGGACCTTGCCCGGCCACTGGCCTCCGCCCCCGCCGTGCTGCCGCCCTCCGAACTTCCCGAGTTCTCCGCGCTGTGGGGCGGCAAGGACTACCAGGAGGCCGTCGAGGACATCAAGGAGCGCATCCGGGCCGGCGAGGCCTTCCAGGTCGTGCCGTCCCAGCGGTTCGAGACCCCGTGCACGGCGAGCGCCCTGGACGTCTACCGGGTGCTGCGGGCCACCAACCCGAGCCCGTACATGTACCTCTTCCGCTTCGACGGCTTCGACGTGGTCGGCTCCAGCCCCGAGGCACTGGTCAAGGTCGAGGACGGGCACGCCATGGTCCACCCCATCGCCGGGACCAGGCCGCGCGGAGCCACACCGCAGGAGGACCAGGCGCTCGCCGAGGAACTGCTCGCCGACCCGAAGGAGCGCGCCGAGCATCTGATGCTCGTCGATCTCGGCCGCAACGACCTGGGCCGCGTCTGCGCGCCGGGCAGCGTCGAGGTCGTCGACTTCATGTCCATCGAGCGGTACTCGCACGTCATGCACATCGTCTCGACCGTGACCGGCAAGGTCGCCGACGGCCGCACCGCCTTCGACGTCCTCACCGCCTGTTTCCCGGCCGGCACCCTGTCCGGCGCGCCCAAGCCCCGCGCGATGCAGATCATCGACGAGCTCGAACCCTCGCGCCGCGGTCTGTACGGCGGCTGCGTCGGCTATCTCGACTTCGCCGGCGACTCGGACACCGCCATTGCCATCCGCACCGCGCTGCTGCGCGACGGCACGGCCTATGTGCAGGCCGGAGCGGGCGTGGTGGCCGACTCCGACCCGGTCGGCGAGGACAACGAGTGCCGCAACAAGGCGGCCGCGGTGCTGCGCGCCGTGCACACCGCCAACCGCCTGAACTCTCACGCGGACCGGTAGGGGATAGTGGACGCGTGACTGCTGTACCCGTACCCCAGCCCCGTCCCGCGGCCGCCTCCTCCGCCTCCTCCACCGGCAGCCGCCGTAGTCTGGCCGCTGCTCTGCTCCTCGGCGGTGCCGGTGCGACCGTCGTCCTGCTCGCCGCCGGCCGGATCTGGGCCGAGGGCACGGCCGCCGTCGGCGGTGGAAAGGTGCCGCTGAATGCCGACGGCGGCGATGTCACCGGCGTCCCCACGGCACTGGCGATCGTCGGCCTCGCCGCCCTCGTCGCCGTGTTCGCGGTCCGCAGCGGCGGCCGGATGCTCGTCTCCGCCCTGCTCGCCGTGAGCGGCGCGGGCGCGGCCGTCGCCGCCGTGCTCGGCGCGTCCGACAGCGAAGCGCTCGACGAGAAGGCGGCCAGGACCACCGGCGACGCGGCCGCCGCCATCGATGGGCTCACCCATACGGCCTGGCCGTACGTGACGGCCGCCGGCGGACTGCTGATCCTGCTCGCGGGCCTGCTCGCGCTGCGGTACGGCAAGCAGTGGCCCGCCATGTCCGGCCGCTACGAGCGCGACGGCAGCCCGCGGCCCCGCAAGGCCCGGGCCGTCGACCCCGACCGGCCCGAGGACCTCTGGAGGGCTCTCGACCACGGTGAGGATCCGACGCGCGAAGGATGACCCCCGGATCATGCCGTCGTTGCCGTACGGGACAATGATGGGCGAGCGACCGGCTCAGCACAGCGCACCAGCTCACGACAGAGCACCAGAGCACCAGATACGAGGAGCATTCACATGGCGGGCAGCAGCCACGGACACACCCCGGCCGCCTGGACCGGTTCCATCATCACCCTCATCGGCTTCTGCGTGGCAGGCGTCTTCATGGTGGCGGACAACCCGCTCGGCTTCTGGGCCGGTATGGCCGTCATCCTCCTCGGCGGTGTCGTCGGTGGCGCGATGAAGATGGCCGGCCTCGGTACGCCGAAGGAGCCGGACTCCGTGGTCCAGGCCCGCGACCGCGCCACCGGCGCCGAGGCCCGCAGCGCGGCCTGACCCTGCCGCGCAGGCTTGTTCATCGGGCGCAGCCCGGCGCTGCCGGGCTGCGCCTTCGTGTGCCGACGGAGAGAATCACGGGGTGGACGCCATGCCTTTCCCCACCGACCGGGACCCTGGGCCCGTGGGCTCGACACCGGGCGCTGAGCCCGCGCACGAGCCCGGGCTTGCGTCCGCGCCCGAGTACGCGCCCTTCGCCGGGCACGAACCCGCGTCCGCGCCCGTGCACGAGCGCGGAACGGCGCACGGTTCCGGCGGTCCCGACCACGGGTCGGGACCGGCCTGCCGTCCCGTTCCTGCCGATGAGCCCCCGTCGCAGGCGCACGCGCCCGGAGAGCACCACCCCGGCTCGGCAGGCGGTCCGGCGTGGGGCGTGCCCCGCCCGGCAGGCGGGCCCGGAGCGGGCCACGTTCCGCTCGCGCGTCGCGTGGCCATGCCCGTGGGCGCCATCGTCTCGGTCGCCGCGGCCTTCGCATACGTCGGCACCGTCGACCCCAATGAACCCGGGCACTATCCGGTCTGCCCGCTGGTGCGATTCACCGGGATCTACTGCCCCGGCTGCGGCGGGCTGCGCAGTGCCCACGCGTTCATCCACGGGGACCTGGCCACCGCCCTCGGGGCCAATGCCGTCGCCGTCGTCGGCTACGTGATCTTCGCCGTGGTGTGGGCGATGTGGCTGATTCGCGCCGTACAGGCCAGGCCCCTGCGGATCTCGCTCCCGCGCGCCTGGTGGTGGTCCGTCGGCGCCGTCGTCCTGATTTTCAGCGTGGTGCGGAACCTGCCGTTCGGCGCGGGACTCGCGCCGTGAAGTCCCAGCCTGTGGGACGGACGACGGCCTGATGCGAGCCCGACGCCCTCCTGCGGATACCATCGACATGGCTGATCCTGAACCATCATCACCGTCCCGGAAGGGGGCCGCTCGCGTGAGTGTGCTCGACGAGATCATCGAAGGTGTGCGCGCCGACCTGGCTGAGCGGCAGGCGCGTGTCAGCCTCGACGAGCTCAAGGAGCGCGCCGCCAAGGCTCCCGCGGCCAAGGACGGCGTCGCCGCACTGCGCGGCGAGGGCGTACAGGTGATCTGCGAGGTCAAGCGCTCCAGCCCGTCCAAGGGCGCCCTCGCGGCGATCGCCGACCCGGCCGGACTTGCCGCGGACTACGAGGCGGGCGGCGCGGCCGTCATCTCCGTGCTCACCGAACAGCGCCGCTTCGGCGGATCGCTCGCCGACCTGGAGGCCGTCCGGGCCCGGGTCGACGTCCCGGTGCTGCGCAAGGACTTCATCGTGACCGCCTACCAGCTGTGGGAGGCCCGTGCGTACGGCGCCGACCTCGTGCTGCTGATCGTGGCCGCACTGGAGCAGGAGGCTCTGGTCTCCCTGATCGAGCGGGCCGAGTCCATCGGGCTGACCCCGCTCGTCGAGGTTCACGACGAGGACGAGGTCGAGCGGGCCGTCGAGGCCGGGGCGAAGATCATCGGCGTCAACGCCCGGGACCTCAAGACGCTCAAGGTCGACCGGTCCACCTTCGACCGGGTCGCCTCCGAGATCCCGGCCCATATCGTCAAGATCGCCGAGTCGGGTGTGCGGGGTCCGCACGACCTGATCGCCTACGCCAACTCGGGGGCCGACGCCGTACTCGTCGGTGAGTCCCTGGTCACCGGCCGTGACCCCAAGTCGGCGGTCGCCGACCTGGTCGCCGCGGGCGCCCACCCGGCGCTGCGGCACGGGAGGGACTGACCCCCGCGATGACCGATGCCCGCGTCGCCCCCGCCCGGACCCGGACGAGCCCCGGCTCGACCGGCTCCGCGGTCTGCGCGCGGCCGGACGCGGCGGCGTGTGACCGCTATGCGCGGCTCGCCCGCGGATGCCGCCCTCGCGGCTGCCGGGCACCGGCACGGCGGGTGCACGGGCGGCGGGTCCGTTACGTGATCGGGGACGAGCCGGGCCAGGTCAACGGAATGCGATGGCGCGGCGCGCCCGCGCGCGCCGGCCGCTAGGGGGTTCTCCCCCCACCCGGCCTTTCGTCACCAAGGTCCCCTGCGCCCTGGCGGGCGTGGGGGGACGCCCCCCGCACTCCCTGCGCCCGGTCTCCCCCGGACTACGTCCTGGGGAGACCCCAGGGGCCGGGTCCGGCTTCTGCCCGGATCCCGCGTCCTGGTCGTCGGCGATCCAGGTCTCCGGTCTCTGCCCGGGATCTTGTGTCTCGTCCGCGACCGGGTCCGGTTCCTGGCTTTGCCCGCGACCTCGCGCCGCGGGCGGCGCGGGTGGTTTCCGGGCCCTGCCCGGGAGCGTGTGCCTGTCGTAGCAGGGGCCGAGGTCGGTCTCTGCGCGGGAGCGTCCCGCAGGGTGCCGACGACGGCGGATTCCGGGGCTCTCCCCCGGGAACCGCCTCCACCGCCCGCACGCCTGACTCGGCCCGCTCCGGTCGTCGGCCTCCCGGGCACGATCACCGCCCCCAGGGCGGGAGATCCTGTCCGTCCGGAAGGCGACCTGGCACGCGGCCGTGGGCCGTACGGGGGCCTGGGGGCCTGCCCTTCAGGGGGAGCACCTTGCCGACGGCGCAGCGCGCATACCGTGTCAATCACACCAGACTTCCGGGGCCCCGCGCCCCCGACAAGGAGCACCGTCGCCATGTCCAGCGACTACTTCATCCCTGACCCGGAGGGTCAGGTTCCCGGCCCGGAGGGCTACTTCGGCGCCTTCGGCGGCAAGTTCATCCCCGAGGCGCTCGTCGCCGCGGTCGACGAGGTCGCCGTCGAGTACGACAAGGCCAAGGCCGATCCGGCCTTCGTCGCCGAGCTCAACGACCTGATGGTCAACTACACGGGCCGCCCGAGCGCGCTCACCGAGGTGCCCCGGTTCGCCGAGCACGCGGGCGGCGCCCGGGTCTTCCTCAAGCGGGAGGACCTCAACCACACCGGCTCGCACAAGATCAACAACGTGCTCGGTCAGGCCCTGCTCACCAGGCGGATGGGCAAGACCCGGGTCATCGCCGAGACCGGCGCCGGCCAGCACGGCGTCGCCACCGCGACCGCATGCGCCCTGTTCGGTCTCGAGTGCACGATCTACATGGGCGAGATCGACACCCAGCGCCAGGCCCTGAACGTGGCCCGTATGCGCATGCTCGGCGCCGAGGTCGTCGCGGTGAAGTCCGGCAGCCGCACCCTCAAGGACGCCATCAACGAGGCGTTCCGCGACTGGGTGGCCAATGTGGACCGCACCCACTACCTCTTCGGTACGGTCGCGGGCCCCCACCCCTTCCCCGCCATGGTGCGCGACTTCCACCGCGTCATCGGCGTGGAGACCAGGCGCCAGATCCTCCAGCGCGCGGGCCGCCTCCCCGACGCCGCCGTCGCCTGCGTGGGCGGCGGATCGAACGCGATCGGCCTGTTCCACGCCTTCATCCCGGACACCGGCGTCCGTCTGATCGGCTGTGAGCCCGCAGGCCACGGCGTGGAGACCGGGGAGCACGCGGCCACGCTGACCGCAGGCGAGCCCGGCATCCTGCACGGCTCGCGCTCCTACGTCCTCCAGGACGAGGAGGGCCAGATCACCGAGCCGTACTCGATCTCGGCCGGGCTCGACTACCCCGGTATCGGCCCCGAGCACTCGTACCTCAAGGACATCGGCCGCGGGGAGTACCGCGCGATCACCGACGACGAGGCCATGCAGGCGCTGCGGCTGCTGTCGCGCACCGAGGGCATCATCCCGGCCATCGAGTCCGCGCACGCCCTGGCCGGTGCGCTCGAGGTGGGCCGGGAGCTGGGCAAGGACGGACTGATCGTGGTCAATCTGTCCGGCCGGGGCGACAAGGACATGGACACGGCCGCCCGCTACTTCGGGCTGTACCACACCGACGCCCAGGTCGAGGCAGACGCCTCCGCCGAGAACGGCGCCGCCGAGATCCAGGGGGATGCGAAGTGAGCGGGAACATCAAGCTGCTGAGCGACACCCTCGCCGCGGCGAAGAGGGAGAACCGGGCCGCACTCATCGCCTACCTCCCGGCCGGCTTCCCGACCGTGGACGGAGGGATCGAGGCGGTCAAGGCGGTCCTGGACGGGGGCGCCGACATCGTGGAGGTCGGGCTGCCGCACAGCGACCCGGTCCTCGACGGCCCCGTCATCCAGACGGCGGACGACATCGCCCTGCGCGGCGGCGTCAAGATCGCCGATGTGCTGCGCACCGTCCGCGAGGCGCACGCCGCGACCGGCAGGCCCGTCCTGGTGATGACGTACTGGAACCCGGTCGACCGGTACGGGGTCGAGCGCTTCACGGCCGAGCTGTCGGAGGCGGGCGGCGCGGGCTGCATCCTGCCGGATCTGCCGGTCGAGGAGGCCGGGCAGTGGCGGGAGCACGCCGAGAAGCACGGTCTTGCCACCGTCTTCGTCGTCGCCCCGAGCAGCAAGGACGCCCGGTTGGCCAAGATCACGGCGGCCGGCTCCGGATTCGTCTACGCCGCGTCCCTGATGGGCGTCACCGGCACCCGTGAGTCGGTCGGCGAGCAGGCCCAGGACCTGGTACGGCGTACCCGCGCCACCACCGAACTTCCGGTCTGCGTGGGTCTCGGCGTGTCCAACGCGGCGCAGGCCGCCGAGGTCGCGGCCTTCGCGGACGGGGTGATCGTCGGATCCGCCTTCGTCAAGCGGATCCTCGACGCACCGGACGAGAGCGCCGGTCTCAAGGCCGTACGGGAACTGGCGGGCGATCTCGCCCGGGGCGTGCGCCGCTCCTCGTAGCGCGCGCCCGTTGCAGGCGGCCGTAGCCCGTACGGGTGGAAAGGCGACCGGGGAGGCATGCTGCATGCCTCCCCGGTTCGTTTGCTGGTGTGTGAGTCAGAAACCTGAACGAAATCGGTCCGCACGCGAGCGGCTCCAACAGGAACGCGAGATGGACAAGGCGCGCGAGAAGCGCCGCCGGACGCTGATCGTGGCCGGCGCAGTGGTGGGCGTCCTGGGCCTGGCAGCCGTGGTGGGCCTGATCGCGGCCAATGCCGGAAAGGACTCCGACGGCGGGGCCGACTCGGGTCCCCTGCTCGCCCCGGCCGGCGTGCAGGGCAAGGACCAGTTGGCGATCCCGGTCGGCGCGAACGACGCCCCGTCCACCCTCACCGTGTGGGAGGACTTCCGCTGCCCCGCCTGCGCGGCGTTCGAGAACGCCGCGCGCGACACCATCCGCGAGCTGGAACAGGCCGGGAAGGTCAAGGTCGAGTACCACCTCGCCACGATCATCGACGGGAACATGGGCGGTACCGGCTCACTGCGCGCGGCGAACGCGGCAGCGTGCGCCCAGGACGCCGGCAAGTTCCCCGAGTACCACGACGTGCTCTACATGAACCAGCCGCAGGAGACGGTCGACGCCTTCGCCGACAACGGCAAGCTGATCGAGCTCGCGGGCAAGGTCGAGGGCCTGGACACCCCCGAGTTCCGCAGCTGCGTGAACGAGGGCAGGCACGACGCCTGGGTGAACAAGTCGAACGCCGCCTTCCAGGACGGCGGCTTCCGCGGTACGCCTACCGTGCTGCTCAACGGGGAATCGATCTTCCCCGCGAAGAACGGCGAGCAGCTGTCGGTCCCCAACCTGAAGAAGTGGGTCGACGAGGCGAACCAGGGCAAGAAACCCGGCACCGAACGCCCCAGTCCGGCCTCCGGCGCAGGGGTGGACGGCAGCCCGTCCGCCTCGGCCTCCTGATCCACTGCTCGTTACCCAGACGTTGCCGGGTGGGTTGCCGTACGGTCCACCCGGCAAGGTAGCGTCGGTCCTGCCATGGACCTTGCCTACATTCCCAGCCCGTCGACCGGAGTGATCCACCTCGGACCGCTCCCGCTGCGCGGCTATGCCTTCTGCATCATCATCGGCGTCTTCGTGGCCGTCTGGTACGGCAACAAGCGCTGGCTCGCCCGGGGCGGCAAAGCCGGCACCGTGGCCGACATCGCCGTATGGGCCGTGCCCTTCGGCCTGGTCGGCGGCCGGCTCTACCACGTGATCACCGACTACCAGCTGTACTTCAGCGAGGGTGAGAACTGGGTCGACGCCTTCAAGATCTGGGAGGGCGGCCTCGGTATCTGGGGCGCCATCGCGCTGGGCGCCGTCGGCGCCTGGATCGGCTGCCGCCGCCGGGGCATCCCGCTTCCGGCCTACGCGGACGCCATCGCGCCCGGAATCGCCTTCGCGCAGGCGATCGGCCGCTGGGGCAACTGGTTCAACCAGGAGCTGTACGGCAAGGAGACCGATCTGCCCTGGGCCGTCAAGATCACCGAGGGCGTGAACCGCGAGGCCGGGCTGTACCACCCCACGTTCCTGTACGAGTCCCTGTGGTGCATCGGCGTCGCACTGCTGGTCATCTGGGCCGACCGGCGCTTCACGCTGGGCCATGGCCGGGCGTTCGCGCTGTACGTCGCGGCGTACTGCACGGGCCGCGGCTGGATCGAGTACATGCGGGTCGACGAGGCGCACCACGTTCTGGGCCTGCGGCTGAACGTGTGGACCTCGATCATCGTCTTCGCCCTGGCGGTGGCGTACATCGTGATCTCGTCCCGACGGCGTCCGGGGCGCGAGGAGATCGTCGAGCCTGCCGCCGCGGATCTGACGAAGTCGACGTCGAAGGCGGCCGGGGACGGCGACGGCAGCAGCGACAGCGACGGCGGCTCCGGCGAGGCCGAGGGCTCCGGCGGAGCGGAGTCGGCCGAAGCCGCAACGGACGCCGGGCCCACGGACACCGAGCCCGCGGAAGCCGCCCAGAAGGACGCGGACGCGGAGTCGGCCGGGAAGAGCTGACCGTACCGCTCGAGCGACAAGACCGCCGGAGGTGATCGATCCGGCGGTCTTCGCGTTCCAGGCCGGGCGCTCAGGACTCCTCGCGCCGGGCGAGAGCGAGGGTGCGCTGTGCCGCCGCAACGATCGCGGCGTCGACGAAACGGCCGTCCGGCAGGGCGAGCGCGCCCGCGTCCGCGGCGGCCGCCTTGACGACCTCCTCCGCGGCCTCGATCTCGTGCGGGGTGGGCCGGAAGGCGCGCTCGATGACCGGGAGCTGGCGGGGATGGATGGCCGCGCGGCCCAGGAAGCCGATGGCGCGGCCATGGGTGCAGGACTCGTAGAGGCCGTCGAGATCGACGATGTCGGGGAAGACCGACTGTGTCGGGGGCGTGAGACCGGCGGCGCGTGCGGCGATCACGGTCCGGGTGCGGGGCCAGTCCAGGCCGGTGTCGCCGCGTACGCCGAGGTCGGCGCGGAGATCTGCCTCGCCCAGCGCGATGCCGTGCAGGGCCGGGTGGGCGGTGGCGATGGCGTAGGCGTGCTCGACGGCGAGCGCCGACTCGAGCAGGGCGTACAGCGGGATGCCGGGCGCCCGCGCCGCGATCTGCTGAATGTCAGTGGCGTATGCGACCTTGGGGACACGCAACGCACTGAGGCCCGGCAGTCCGGCGAGGGTCTCGATGTCATGGGGGGTGTTGATGCGGACATGGACCGGGAGGGGCTGGGGCGAGGACAGGAGTTCGGCCGTGGCGGCAAGGGCGTATTCCTTGCGGCCGAGACCGACCGCGTCCTCCAGATCGACGATCACGACATCGGCTGCGGAGCCAAGGGCCTTGTGCACGACGTCGGGGCGGTCACCGGGGGCGTACAGCAAGGTGAGGGGGAGAGTCATAGCGCGCCTTGGGTGCGGAGTGCGGTGATGTCGGCGGGGGTCAGACCCAGTTCGGCGAGGACCTCTTCGGTGTCGGCGCCGTGCGGGCGGCCGGCCCAGCGGATGGCGCCGGGGGTGTCGGAGAGCCGGAAGAGGACGTTCTGCATACGCAGCGGCCCGAGTTCGGGATCGGGGACCTCGGTGATCGTGTCCAGCGCCTGGAACTGGGGATCCTCCATGACATCGCGGATGTCGTAGATCGGCGCGATGGCGGCCTCGGCCTTCTCGAAGGCGGCCAGCGCGTCGGTGCGGGTCTGCCGGGCGATCCAGCCGCCGACCGCCTCGTCGAGTACGTCGGCGTGTTCGGCGCGGCCGGTTCCGGTGCCGAACCAGGGCTCGTCGATGAGTTCGGGGCGTCCGACCAGATGCATCACGCGTTCCGCGATGGACTGGGCGGAGGTGGACACGGCCAGCCAGCATCCGTCGGCCGTGCGGTAGATGTTGCGCGGGGCGTTGTTGCGGGAGCGGTTGCCGGTGCGGGGCTGGAGGTAGCCGAGCTGGTCGTACCAGAGCGGGTGCGGCCCGAGCACGGCCAGGATCGGCTCGATGATCGCCATGTCGACGACCTGGCCGCGACCGGTGGTGTCGCGAGCGGTCAGCGCGGTCATCACGGCGTAGGCGGTGGCGAGTGCGGCGATGGAGTCGGCGAGACCGAACGGCGGCAGGGTCGGTGGGCCCTGCGGCTCGCCGGTAATGGCGGCGAAGCCGCTCATGGCCTCGGCGAGCGTGCCGAAGCCGGGCCGGTGGGAGTAGGGGCCGAACTGCCCGAAGGCGGTGACCCGGGTCAGGACGAGTCGGGGATTGGCATTGCTCAGCTCCTCCCAGCCGAGGCCCCATTTCTCCAGGGTGCCGGGGCGGAAGTTCTCGACGACGACATCGGCGGTGGCTGCCAGGCGCAGCAGGGTCGCGCGGCCGCCGGGCGTGGACAGATCGAGGGTGATGGCCCGCTTGTTGCGGCCCAGCACTTTCCACCACAGTCCGACGCCGTCCTTGGCCGGGCCGTGCCCCCGGGAAGGGTCGGGTTTGGCGGGATGCTCGACCTTGATCACCTCGGCGCCGAAGTCACCGAGCAGGGTGGCGCACATCGGGCCGGCGAAGAGGGTGGCGAGGTCCAGGACGCGCAGGCCCTGCAGCGGCGGGGTCATGAGGCGGCGTCGATCTCGGTGCGGTAGGGCATGGACGACGTGGCTCCAGGGCGTTGGACGGAGAGGGCGGCTGCCGCCGAGGCCCAGGTCAGGGCCTCGGGGACCGGTCTGCCCTCACCGAGCGCGACGGCGAGGGCGCCGACGAAGGTGTCCCCGGCGGCGGTGCTGTCGACTGCGGTGACCTTCGGGGCGGGCACGGTGAGGGGGTTCGCCGTGTCCCGGGTGGCATAGAGACAGCCGGCCGAGCCGAGCGTGATCACGACCTCGGGGACCTGGCGCAGCAGTGCCGCGATCGCCTGGTGCGGGTCGGCGAGGCCCGCGAGGGTGGCCGCCTCGTGCTCGTTGGGGACCAACAGATCGGTGACGGCGAGGAGTTCCGGCGGCAGCGGCTGGGCGGGAGACGGGGTGAGAACGGTGCGCACGCCGTGTCTGCGGGCGGCCTCGGCACCCTCGAGCACGGCGCTGAGGGGGAGTTCGAGCTGCAGGAGCAGCGTGTCGGCGGTGGCGATGAGGGCCTCTTCGCCGGGCGCGAGGGCGGTGACGGTGCCGTTCGCGCCGGGGATCACGACGATGGAGTTGCCGCCGTCGTCGTCCACGACGATATGGGCGGTGCCGGAAGGGCCCTCGGCGGTACGGAGCAGATCGGTGTCGACGCCGGAGGACTCGAGCGTGTGGCGCAGCAGGGAGCCGAACTCGTCCGAGCCGACCGCGCCGATCATGGTGACCTCACCGCCGGCGCGGGCGGCGGCCACCGCCTGGTTGGCGCCCTTGCCACCGGGGATCGTACGGAACTCGCGTCCCGTGACGGTCTCTCCGCGCTTGGGAGCATGGGCGACATAGGCGACGAGGTCCATGTTGGTGCTGCCGAGCACCACGATGCCGGTCATGGGCGGAGAGCCTCCTGGTGCGTGAGTTGTGCGAGGGTGTCGAAGCCGATGCCGTCGAAGGCGGCGACAGAGGTGGCGAGCCGGTTCTTGAGAGGGGCGGTCCAGCGGTCGGGCAGGGCGTCGGGGTGACCGGCGAGCAGTCCGGCGATCGAACCGGCCGTGGCACCGTTGGAGTCGGTGTCGAGGCCCCCGGACACGGCCCGGCAGACCGAACCGCTGAAGTCGCCGTCGGCGTGGGTGAGGGCGGCGGCGAGCAGGGCGGCGTTGGGGACGGCATGGACCCAGTGGTAGGAGCCGTAGGCGGAGTGGATGCGGTCCACGGCGTCGTCGAAGTCCGCCTCGGTACGGGCCGCTTCGATGCCGAAGCGGACGGCGCGGGCGAGCCGGGAGCGGGGCGGTACGACGGACAGGCCGACAGTGATGGCCCGGTGCACGTCGGCGCCGCCACCGGCCGCTGCCGCGACGGCGGCCGCGATGAACATCGCGCCGTACACGCCGTTCGCGGTGTGCGTGAGCGCCGCGTCCCGGTACGCCTGCGCCGCGGCGGCCGCCGGGTCGCCGGGATTGGTCCAGCCGTGCATGTCGGCGCGGATGGCGGCGCCGATCCACTCCCGGAAGGGGTTGCGGTGGGTGGCGGTGAGCGGGGGTTCGAGACCGGAGAGGAGATTGCGGTAGGCGACCCGCTCGGCGGTGAAGGTGCGCCCGGCCGGCAGCTCGTCCAGCCACAGCTGGGCGACGTGCTCGGTGGTGAACGCCCTGCCGTGGCGCTGCAGGAGCAGCAGATCGAGGAGGGGGTAGTTGAGGTCGTCGTCCTCGGGCATCCCGTCGATGTTCTCGGCAAGACTGTTCGCGGCACTGCGCCGGTTCCAGGGGTGCGCGGCGGCGAGATCGTCAGGTACGCCCCTGGCGGTGAACCAGGTGGCAAGCGGCCAGTTGCCGGTGGCGCGGGCGAGGGCACGGATGGCGGGGAGGGGGAGCTTCTCGACGGGTTTGCCGAGCAGGCACCCCACGGCCCGGCCGAGCCAGGCGGCGTGCAGCGGGCCCGCCGGCCGTTCGTGCCCGGAGCCGCCGCCGCTCGCGGGCCAGGCGGGACACGCGGACATGATCGCCGCCAGAGATGACGGCTCGGCCTCTGCCATGGGGGACGGCAGATGGGCCAGTTCGTCCAGGAGCGCGAGCGCAAGGGCGCGGAGTTCCGGTGGGGCCGGGTCCGGGGACGCGCCCGCCCTCGGCGGGGACAGGGCGCCGCCCGCGAGCAGCCAGCGGGTGCGGACGGCGGAGGCGTCGCGGCCGTCCTCCGTCGCCTGGCGGAGTTCATGGCCGATCAGATCCTCGGGCTGGACCCAGGTGAGGCGAAGACTCATCGCGAATCCGTCAGGCGGGCGAACGCCGCTTCGTGGGCCCGGCGGCGTTCCATGTCCAGGGCGAAGATCTCGCGGGTCACGGCCGTGAGGGCTGCTGCCGGTTCGTGCAGGTCGATGCGGCTCGCCTCGGCGACCCGCTTCGCCCACTCCTCCGGGACCGCCGAGGCCCCGTTCAGCGCGCCCGCCATCGCCCCCGCCATCGTGGCGATCGAGTCGCAGTCACGGCCGTAGTTGACCGAGGACAGCACCGTACGGCGGTAGTCGCCGCCGTTGACCAGGAGCATGCCGAGCGCGATCGGCAGTTCCTCGATGGAGTGCAGCCGGGACGGGCGGCGCGCGCCCATGGACGGGGTGCGGTAGTCGGGGCCGACCGTGTCGAAGGGCGCGATCGCCGCCCGCAACGGCACCAGGGCCGATTCGAAGTCCGTGTGGCGCGCGGCTGCTTCGGCCACCGACTCGATGGCGGCCTGCGTTCCGTCCTTGGCCAGGGACAGCGCGGCATCCACCACCGTGGTGGGGGTGGCGTCCGGCGCACACGCCGCCGAGACCGCCGCCGCGAAGACGCCGGCCGCCTCCCGCCCGTACGAGGACTGGTGCGCGCCCGCGATGTCGACGGCCTCTGCGTAGGCGGCCGTCGGATGCGCCGCGTTGACCAGGCCCACCGGGGCCATGTACATCGCGGCACCGCAGTTGACGATGTTCCCGACGCCCGCCTCACGCGGGTCGTTGTGTCCGTAGTGGAGGCGGCTGACGAGCCATTTCTCGGCCAGGAAGATCCGCTGCAGGGGGAGGGCCTCCGCCTCGAGCTCCGGGATCCAGCGGGGTTTCGAGATCAGGTCGGGGACCAGGTGGTCGGCGACGGCGTAGGCGTCGAGGTGGTCGCGTACCACCGTGTACACCCGGATGAGCGCGTGGGTCATGAGTGTGTCGTCCGTGATGTGTCCGTCGCCCTTGTGGTACGGGGCGATCGGGCGGGCCGTACGCCACTGGTCCCCGTGCCAGGGTCCGACGATTCCGTGGATGCGGCCGCCGTGCCGCTCCACGATCTGTTCAGGGGTGTAGCCCTCTACGGGGCCGCCGAGCGCGTCACCGACGGCTGCTCCGATGAGGCTTCCCGTGATCCGGTCATCGAGTGCGAGCGTCTCGAGTGTCGTCGTCGTCATGTCGGAATTGTCCACCAGTAGTGGTCAGTTCCGTGTCTGCCAGGAGCCCGGCGAGTTCCACGAGATCCGTCCCGGCGAGCCGGGGGAGGGCGCAGCCCGCGAGGGTGCGGCAGGCGTCGCGCCAGGTGACGGGCACGCAGTTCCCGCCGCCGAGCGCCCCGGTGAGGGCTCCGGCGAGCGCGGGGGCGGAGTCCGCGACCCGCGACAGGCACACGGCCGCGGGCACGGCCTCGGCGACCCGGCCGCGGGCGGCGGTCGCGACGGCGAGGGCGACCGGGACGGTCTCGGCGGCGGCGATCCCGTAGCTGTAGACGTGGTCGACGATCTGGTGCTCGAGGAGGGGGACGAGTTCGAAGGCGCCGTCCGCGGCGCGTGCAAGCTTGACCGCGTGGTGGGAGTTGCGGCCGATCTCGCTGGACTCGGGGAGTTCGGCCAGCGCCGCGTCGACGGCGTCGTCGACGGATGCCCCGCCGAGCGCGGTGGCCACGGCGGCGGCCATGGCGCGGGCGCCGTGCACACCGTCCCCGTCCTGGGTGTACCGGGCGTCGAACTCGGCGAGCACGGCGGCGGCGGCCGGGTCGCCCGTATGGACGACCGCGAGCACAACGGCTCGCACACAGGCGGCGTCGTCGAAGTAGTGGGGGTTGTCGTGCCCGGTGGCCGGCGGCCGCAGCCCAGTGGCGAGGTTGCCGAGCCCCGCGCGCACCGAGATCCGGGCACGCAGCGGGAGTACGGCGGACTCGACCTCGGGCGCGCTCTCGGCGGCGGCGGCGACCTGGCCGGCGAGGGAGTTCCAGGCGAGGTCGATGGCGGCGCGCGTACGCCGGCCGGGGGGCAGGCTGCGGAAGAGCGCACCTGCGGCGGTGAGTACGGTCCCGGCGGCGAAGGCGGCCCACTCCGCGTCGTCCGAGGGACCGAGGCGCAGCGGCTCGGGCGGCTGGTTGAGGGCGATGGGGACGGGGAGGGTGGTCGTCGCGTTCTGCTCGGCGAACGTGTCGAGCTCACGGGTGAGCCGGCGGGTCCACTCGGGCATCCGCGCGGCGCGGTGCCGGGCGGCGGGCCACCCGGCGGCGTCTCCTGCGGCGAGCCCGAGGATCAGTCCCTCGATCCGGTCGCGGTGGGTGACGGGTGCGGCGGGCACCGCACGCTCGCGGGCCGGTGCCGCCGTGGCCACGGGGGCGTACGCGTGCACGGGTGTCGCCTGTGGCCGGGGCGGCAGCCGGGGGATGTCCCCGACGGCGGCCTCCCCGACGGCTTCCCCGGGCAGATACCCCCAGCCCGAAACGGGCGTGTCGCCGGGGCGGGTGCGGTGGTCCCCCAGGGCGTCAGGGGTTCGGCCGGGCCCGGTCCGTCCGCGCCGTGGTGCCTGCGGTGTCCGGTGCATCTCGCCCAGGGCGGCCGCGGTCGTGGGCGGGTCACCGGGGGCCGGCGTCCCGCCGGGTCGGCCGGCCGGGGCGGGCGGCGGGTTGCCGGGCGGCCGGCCGTCGTCCGGCGCCTCCCGCCCGCCGGGGTCCCCGTCCGCGACCGGCGGCGTCGCCGTGGTCCGGTCGTCGGGATCGTCGGCCGGCAGGGGCTGGGTGCCGTTGGGGTCCAGGGGGCGCGGGGTCATGACAGGGCCTCGGTGTCGTCGTCCGGAGTGAGCAGGTCCGCGATGTCCAGGACGTGGTAGCCCGCCATCGAGGGCAGACAGCTTCCCCTGACCGAACCGATCGCCGCCGCCCACTCGGCCGGGATCGCGGAGGCACCGGACATCGCTCCGGCCAGCGCGCCCGCCACCGCCGCCGTCGTGTCGGCGTCGCGGCCCATGTTGACCGCCGTGAGCACGGACGTACGGAAGTCTCCCCGCGCCGCCGCGAACGCGCCGAACGCGAGCCCCACCGCCTCCGGGGCGAGGTCCGTCCACGGGTAGCCGCCGATGACGACCGCGGAGCGGACCGTCCGTTCGCGGGTGCGGTGGTCGGAGTCCCCCCGCCCTGCCGCGACGACGGCGCGGCGCATGGAGCGCGCGGTCCAGGAGTCCATGGGGACCACCGACAGCGCCGCGCCGATCACACCGGCCGGGCCCGCGCCCGCCATCGCCGCGGCCACTCCGGCGGCCACGGCCTGGCCGCCGTAGATGCCCTCGCCGTCGTGGCTGACGCAGCCGTCGATGGCGACCAGCCGGGCCGCCTCGGCGGGCCGGCCCGCCGCGAAGACGCCGAAGGGCGCCGCCCGCATGGCGAGACCGTCGCTCCAGGCGTGCCGGTGCTGGGCCGAGATGGGGGCGGCGAGGCCCCTGCGCAGATTCTCAAGGGTGCCGCGTTCGCTGAACCCCGCCCCCCGGAACGGTCCTTCGTCGAGATCCGCGATCCAGTGGTGCCATGCCGCCTCCACATGCGCGACGGTGAGCGCCGAGCCGTGCCGGGCGAGCAGCAGCCCGGAGAAGATCGCGTACTCGGTGTCGTCGGTGCCGGCCGGGTCGTCGCTCACGAAGCCCTCGATACGGCCCCATCTGCGGCGGATCTCGGAGGGCCGCATGTTCTCCGCCGGCGCCCCGAGCGCATCCCCGACGGCCAGTCCGAGCAGTGCGCCGCGAGCTCGCTCCCGGAGCGCGGCCGACTCGGCAGAGACGGGATCGCATGCAGGCAGCCTCAACGCGTCACCCCTTTCGCGCGCAGTGCGCGTGTTCGTGGATTCCTGCCACCTCACGAGGCCCACGAGTCGGAAGAAACGTTTCTGTCACCCGCCTGACTCCAAGTAAGTAAAGCCTGCCTTGCTGGCGCGCCCCTTACGTCGTGCGTAGTTTCGAGGGTGTAGAGGGGGAGCGGCGCAGGCAGGGCCGCTGCCGGAGAAGGGGAGAGCTGTGTCCGTCATCGAAACCGAAGCCACACTTCACGTTGCACACCGCGACAACCACACCCACCGTGATGTCAACGGCGGGTGGCTGCGTCCGGCAGTGTTCGGAGCGATGGACGGGCTCGTTTCCAACCTGGCCCTGATGACCGGTGTCGCGGGCGGCGCGGTCTCCCAGCAGACCATCGTCGTCACGGGGTTGGCCGGCCTCGCGGCCGGCGCGTTCTCCA
Organism: Streptomyces sp. NPDC006208; assembly: GCF_040613775.1. Taxonomy (NCBI): domain Bacteria; kingdom Bacillati; phylum Actinomycetota; class Actinomycetes; order Kitasatosporales; family Streptomycetaceae; genus Streptomyces; species Streptomyces sp. NPDC006208. The sequence continues at coordinate 16,354 of NZ_JBEXSW010000009.1, read as the reverse complement.
TGGCCGCGGGCGAGTACACCTCCGTCGCCTCCCAGCGCGAGCTGGTCCAGGCCGAACTGGAGGTGGAGCGCCGCCAGTTGCTGGGGCACCCGGTCGACGAGATGGAGGAGCTCGCCGCGCTGTACGTGGCGCGTGGCGTCGAGCCCCAGCTCGCCCGTGAGGTGGCGATGCAGCTCTCCAGGGACCCCGAGCAGGCGCTGGAGATCCACGCCCGCGAGGAGCTCGGCATCGACCCGGACGACCTGCCCTCGCCGGCCGTCGCTGCGGTCTCGTCGTTCGGATCGTTCGCCCTGGGTGCGCTGCTGCCGGTGCTGCCGTATCTGCTCGGCGCGAGCGCGCTGTGGCCGGCCGTGCTGCTCGCGCTGACGGGGCTGTTCGCCTGCGGTGCGCTGGTGGCCCAGGTGACGGCACGCAACTGGTGGTTCAGCGGGCTGCGGCAGCTGGTCCTGGGCGGCGCGGCGGCGGCGTTCACCTACGGCCTGGGGATGCTCATCGGCGCCGCCGTCTGACCTGGGCGGCGCCCCTGCCGCGGTCCGACCCGGGCTGCGCCCCTCGTCCGGCTGCGCCCGGGGCCGCGCGCTTGCGTACGTGTGCCCCGGCCGGGCGGGCGTGTCCCGCCGGGGCGGCAGCCCGCTTGCCCGGCCGACGCCCCGGGTGATGCGCCCCGGCAGGTACGCCCCACCCCGGTCGAGGCGTGTGTGTGCCCCGCCGCTGTTCGAGGTCCGCGGCCCGGGCGGAGGCGTCACGCGAGGGGCCGCCGCTCGCCGGGAACCGCGGCCGGTTGCCGCTCCGGCACCTGCTCAGTGCCTGATGGGCTGGCGTTCATGGCCCGCGTGGCCGACCCTGTGACGTACATCCCCTCCGCGGATCAGGCCTGGGGTGAGACACTATGCAGGGAGCAACATAAGTAGCCGTTACCCGGCTGTTTCGATTCCCTCACCACCGGGCATGAGCCGTAGACGCTGTGGGCAACGAAGCCTGTCTGCGATGGTCCACCGGACATCGATCTGTCCGGCGGTGACCCCCTCCCACCGCCTCGCGGTGTCCGCATGTTGGAACGGCCTATCCACTTTCCGAGAAGCACTCCATCATGTAACCTGCACGAAATTTCGCAGAGGGCCAACGTCGTCCCTCGGCACTGCTACATGCCACGACGACGACGGGAGAGCCGATGCGTTCCGACGCCTGGTCGCCCATGGACGGTCGCCCCGCACCGCAGGGGATGTACGACCCCCGTAACGAACACGACGCATGTGGCGTCGGGTTCGTGGCCACCCTCACCGGTGTTGCCAGCCATGAGCTGGTCGAGCAGGCGTTGACCGTACTGCGCAATCTGGAGCACCGCGGCGCCACCGGCTCCGAGCCGGACTCCGGCGACGGTGCGGGCATCCTGATGCAGGTCCCGGACGCGTTCCTCCGTGAGGTCACCGCTTTCGAGCTTCCCGAGGCCGGTTCGTACGCCGTCGGTATCGCCTTCCTCCCCGCCGAAGGGGACGACGCGACCACGGCCGCCGTCTCACGGATCGAGACGATCGCCGGCGAGGAGGGCCTCGACGTCCTCGGCTGGCGTGAGGTCCCGGTCACCCCCGACCTGCTCGGCAGCGGCGCGCGCGCCACCATGCCCGCCTTCCGTCAGCTCTTCGTCGCGGACGGTGAGAACACGGGCATCGCGCTCGACCGCAAGGCGTTCGTGCTGCGCAAGCGCGCCGAGCGCGAGGCCGGGGTGTACTTCCCCTCGCTCTCCGCCCGCACGATCGTCTACAAGGGCATGCTGACCACCGGCCAGCTGGAGCCCTTCTTCCCGGACCTGTCCGACCGGCGCTGCGCCACCACCGTCGCCCTGGTCCACTCCCGGTTCTCCACGAACACCTTCCCGAGCTGGCCGCTGGCCCACCCGTACCGCTTCGTCGCGCACAACGGTGAGATCAACACGGTCAAGGGCAACCGCAACTGGATGCGCGCCCGCGAGTCCCAGCTCGTGTCCGACCTCTTCGGGGGCGAGACGCTGGACCGGATCTTCCCGGTCTGTACGCCGGACGCCTCCGACTCCGCCTCCTTCGACGAGGTCCTGGAGCTGCTCCACCTCGGAGGCCGTTCGCTGCCGCACTCGGTCCTGATGATGGTCCCCGAGGCGTGGGAGAACCACGACTCCATGGACCCGGCCCGCCGCGCGTTCTACAAGTACCACTCCACGATGATGGAGCCCTGGGACGGACCGGCCTGCGTCACCTTCACCGACGGCACCCAGGTCGGCGCGGTCCTCGACCGCAACGGTCTGCGCCCCGGCCGCTACTGGGTCACCGACGACGGACTCGTCGTCCTGTCCTCCGAGGTCGGCGTCCTCGACATCGACCCGGCGAAGGTCGTCCGCAAGGGCCGCCTCCAGCCCGGAAAGATGTTCCTCGTCGACACCGCCGAGCACCGCATCATCGAGGACGACGAGATCAAGTCGGCCCTCGCCGCGGAGCACCCCTACGCGGACTGGCTGGAGACCGGCGAGATCGAGCTCGAGGACCTCCCCGAGCGCGAGCACATCGTCCACACCCACGCCTCGGTCACCCGTCGCCAGCAGACCTTCGGTTACACCGAGGAGGAGCTGCGCGTGATCCTGGCGCCGATGGCCCGTACCGGCGGCGAGCCGCTGGGCTCCATGGGCACGGACTCCCCGATCGCGGCCCTGTCCGAGCGCCCCCGGCTGCTGTTCGACTACTTCACCCAGCTGTTCGCGCAGGTCACCAACCCGCCGCTGGACGCCATCCGCGAGGAGCTCGTCACCTCGCTGCTCTCCTCGCTGGGCCCCCAGGGCAACCTCCTGGAGCCGACCGCGGCGTCCTGCCGCAGCGTCACGCTGCCCTTCCCGGTGATCGACAACGACGAGCTGGCCAAGCTCATCCACATCAACGCCGACGGCGACATGCCCGGCATGACCGCCGCGACGCTCTCCGGCCTGTACCGGGTCTCCGGCGGCGGCGACGCGCTGGCCGCCCGTATCGAGGAGATCTGCGCCGAGGCCGACGCCGCCATCGAGGACGGCGCCCGCCTCATCGTGCTCTCCGACCGGCACTCGGACGCCGAGCACGCGCCGATCCCGTCGCTGCTGCTCACCTCCGCCGTGCACCACCACCTCATCCGCACCAAGCAGCGCACCCAGGTGGGCCTGCTGGTCGAGGCCGGTGACGTCCGTGAGGTGCACCACGTCGCGCTGCTCATCGGCTACGGCGCCGCCGCCGTCAACCCGTACCTGGCGATGGAGTCGGTCGAGGACCTGGTCCGCGCCGGCACCTTCATCGAGGGCCTGGAGCCCGAGCACGCCATCCGCAACCTCATCTACGCCCTCGGCAAGGGGGTGCTGAAGGTCATGTCCAAGATGGGCATCTCGACCGTCGCCTCCTACCGCGGCGCGCAGGTCTTCGAGGCCGTCGGTCTCGACGAGGGCTTCGTCGAGAAGTACTTCAACGGCACCGCCTCCAAGATCGGCGGCGCCGGTCTCGAGGTCGTCGCCAAGGAGGTCGCCGCCCGGCACGCCAAGGGCTACCCGGCCTCCGGCATCGCCTCGGCGCACCGCGCGCTGGACATCGGCGGCGAGTACCAGTGGCGCCGTGAGGGCGAGCCGCACCTGTTCGACCCGGAGACGGTCTTCCGGCTGCAGCACGCCACCCGCAACCGCCGCTACGACATCTTCAAGAAGTACACGGACCGGGTGAACGAGCAGTCCGAGCGTCTGATGACGCTGCGCGGCCTGTTCGGCTTCACGAGCGGCCGCGAGCCCATCTCGATCGACGAGGTCGAGCCGGTCTCCGAGATCGTCAAGCGCTTCTCCACCGGCGCCATGTCGTACGGCTCGATCTCGCGCGAGGCGCACGAGACCCTCGCCATCGCCATGAACCAGCTGGGCGGCAAGTCCAACACCGGTGAGGGCGGCGAGGACCCGGAGCGCCTGTACGACCCCGAGCGCCGCTCCTCCATCAAGCAGGTCGCCTCCGGCCGCTTCGGTGTGACGAGCGAGTACCTGGTCAACGCGGACGACATCCAGATCAAGATGGCCCAGGGCGCCAAGCCCGGCGAGGGCGGCCAGCTGCCCGGCCACAAGGTCTACCCGTGGGTCGCCAAGACCCGGCACTCCACCCCGGGTGTCGGTCTGATCTCCCCGCCGCCGCACCACGACATCTACTCCATCGAGGACCTGGCTCAGCTGATCCACGACCTCAAGAACGCCAACCCGGCCGCGCGTATCCACGTGAAGCTGGTCTCCGAGGTCGGTGTCGGCACGGTTGCCGCGGGTGTCTCCAAGGCGCACGCGGACGTCGTCCTCATCTCCGGCCACGACGGCGGTACCGGTGCCTCGCCGCTCACCTCGCTGAAGCACGCCGGCGGCCCCTGGGAGCTCGGCCTCGCCGAGACCCAGCAGACGCTGCTGCTCAACGGCCTGCGCGACCGCATCGTCGTGCAGACCGACGGTCAGCTGAAGACCGGGCGCGACGTCGTCATCGCCGCGCTGCTCGGCGCCGAGGAGTTCGGTTTCGCGACCGCGCCGCTCGTCGTCTCCGGCTGCGTCATGATGCGCGTCTGCCACCTGGACACCTGCCCGGTCGGTATCGCCACTCAGAACCCGGTGCTGCGCGAGCGGTTCGCCGGCAAGGCGGAATTCGTCGTCAACTTCTTCGAGTTCATCGCCGAGGAGGTCCGCGAGATCCTCGCGGAGCTGGGCTTCCGCAGCGTCGAGGAGGCCGTCGGCCACGCCGAGCTGCTGGACACCGCGCAGGCCGTGAAGCACTGGAAGGCGCAGGGGCTCGACCTGGAGCCGCTCTTCCACGTCCCCGAGCTGCCCGACGGCGCGGTGCGCCACCAGATCGTCGAGCAGGACCACGGTCTGGAGAAGGCTCTCGACAACGAGCTGATCGAGCTGGCTGCCGAGGCGCTGAACGCGGCGACGGCCGAGGACGCCCAGCCGGTGCGCGGCCAGGTCGCGATCCGCAACATCAACCGGACCGTCGGCACGATGCTCGGACACGAGGTCACCAAGCGGTTCGGCGGTGCGGGTCTGCCGGACGACACCATCGACATCATCTTCACCGGCTCGGCCGGCCAGTCCTTCGGCGCGTTCGTGCCGCGCGGCGTCACGCTGCGTCTGGAGGGCGACGCCAACGACTACGTCGGCAAGGGGCTGTCGGGCGGCCGGATCGTGGTCCGCCCGGACCGCGGCGCCGACCACCTCGCCGAGTACTCGACCATCGCGGGCAACACCATCGCCTACGGTGCGACCGGCGGCGAGATGTTCCTGCGGGGCCGCACCGGCGAGCGGTTCTGCGTCCGCAACTCCGGCGCGCTGGTGGTCTCCGAGGGTGTGGGCGACCACGGCTGCGAGTACATGACCGGCGGACACGCGGTCGTGCTCGGCGAGACCGGACGCAACTTCGCGGCCGGCATGTCCGGTGGTGTCGCCTACGTCGTCGACCTCGACCCGGACAACGTCAACGCCGGGAACCTGGAGGCGATCGAGACCCTGTCCGACGCCGACAAGCAGTGGCTGCACGATGTCGTGCGCCGCCACCAGGAGGAGACCGGCTCGACCGTCGCTGCGAGGCTCCTCGCCGACTGGTCCGTGAACGTGGACCGCTTCAGCAAGATCATCCCGACCACGTACAAGGCAGTGCTCGCCGCCAAGGACGCCGCTGAGCTCGCCGGTCTCTCCGAGCAGGAGACCACCGAGAAGATGATGGAGGCGGCGACCAATGGCTGACCCCAAGGGCTTCCTGACCACCGGGCGCGAGGTCGCCGAGACCCGTCCCGTCGGCGAGCGCGTCAGGGACTGGAACGAGGTGTACGTCCGCGGCTCGCTGCTGCCGATCATCAGCAAGCAGGCCGGCCGCTGCATGGACTGCGGCATCCCGTTCTGCCACAACGGCTGCCCGCTCGGGAACCTGATCCCCGAGTGGAACGACTACGCCTACCGCGGGGACTGGGCGGCGGCGAGCGAGCGCCTGCACGCGACGAACAACTTCCCGGAGTTCACCGGGCGGCTGTGCCCCGCTCCGTGCGAGGCGGCGTGCGTGCTCGGCATCAACCAGCCGGCCGTCACCATCAAGAACGTCGAAGTCTCCATCATCGACAAGGCGTGGGACACGGGTGACGTCAGGCCGCAGGCGCCGGAGCGCCTGTCCGGCAAGACCGTCGCGGTCATCGGCTCGGGCCCGGCGGGCCTGGCCGCCGCCCAGCAGCTGACCCGGGCCGGCCACACCACCGTCGTGTACGAGCGGGCCGACCGCATCGGCGGGCTGCTGCGGTACGGCATCCCCGAGTTCAAGATGGAGAAGGTGCACATCAACCGCCGTATCGAGCAGATGCGCGCGGAGGGCACCAAGTTCCGTACCGAGGTGGAGATCGGCCGAGACATGCCGGCCGACGCGCTGCGCCGGCGCTACGACGCGGTGGTCATCGCCGCGGGTGCCACCGTCTCGCGTGATCTGCCGGTCCCGGGCCGTGAGCTGAACGGCATCCACTTCGCGATGGAGTACCTGCCGCTCGCCAACAAGGTCGTCGAGGGCGACTTCGTGGCCCCGCCGATCACCGCCGAGGGCAAGCACGTCGTCGTCATCGGCGGTGGCGACACCGGCGCGGACTGCGTGGGCACCGCCCACCGCCAGGGCGCGGCCTCCGTCACCCAGCTGGAGATCATGCCGCGGCCCGGTGAGGAGCGCAGCACCAACCAGCCCTGGCCGACGTTCCCGATGCTCTACAAGGTCACCTCGGCGCACGAGGAGGGCGGCGAGCGGGTCTACTCCGTCTCCACCACCCACTTCGAGGGCGACGAGGACGGCAACGTCCAGGCGCTGCACCTCATCGAGGTGGAGTTCAAGGACGGCAAGCTGGAGCAGAAGGCGGGCACGGAGCGCCGGATCCCGGCGCAGCTGGTGACGCTGGCGATGGGCTTCACCGGTACGGACCAGGAGAACGGTCTGGTCCAGCAGTTCGGCCTGGAGCTGGACGAACGCGGCAACGTCGCACGGGACGCCGACTTCGCCACCAACGTGGCCGGCGTCTTCGTGGCCGGCGACGCGGGCCGCGGCCAGTCCCTGATCGTCTGGGCGATCGCCGAGGGCCGCTCGGCGGCCCGTGGCGTGGACCGTTTCCTGACGGGGACGAGCGCGCTCCCGGCCCCGATCCGCCCGACGGACCGCGCGCTGACGGTCTGACCGCGGCGCGAACAGAACGTCTCGTACAACGGCGTGCGGACACGAACGCGGCGCCTGCCACGTCCCCGACCGGACATGGGCAGGCGCCGCGTTGCCGTTCCGCCGCGGGGCAGGCGCGGCGCCATGCGGTGAGACGGAACCCGGCGGGTTCCCCGCCCACTCGGGGGTACGCTGAGTCGCCTTTCGGCGTGAGGAACGTGAGGAAACGGAGCCCCGCATGGCCACTGCCAGCATCCCCGGACCGGCCATCAGCCTCCGCAAGGTCGAGGAGCGGGCACCGGCCCTGGTCAGTCTCTACAAGAGCGCCGGCGTGTCCCTCCAGAAGCACGGCCTGCACGGGCAGCGTGCAGCCGTCTATCTGGTGCTCGACTACTCGGGCTCCATGAAGGACTACTACAAGGACGGCAGTGTCCAGGGGCTCGCCGACCGGGTGCTGGGCCTCTCGGCCAATCTCGACGACGACGGCTCGGTGCCCGTGGTCTTCTTCTCCACCGACATCGACGCCGTGACCGACATCGCCCTGGAGAACCACCGGGGCCGGGTCGACGAGATCGTCGCGGGCCTCGGCCACATGGGCAAGACCAGCTACCACCTGGCCATGGACGCGGTCATAGACCACTACCTCGACAGCGGCTCCACGGCCCCCGCGCTCGTCGTCTTCCAGACGGACGGCGGCCCGATCAGCAAGCACGCCGCGGAGCGCTATCTGTGCAAGGCCGCGCGTCTGCCGTTGTTCTGGCAGTTCGTCGGCTTCGGCAACAAGCGCAGTTCGCAGTTCGACTTCCTGCACAGGCTCGACGAACTCGCCGTACCGGCCAAACGGCCCATCGACAACGCCGGCTTCTTCCACGCCGGGCTCGACCCGCGCCAGGTCCCCGACACGGAGCTGTACGACCGGCTGGTCGGCGAGTTCCCGCAGTGGCTGGCGGCGGCGAGGGCACAGGGCATCGTGCGATGAGGATCCTGCGGGCGGCAGGCCGTACGGCCGTGCCGTGGAAGAACGGCGGCGGGGTGACCCGGGAGATCGCCGTGTCACCCGCAGGCGCGCCGATGGACGACTTCGACTGGCGGATCAGCCTCGCGGACGTGCGTGCGGACGGCCCGTTCTCCGCGTTCCCGGACGTGGACCGGACCCTGACCGTGGTCGAGGGCGCCGGTATGGACCTCACCGTCGGCGGTGAGTACCTGCGCGTCGGCGAGCGCTGTGCGCCGCACGACTTCCCCGGCGACGTCGCGACCGCGGGACGGCTCCTCGAAGGCCCCGTCGTCAATCTCAACGTGATGTACCGCAGAGGGCGCGTCACGGCGCTGACCTCGGTGGTACGGGGCGCCCTGCTGCTCCCCGTCCCGGCGGACGCGGCCGTGGTGGTCGTCGCACTGGACGGCACCACACTGCTCGGCGCCGATGAGCCCGTGACACTCGACCCGTACGACGCGGCGGTCCTGGACCGCTCGCCCGGAGTGCTGCGTACGGACGGACACGCGGCGGTTGTCACGCTCAGGGTGCATGCGTGAGGGTGCCTGCCCGAGCACCGGCGTGCCGCCGTGGCGTCCGGTCGGGACACGCGTGCCGAACACGACAGAAGATGTCGGGTATCCGCGCTTCCATGGGGTCATGACCTCCCGTTGGGCAGACTTCCGGGCCGCGGAACCGGACTACGCCGCGACCGCACAGCAGCGCTTCGAAAAGCACACGCACCACGTCCTCGCGACGCTCCGCAAGGACGGTTCGCCTCGGATGTCCGGGCTGGAGGTGAAGTTCAGCCACGGCGAGCTGGCTCGGCATGATGCCGAACTCCCGCAAGGCGCAGGACCTCCGCCGCGACCCGAGGTTCGCCGTCCAGGCGAACCCCGGCAGCGGCACCTCCATGGACGGCGGGGACGTCCGTGTCTCCGGGCGGGCGGTCGAGGTGACCGACCCGCGGGCGAAGGCGGCGTTCACGCAGGAGGCGGGCGAGCCGCAGCCGTTCCATCTGTTCCGGGCGGAGCTCGCCGAGGTGGTGCGGACCAGGGTCGACGGCGACGAACTCGTCGTACAGATCTGGCGTCCGGGCCGGAGGTTGCGGACCATGCGGCGCGGCAACGACGACAGCCCGCCGCGCGGCGACGACCGAGCGGCCGGCGACGACTGAGCAGCCGGTCAGGCCAGCACGGCGGCCCGGCATTGCGCCGGCGTGCCCCAGGCGTCCCGCAGCGGCCGTGCCTTGCGCAGCCACAGGGACAGATCGAGTTCCTCGGTGTATCCGGCGGCGCCGTGCAGTTGGAGTGCGGTGCGGGCGGCCGTGTACGCGGCCTCGCCCGCCGCCACCTTGGCGGCGGCGACATCGGCCCCGTCCATGGACAGCGCAGCCCCGAACAGCAGGGGCCGGGCGAACTCGAGGGCGATCAGCGTGTCCGCGAGCCGGTGCTTGACCGCCTGGAAGGAGCCGATGGCGGCACCGAACTGGGTGCGCTGCTTGACGTACGCGACGGTACGGTCCAGCAGCGCCAGCCCGACACCGAGGGACTGGGCCGCCGTGGCGAGCCGCGCCCACTGCCCGGCCCGAGCGGCTGCGGCGGCCACCTCCGCTCCGGCCGCCAGGATCTCACCTCCCGGCAGGGGAATGCTCAGCCGCCGCACGGGATCGACCGAGGCCCGCACGGACCCGTGGCCGGGCGCGGTGCGCAGCTCGGGTCCCGCGGGGCTGCCGGCGTCCGGCCGGGGTGCGGGGGCGGTGACCGCCAGGACGCAGTCCGCCGCATCCGCGTCCAAGGCGTACGGCTCCGAGCCGGGCAGCAGCACCGACACCGCGATCTCGCCCGTCGCGATGCCCGGCAGCAGCCGCTTGGCCAGGGCCGAATCGCCCAGCTCGGCGACCAGCACCGCCGCGGCGACCGTCTCCACCACCGGGCCCGCCACCGCATGCCGACCCAACTCCACGAAGGCGACGGCGAGTTCGACGGGTAGCAGTCCCGACCCCTCGTAAGTCTCCGGCACGGCCAGCGCGAACACGCCCGCCCCGCCGAGGTGCTGCCACACCGCGCGCCCGGGTCCCGGCTCTCCGGCGGCCCAGGCGCGCGCCGTCGCGGGGGTGTCCGCGGCCGTCAGCATCGTGTCCAGCGAACGGGCGAACGCCTGTTGCTCGTCGGTCAGCAGAAAACGCATCAGCGGCGGCCCTTCGGCAGGCCGAGCAGCCGCTCGGCGATGATGTCGCGCTGGATCTCGTTCGTGCCGGCGTACAGCGGACCGGCGAGCGAGAAGACGTACCCCTCCGACCATGCGCCGTCCGCCAACTCCCCGTCCGCACCCAGCAGGTCGAGCGCCGTCTCGTGCAGGGCGATGTCGTACTCGGACCAGAAGACCTTGTTCAGGCTCGACTCCGCGCCGATGCGCCCGCCTGCCGCGCACCGCGCCGCGCTCGCCCAGGTGAACAGCTGGTACGCACGGGCGCCGATCACCGCGTCCGCGACCCGGTCCCGCAGCGCCGTGTCCGCGGCGGGGGCCGAGGCGTGCCACTGCTGTACGAGACGGTCCGCCGCGGCCAGGAACCGGCCGGGCGAGCGCAAGGTCAGCCCGCGCTCGTTGCCCGTTGCCGCCATCGCGATCCGCCAGCCTGCGCCGGGCTCGCCGATCACGTCCGCGTCCGGCACGAACACGTCGTCGAGGAAGAGCTCCGCGAATGCGGGCCTGCCGTCGAGCCGGCCGATGGGCCGGACCGTCACGCCGGGCGCCGACAGGTCGAACATCAGGTACGTCAGGCCCTGATGCGGCCTCGGGGCAGCGGGATCCGTACGGAAGATGCCGAACGCGCGGTCGGCGAAGGCCGCCCGCGAGGACCAGGTCTTCAGGCCGTTCAGCAGCCAGCCCCCGTCCGTGCGCACGGCACGCGAGCGCAGTGAGGCGAGATCCGAGCCGGCCTCGGGCTCGGACCAGGCCTGCGCCCAGATGACCTCACCGCTCGCCATCGACGGAAGTACGCGTGTGCGCTGTTCCTCGGTCCCGTGGTCGAAGAGGGTCGGGGCGAGCAGGTGGATGCCGTTCTGCGCGACCCGGCCGGGTGCGCCCGCCGCGTAGTACTCCTCCTCGAACAGCAGCCAGCGCACGAGGTCCGCACCCCGGCCGCCGTACCGCTCGGGCCAGGAGACCACCGACCAGCGGTCCGCCGCGAGCCGCGCCTCCCAGGCACGGTGCGCCGCGAAGCCCTCCTCGGTCTCCAGGGAAGGGAGCGGTTCGGCGGGGACGTGCCCGGCGAGCCACGCGCGGGCCTCGGCGCGGAAGGCCCGCTCGTCCGGGGAGAGGTCGAGGTCCATGCTCCATCCTTCCCTAACAAGTGTTTGGTAGGTTAACGTGCCGATGTGAGGAACGACAGGGCGCAGTACGTACCCGGGCACGGCCTGCTGACGCGCCGCACCGCCGTCATCACCGCCGCCGCGGGCGCAGGCATCGGCGGCGCGACCGCCCGCCGGTTCCTGGAGGAGGGCGCGCGCATCCTTGTCTCCGACGCCCATGCGCGCCGGCTGAAGGAGACCGAGGCGGCGCTCGCCGCGGAGTTCGGCGCCGGCGCGGTCACCGCACTGCCGTGCGACGTCACCGACGAGACGCAGGTCCAGGCCCTGTTCGACAGGGCGGTCCAGGAGCACGGCGGGCTCGACATCGTCGTCAACAACGCGGGCCTCGGCGGTACCGCGGCCCTCGCCGACATGACCGACGACCAGTGGTCCCGCGTCCTCGACGTCACCCTGAACGGCACCTTCCGCTGCACTCGTGCCGCCCTGCGCGCCTTCCGCGCGGGCGGCCACGGCGGCGTGATCGTCAACAACTCCTCCGTCGCCGGCTGGCGGGCCCAGGCCGGCCAGGCCCACTACGCCGCCGCCAAGGCGGGCGTCATGGCGCTCACCCGGTGCGCGGCCGTCGAAGCGGCCGAGTACGGCGTACGGGTCAATGCCGTCGCACCCAGCCTCGCCATGCATCCGCACCTGGTGAAGGTCACCTCGGCCGAACTGCTGGAGGAACTGACCGCGCGCGAGGCCTTCGGACGGTACGCAGAGCCGTGGGAGGTCGCCAACGTGATCGTCTTCCTCGCCGGCGACTACTCCTCGTACCTGACCGGCGAGGTCCTCTCCGTCAGCAGCCAGCATGCCTGAGACCGCTCCGGGCGCTCGTCGCCTACCCGGCACGACCGCCCTGAACGGGCCTGGCACCACAATGGTCGTGTGCCTCCCACGAAGAAGCAGCACCAGGTGACCGCCGCCCCGGCCGATCGGCGCAAGCAACTCCTCGACACCGCCGCCGAGGTGTTCGCCGCCCAGGGCTACAACGCCACCACCGTCCGCAGGATCGCGGACGCGGCCGGCATGCTCGCCGGCAGCCTCTACTACCACTTCGATTCCAAGGAATCGATGCTCGACGAGATCCTCTCCTCCTTCCTCACCGAGCTGTGGGAGGGGTACGACGCCGTGCTCGCCGCCGGTCTGGGACCCCGGGAGACCATCGAGGCCCTCGTCACCGAGTCCTTCCGGGAGATCGACCGGCACCGCGCCGCCGTCGCCATCTACCAGAAGGAATCCCGCCATCTGGCCACCCAGCCGCGCTTCGGCTATCTCACCGACTCGCAGCAGAAGTTCGAGAAGGCCTGGCTCGGCACGCTGGAGCGCGGGGTCGCCGAACGGGCCTTCCGCGCCGACCTCGACGTCCGGCTCACCTACCGGTTCGTGCGCGACACGGTGTGGGTCGCGGCGTCCTGGTACCGGCCGGGCGGACAGCACAGCCCCGAAGAGATCGCCCGGCAGTACCTGTCGATGGTGCTGGACGGGATCGCCGTACGAACGTGACCGGCTCGGCCGGACAGGGAGTTGACGTCATGCGCGAGGCCTACATCGTCGAAGCGGTACGCACCCCGGTCGGCAGGCGAGGGGGAGGCCTCGCCGCCGTCCACCCCGCGGACCTCGGCGCGCACGTGCTGCGCGCCCTGGTCGAACGCTCCGGGATCGACCCGGCCGCCGTCGAGGACGTCGTCTTCGGCTGCCTCGACACCGTCGGTCCGCAGGCCGGCGACATAGCGCGCACATCCTGGCTCGCCGCCGGGCTGCCCGAAGAGGTACCCGGTGTGACCATCGACCGGCAGTGCGGATCCTCTCAGCAGGCCGTGCACTTCGCGGCCCAGGGCGTACTGTCCGGCACCCAGGACCTGGTGGTCGCGGGCGGCACCCAGAACATGACCCAGATCCCGATCGCCTTCGCCTCCCGGCAGGCCGCCGAACCGCTCGGTCTGACCCAGGGGCCGTTCGCGGGCAGCGAGGGCTGGCGGGCCCGGTACGGGGACGCGCCGGTCAACCAGTTCCACGGGGCCCAGTTGATCGCCGCGAAATGGGGGATCACCCGGCGCGCCATGGAGGAGTTCGCGCTCCTGTCGCACCAGAGAGCGGTCCGCGCGATCGACGAAGGGCGATTCGACCGGGAGACCGTCGCGTACGCCACCGTGACCAGGGACGAGGGGCCGCGCCGCGACACGACCCTGGAGAAGATGGCGGCCCTGGCGCCGGTCCTGGAGGGCGGCACCATCACGGCGGCCTGCTCCTCCCAGGTCTCGGACGGCGCGGCGGCGATGCTGATCGCGAGCGAACGGGCCGTCGCGGAGCACGGACTGACCCCCCGCGCCCGGATCCACCATCTGTCGGTACGCGGCGAGGACCCGATCCGCATGCTGTCGGCGCCCGTCCCCGCGACGGCGCATGCGCTGAAGAAGACCGGCATGACGATCGACGACATGGATCTCGTCGAGATCAACGAGGCGTTCGCGCCGGTCGTGCTGGCATGGCTCAAGGAGACGGGCGCGGACCCGGACAAGGTCAATGTCAACGGTGGCGCGATCGCGCTGGGGCATCCGCTGGGTGCGACGGGGGCGAAGCTGATGACCACGCTGCTGCATGAACTGGAGCGCAGGGGCGGGAGGTTCGGTCTGCAGACGATGTGCGAGGGGGGCGGCCAGGCGAACGTGACGATCATCGAGCGGGTGTGAGGGTGCAGCCCCCGGGCAGTCGTGCGGGCGGCAGGGGCCGGGACACGACGGCGGGGGCGGTGGCGGCAGCAGCTCAGCGGCATGTGCTACGGTGACGTAGTTGCAGTTTTGGTACCCATGAACTTTGTGTGCGCCTGACGGGAAGCTTCCTCAGGCGCACGTTTTGTTTCCGGCTTCTCCGGATGGGGGTCATTGCGGCGACGGGGAGTTCACGCAGTGTGAATTCCCGGCTTGCCCCTGTTTTAGGAGATTGACATGGCAACTGGCACCGTGAAGTGGTTCAACGCGGAAAAGGGCTTCGGCTTCATCGAGCAGGACGGCGGCGGCGCCGACGTCTTCGCCCACTACTCCAACATCGCCACCTCGGGCTTCCGTGAGCTTCAGGAAGGCCAGAAGGTCACCTTCGACGTCACGCAGGGCCAGAAGGGCCCGCAGGCGGAGAACATCGTCCCGGCCTGATCGCTGGACGCGTTTGCACGCGGCCGGGGCCCGCACCGAGCTCGGTGCGGGCCCCGGCCGCATCTGTCCACAGGCCCAGGAAGGCATATTCCGCATGAACCGCTCCGAACGCCCGGCACGAAAGCGCCCTGCCAATTCCCGCGCGAGGGTCCCCGCACAGCGCTCCGGGAAAGCGTCCGCCCGCAAGGCCGCGCCGACGCCCCCACAGGAATTCACGCTGCCGGAAACCATCACCCCGGCGCTCTCGGCCGTCCACGCGTTCGGTGAGCTGGACATGCCGGCCGCCCTGCTGAAGACCCTCGACGCGCAGGGCGTCACCGACCCCTTCCCGATCCAGGCCGCCACGCTGCCGAACTCGCTCGCGGGCCGCGACATCCTCGGCCGCGGACGCACCGGCTCCGGCAAGACCCTCGCCTTCGGGCTTGCGCTGCTCGCCCGTACCGCGGGCCGGCGCGCCGAACCGAGGGCCCCGCTCGCGCTCGTCCTCGTACCCACCCGTGAGCTCGCGCAGCAGGTCACCGACGCGCTCTCGCCGTACGCGACCTCCGTGCAGCTGCGGATCGCCACGGTTGTCGGCGGCCTGTCGATCAACAAGCAGGCGGGCGCGCTCCGGCGCGGCGCCGAGGTCCTCGTGGCCACGCCCGGGCGGCTGAAGGACCTCATCGAGCGCGGCGACTGCGTCCTCGACCGGGTCGCGATCACCGTCCTGGACGAGGCCGACCAGATGGCCGACATGGGCTTCATGCCGCAGGTCACGGCGCTGCTCAAGCAGGTCGAGGCGGACGGTCAGCGGATGCTGTTCTCGGCGACGCTGGACAAGAACATCGACCGGCTCGTCCGGATGTTCCTCACCGACCCGGTGGTGCACTCCGTCGACCCGTCCGCGGGTGCGGTCACCACGATGGAGCACCATGTGCTGCACATCGCGGACGAGACCGACAAGAAGGCCGTCGCCCTCCGTATCGCCGCCCGCGACGGACGGGTGATCCTCTTCGTCGACACGAAGCGTTCCGCCGACCGGTTCGCCAAGCGGCTGCTGGCCAACGGCGTACGGGCCGCGGCCCTGCACGGCGGCCGTTCGCAGCCGCAGCGCAACCGCACCCTGGAGCAGTTCAAGAACGGTCAGGTCAGCGCGCTGGTCGCGACCAACGTCGCCGCCCGAGGGATCCACGTCGACGACCTCGACCTGGTCGTCAACGTCGACCCGCCGGTCGACCACAAGGACTATCTGCACCGCGGCGGTCGCACCGCACGGGCGGGCGAGTCCGGCAGCGTCGTGACCCTGGTGCTGCCCGAGCAGCGGCGTGAGATGACCCGGCTGATGGCGGACGCCGGGATCAGCCCGCGCACCGCCAGGATCAAGTCCAGCGACGAGGAGCTGGCCCGCCTCACGGGGGCGCGCGAGCCGTCGGGCGTGGCGGTCACCGTCGAGGTGCCGCAGCCGGTGGCGCAGCAGCAGCGGCCGCAGCGGCGCCGGGCGCAGGCGCCCGGACAGGCCGGTGGCGGCCGCAGCCGTGCCCGGCGCGACGGCCAGGGCAGCGGTGGCGGCCAGGGCGCTCGGTCCGGACAGCCCCGTCAGGGTGGACAGCCGCGCCAGGGTGGCCGCCCGGCGCGGGGCGGTGCGCAGGGCGGGCGCCGCACGGCGGCGTCAGGTGCTCGCGGCGCTGGTCGTCACCCTGGTGCTGGGCGTGCTCGCGGGCGTCC